>NZ_JALNUL010000025.1:0-71860 GCF_026540775.1 Methylobacterium sp. GC_Met_3
CTCCACCTGGCCCTACCCCACCTTCCAGGGTGGAGGGGCGGTCATTAACCGGCGCCTGAGGCATGGGTGCCGACCTCCACAAACTCCTTGATCCTGTGCTTTTTGTCCTTGTCTTCGTACGTCGTGAACATGCCGGTCTCGATCCAGACCCGAAGCATGCGGCTGATCCGGCTGCGGTGAGCCTTGTCGTCGTGGTTGAGCTTGAGCGCCCGGGCGATCGGGATGCCGACCCAGTCCGGCGACTGGACGTCGAGCCGCCACCGAGCGCCGGCCGCGATCGTGCCGGCCACTTCTGACTGAGCTGCCCGCAAGTCCTCTGGGCCCACGCCCTCGAAGGCGTCGGGCCACTCCCACGGTTCGACCACCGCGACCTGATCGCCGTAGTCGAGGATGCCGGGTGGCCCGTTGCCCAGCGACACTGACACGAGCTGGTACCAGTCGCTCTTATCCGGCGGCGGGGCGAGGTTGGCCTTGCCGTTGTCGACCCGGAAGAAGCCCCGGTTCGTCGGGATCCCGGCCTTCTCGGCCTGGTCCTTCGACATGAGGTTGAGCACGCGAGCTGAGCGGGCGGCCGCGAGAAGCGCACCGGCTCCGCGGCCGTCCTCCACCGTATACTCGCCCTGGCCCGCGTGCCCCTTCCGGACGTGGTGCACGAGTTCGATGGAGGCGTTGCCGACCTCGGCCACCCGGTTCCAAGCCTTAGCGACGATGTCGATCTCGTCGTTGGCGTTCTCGGTCACGCGGTGCGAGCTGACGAACGGATCGACCGTCAGATGGTCGATCTCATACTCGGCCATGCTGGTGGTCAGATCCTCAATCACCGGCTCGGCGATCTTCACGCCGTCCCGCTGCCGAGTGGCGATGATGATCTCGGCCGTGCGACCGCTGTCGAGGAACAGGCGGCCCTCCAGTTCGCGTGCGTCGATCCCGTAGTGCAGGCAGATTGCAGCGACCCGGCGCTCGGTCTCCTCCAAGGGGTCTTCGAGGTTCACGTACCAGACCTTCAGCGCCTGGGGCGGCTTAACCCCGAGCAATGCCTTGCCGGTCGCCATGGCGATGGCCTCGACCAGCACGAGGCTGGACTTGCCGACGGCGCCGGGGGCGACCGTGGTGCTCAGGAACCGACGGATCAGGTGCCGCCCGTAGACCCACTCGCGCCGCGGGATCAGAGACGGGTTGCGGTAGACGAAGGGCGTCGCCCGGATCCGCTTGCGCTCCGGCGGTGGCTCGGCCTGGGCGGTCGAGTCCTGGCGGGGCGCCTCGTTCTCGTTCCGAGCGCCGCTACGCCAGCCCAGGCTCTCGGGCGCGATACCGATGCGATCACAAAGCCAGAGCGCCGCCTCGGCGGGAGTGTCGACGCTGCCGTACTCCAACACCAAGGCGATGGCAGTACGTCTGCCGGCGTTCTCATCGCCCTGGTCTCGAACGCCGAAATCCTTGGCGCCGGACAGCATGATCGAGAGATCTTCCTCCAGGTCACGGTCGAGATCATGAGAGGACACGCGCCAAGCGCCGTTGTTCGACTGGTAGGCGGTGGGGAACAGCACCGGCACCCACGCCCCGAGGCTGGCGAAGGCGCGGTCGTTGACGTTCCGCCAAAACGGGTCCTTTTCCTGTTCGCCGAAGAACGGGCTATGTCGGCCGCCGGTCGCCGACTGCTGTGCTCGCTGGCTCGTGGTCTGCCTGGGCTGCTCCTGCGCTCGCTTCTCGGCCTTCTTGCGCTCCTGCTCCCGGGCGAGGTCGGCCGCGGCCTGCTGGGCGGCCCCGAACTCTTCGGCCCGCTCGGTCAGGTACGCGAGTGTGCGGGGCGCCTCGCGGATCTCGGTCGGCGTGCCAGGAACGTGCTGGCCCGTGATGGTCAGATACCGGCCGTCGGCGTAGATCTCGACGCCGGCGGGGTGATTGACGACGCAGTTAGCCGTGCCCTTGACGATGAGGCGCAGACCCTCGCCCGACGGCGAAACCTCCATGTAGGTCTCGGCGAAGTCGACCACGACTTGCGCCCAGGACTGGAGCTTGCCGGTCTCGCGGTCACGACACCCGTCGAGATCGATACCGCTCACGACTCCGTCCTTCGACAGGACGAAGCCGACGCCCGGGAGACCGTTTCGCGCAGCGTGACGGGCTGCCACGTCGTAGGGAGCCCAGGTGTCCGGATCCGAGGTGGATCCGAACTGGCCGGTGCGGGCGTTGACCGGCGGCTTGTCCCACTTCCGGGGCTTCTCCTTCCAGAAGTAGTCCCACGCTACCCATTCCGGGCGGCTCTTGAGTTCACGCAGCGCCGGGAGGTCCGGCAGTCCGGCGAACGGCGGGAGCTGCGGCTTCGGCGGCCGCTCGAAGGTCGAGGTGCCGGCCGTCATGCTGCGTCCTCCGGATCGTCAATGAACCGACCGCCGCTCAGTTCGCCGTAGGCGACATCAGTCCAGTAGGGCTGCGCGTCGGGCAGCCGCCGCAGACCATTGGCCTGGATGCGCTCCACCTCGGCTCGGGCATCGTCCAAGGTGTCGAAGTAGACGCGCCGGAGGAACCGCTCGTCGCGGTACAGCTCGGCGCACCACTGGCTGAAGTCGAAGCCCAAGCGGACGCTGTCGGCCTCAAGCTTGTGCTTGCGGAGGCGCGGGAAGGTGAGGAGGTCTGCCGTCACGGGCGCGCCTCCCTCGAACCGACGCCGCTCAGCTCCGAGTAGAGCTGTGCGACCGGGATCGAGCACCGCAGACGATGCGCGATCTTGTGGACGGGGAGGCTGATTTGCGCTATCTCAGAGATGTCGTTCTGCCGAGAAAGACATCCCGAGGGCCGCCAGCTTGCCAGAGCCGCGCGGCCTTCATTTTTATTAGCCATCGCTCAAGCGGCCTCCGTCTCGAGGGAGGCGAGGAAGCTGCGAAGGCTGTCGTCCGGCACGAAGGTAGCGGTGTTGATCTTAACGGTCCGCAGCTTGCCCTTCGCCACCAGCTTGTAAAACGTGTCGTGACCGATGGAGAGTGCGTCCTGCACATCCTTGCGACGATGCAAAAGCTTACCCTTCGACAGACGCAGGTCTCCCTGCGCTGCCTGAACATTCATGTTCATGGCTGCACCTGATGGTTGTCCGCACCAGTCTGTGCGGAGATATGTCTATGAAGGGGTCGCCTGACCGTAAATCAAACTAATCTTCGGAAGCGTTTGAAGCGTTTCGGAAATCCTTCTAGAGATTTCCGAATTAGCCGCGATTGGCTTTCGCGTGCATCTTGATCCAGCTTTGCAACTGCCGACTCGTGATCGTCTTGCCGTACTTGGCGAGGATGAGGTCACGATTGACGGCTTCTAAAATCGCCTCAGCCGTTTTGTGCGGATGAGCCGCAGCCCACTCCCAGTCGGCAATGTGTCTTGAAAGTACTTCTTTTTGAATTTGTAAATTCTTTTGGGCCGATGGAGCTTTCGCTGACCTCGCCTTGGCTGCCTGATTAACATCTTTAAGTCTGCTGCTGCTATTCGATGATCCGAATTTTGCATATAGCATTGACGTCGCCATTAATACATTGGCGGTTAGGATATAAAGCGCATCTGGACTGACAGTTTCGCCCCGTTCGGACATCCCTGCTAATATTTCGATATCTCGGCGATGATTATGGAGTAACTGAACAGCCGCTTGAACGACCGATTTGTCTTCTTCGGTTGAAACCGGATGACGAACGAAGGTGTCGGCGACGTTCAACGCATCGCCGATGAGCTCTTCCCAAATTTGTCTTGCAGGGCTCATAGGGATGCTCAGTCCACCTTCTCGCACCAAGTAGCCCAAGCTGCCATCAGCTCGCGCCGCTTCTCGAACAGGTCGCCGCGCCTGTAGGCCGCTTCGACCTTGCTCTCGATCGCGTGCGCCAGCGCCGCCTCAGTGACCTCGCGCGGGAAGTGGGTGGTCTCGGATGCCCAGTCCTTGAAGCTCGACCGAAAGCCGTGGACCGTGAGGTCGCTGCGGCTCATCCGCTTCAGCAGCTCGAGCATGGCCATGTTGGACGGCGGCTTGCCGCGCCTGCCACCGGGGAAGACGTAGTCGCTCGCCCGGAGCGCAGACATCTCGGCCAGGATCGCAAGAGCGGGGGCGGGGAGGGGGACCCGGTGCTCGAAGCCGCCCTTCATCCGCTCGCCCGGCACGGTCCAGATCCCGGACTCTATGTCGATCTCCGACCAGAGAGCGCCGATCGCCTCGCCAGTCCGCGCCGCCGTCAGGATCGTGAAGGCGAGCATGCGCGCAGCCACTCCGGGCTGGGCGGCAAGGCGCTGCATGAAGGCAGGCACCTCGGCGAAGGGGAGGGCGGCGTGGTGCGACACGCGCTGGATCTTGGAGCGCCGCGGCAAGAGGTTCTGCAGGTGCCCGCGCCAGCGCGCCGGGTTGTCGCCAGTCCGGAAGCCACGCGCCTTGGCCCAGTCGAGTATCGACTCGATCCGGCCACGCACACGAACGGCGGTCTCCGGCTTCGTGGTCCAGATCGGCTCGACTGCCTTTATGACGAGGTCGGTGTCTACCGCCTGCACCGACAGGTCGCCGAAGACAGGGTGCACGTAGGCGTCGAGCGTGGCGAGCCATTGGGCGCCGTGCTTCTCGTTCCTCCAGCCGGCCTTGTGTGACTCGATGTAGGCCGCGGCACACTGCCGGAACGTCATGGCGCGAGCCGCCTCGAGCGCAATCGCCTGGCGCTGGTCCCGGCGCGCCTCGATCGGGTCGATGCCCTCGTAGCAGAGCTTCCGACAGGTCAGAGCCTTGTCGCGCGCCTCGGCCAGCGTGAACGTGTTGGTCGGGCCGAGGCCCATCTCACGCGATTTACCGCGGAGGGTGAACCGGAAGATCCAGCTCTTGGCGCCCTTGCCGGTGACCTGAAGCCACAAGCCGCCGCCGTCCCCGTACATGCCGGGGGTCTTGAGCTTCGCCACTCCGAGAGCTGTCAGCTTGCCCGCCATGTCGGATCCGCCCACGCCGCTACCCACATGGTAATCGCGGATTTTCGCGGAAGCTAGCGGACGGGCGCGGAAAGCCTGCTCGGGATTGCCCGGCGTTTTGAGGGGCTTAACCCCGATATTCGGAAGGGTACGGAAGGGTAGTTGGCGGAAGCGGATGGGAATCGAACCCACCGTACGCTGTTGGCGTACCGCTGGTTTTGAAGACCAGGAGGGCCACCAGACCCCGTTCGCCTCCGGGATCGGGGTTACGGGCCGCCACCAGCCGGGTCAAGGGCTCGCCCCGCGTCGCGGTGCATCGCTGGCGGGACGCGCGCAAAGGTCGCGCCCCTCAGATCCCCCGTTCGTCCGGCGCGAGCGCCAGGCCGACCGACGCCCCCGTCCGGGCCGATATGCGGGCGGCCTCGAGGCAGGCCATCACGCGGACGGCCTCCAGCGCCGCGGCACCGTCGACCGGCCCCCGGGCGATCGTCTCGGCCACGCCCTGGTAGAACCGGCGCTGATCCCCGGGCACGGCCGGACTGTGCCGCACCCGCCCGGCCCCGTCATGGATCTCCAGCGCGTCCGGATCCGCGCCCCATCCGGGGGCCCCGGGGGCGAGGCCCGCCAGCAAGTGCTGCTCCTGACGGTCCGCGCCGTGCTTGATCAGGCTGCCGGCCTCGCCGTGTGCCACGAAGCGGGGCGATCCGCCGGCGACCAGCATGCTGGCGTGCAGCACCACCCGCAGATCCGGATAGTCCAGCACCACGTGGGCCCAGTCGTCCGCCTGCGCGCCGGGGCGGAGCCGCGCCAGGTTGGCGGTCACCCGCTCGGGCAGGCCGAACAGCAGGAGCGCCTGATTGAGGAGGTGGGGCCCGAGATCGTACCAGATCCCGCTGCCGGGGCCGGCACCCTCGCGCCAGCGGTCGCGGACCTGGGGGCGGAACCGGTCGAAATGCGATTCAAAATGGCGAACCGGGCCGATGACGCCGTCGGCGATGGCCGCGCGGAGGGTGAGGAAGTCGCTGTCCCAGCGCCGGTTGTGGAACACCGCGAGCAGGCGGCTCCGGCTCCGGGCTGCTTCGCGCAACCCGCGGGCCTCGGCCAGGTCGAGGGTGAAGGGCTTGTCGACCACGACATGCTTGCCGGCCGCGAGCGCAGCCCGCGCCAAAGGAGCGTGGGTGTCGTTGGGGGCGGCGATCACCACGCAATCGACCGCCTCCGCGGTGGCGACCGCGTAGGGATCGGCGATGACCGCCACACCGGGCAGGTCGGCCGCGACCCGGGCGGGATCGCGCGAGCTGATCAACCGCAGGTTGAGCCCCGGGACGGCACGGATCAGGGGCGCGTGGAAGGTCCGGCCGGAATAGCCGTAGCCGATCAGGCCGACGCGGATCGCCATGCTCGACCTCGGCCGCTGCGGCGGGCCTTACGGCCTGCGCTCCGGCGCGTCGTGCCGATCCTGCCGACCCGTGAACCAGTAGACGAAGCCAGCGGCGACCATGAGCATCAGTGGGGCGACGATGGCCGCAGACAGGAAACCGCCCGTCATTCCTCGATCCTCCGCAAGACGCGCCGCCCGACCAGATGTAGGCCCACGCTGAGCGACAACCAAGTCATCACCAGGGCATTCAGGCCCGTGAGCGCGATCGACGCCGTTGACGTGATGGATGTGACGATCGGAGCAAAGCATCCGACCGCGAGGGCAGCCACGGCCGCACCATTCAATCAGGTCGCAGTCAGCTTGATGCGTTCGTTCCGGGCGGCTTTGTTCATGGCGACCTTCCGGCCAAGCTTACCGCATCGCCAACCGCCGCGCCAAGGATACGTGTGAGGATGCCTGTGAGGCGGAGTCAGTTCAGTGTTTCGATCGACGCCGCGCCGCTCCGTGCGGTGGCAAACCCCTTGCGAATTCAACCTCAGCGCGTAATCACCGAGGGCTATTCGTATTAATTCCGCCACACTGTTGTGGCCCTGCACCAGTCATGCCGTTCCTGCAGCGCTCACCCACAGTGGAAGGCCCCGTGCCAGACCCGGAAGGGCCCGCCGAGGGAACCGGTCCGGACGCGGCTTTGGCCGAGTCGCTGCGACCGGGCCCCCGCGGTCCGGGCTGGATCGGCGCCGCCATGGTGGTCACCGCCCTGATCTCGGCGCTGGCGACCTTCCTGATCCTGGCCGGCGTGATCCGGGTGACGCCCACGCCCGCCTACGGCGTGACGCTGCTCGCCATCAACGCCGCCCTGGTGCTCGGGCTCGCCATCATCATCGCCTGGGAAGCGCGGGTCTTCCTGCACGCCCGCAAGGCCAACGCCGCGGTGGCGCGGCTGCACACCCGCATCGTCGGCCTGTTCAGCCTGATCGCGATCCTGCCGACGATCCTGCTCGCCGTGGTGGCCTCCGTGACCATCGACCGCGGCCTGTCGCTCGGCTTCACCGACCGGGTCCGGGACGTGGTGCTGAAATCCGTGGAGGTGGCCGACGCCTACCAGGAGAACCAGTGCCAGAGCCTCGCCCGGGAGATCCGCATCCTGGCCGACGACCTGACCCGGGCGCGACCGAATTTCGACGTGAACCGGGACTGGTTCGAGAACTTCCTGACCACCCGGGCGGGCAATCTCGGCCTGCCGGTGGCCCAGATCATGCGCGGGCCGACCGAGGTGGTGGCCCGGGCCAAGATCGACGTGCTGAAGACCAACCGCCTGCCCTCGGCGGCGGCGTTCGAGGATGCGGCATCCTCCGCGGATCCGATCTGCCTGCTGCCCACCGAGGGGCGGGTCTTCGCCGCGCTGATGCGCATGCCCGCCTATGACGACGCGGTGCTGATGGTGCAGCGGGAGGTCAGCCAGCTCGCCATCGACTTCCCCGGCGTGTCCCGGGCGGCGGCGGCCGAGTACCTGACCTACGATTCGCTGCGCCGCTCGATCCAGATCACCTTCGCGTCGGTGTTCCTGCTGATCGCGCTGATCGCGCTGCTCTCGGCGGTGTGGTTCGGCATGAACTTCGCCAACCGGTTCGTGGCGCCGATCCGCCGGCTGATCAACGCCGCCGATCAGGTGGCGTCGGGCAATTTCTACGCCCAGGTGCCGACCAAGAAGACCAGCGGCGACCTCGCCCATCTCGGCGAGAGCTTCAACAAGATGACCCAGGAGCTGCGCCGCCAGCATGCCGGCCTGATCGCGGCCAGCGACCTGATCGACACCCGCCGCCGATTCACCGAGGCCGTGCTCTCAGGCGTGTCGCCCGGGGTGATCGGCCTCGACGCGGCGGGCTTCGTCACCATCGCCAACCCGGCCGCGGAACGCATGCTCGATCTGGCGAGCGACGCCCTGGCCGGCCAGCCGCTGGCCCAGGCGGTGCCGGAACTCGCCCCGGTGCTCGCCGAGAGCGAGGCCCGCCCGCGCAGCCTGCAGCAGCAGCAGATCCAGCTCACCCGGTCCCGGGGCGAGCGCACCATCACGGTGCGGGTGACGAGCGAGCAGGCGCAAGGGTCGACCCGCGGCTGGGTGGTGACGCTCGACGACATCACCGACCTCGTCCAGGCGCAGCGCAGCTCGGCCTGGGGCGACGTGGCGCGCCGCATCGCCCACGAGATCAAGAACCCGCTGACCCCGATCCAGCTCTCGGCCGAGCGGATCCGGCGCAAGTACGGCAAGGTCATCACCACCGACAAGGAGGTGTTCGACCAGTGCACCGCCACGATCGTGCGGCAGGTGGACGAGATCAAGCGGATGGTCGACGAGTTCTCGGCCTTCGCGCGGATGCCCAAGCCCGCGATCGCGCCGAACGACCTGACCGAGATCGCCAAGCAGAACCTGTTCATGATGCGCGTGGCGCACCCCGACATCGACTTCGCGTTCTCGGCTCAGGGCGGCGCGGGGAGCGCGGAAAAGATCGTGGCGGCCTTCGACATCCGGCTGCTCAGCCAAGTGATCACCAACATCCTCAAGAACGCCGTCGAGGCGGTGGCCGAGGTGCCGGAGGCCGAACTGGGCAAGGGCAAGATTTCGTTAAGCCTCGCCGTCGAGGACGGGTTCGCGGTGATCGCCGTCACCGACAACGGCAAGGGTTTCCCCGCCGAGGGACGCCAGCGGCTGCTGGAGCCCTACATGACGACGCGCGAGGGCGGCACCGGTCTGGGGCTTGCCATCGTGAGCAAGGTGCTTGAGGAGCACGGCGGCGGGATCGAATTGAACGACAATCCCGCCGGCCGGGGCGGCCAGGTGCGGATGCGGATCCCGCGCGAGCACGGGCCCGAGCCGTCGGCGTCCCCCGGGACCAATTCCACCCCGACAGAGGAGAAGGGCGCCGCACCGACGGCCCCCCGGATCGCGGAGATGCACGCATGAGCGCCGATATCCTGATCGTCGACGACGAGGCCGACATCCGCGACCTCGTGGCCGGTATCCTGGACGACGAGGGCCACCGCTGCCGCACGGCCGGCGGCTCGGACGAGGCGCTGGCCGCCATCGAGGCGCGCCGGCCGCACCTCGTCTTCCTCGACATCTGGCTGCAGGGCTCCCGGCTCGACGGCCTGCAGGTGCTCGACCTGATCAAGGCCGCCAACCCGGACCTGCCGGTGGTGATGATCTCGGGCCACGGCAACATCGAGACCGCGGTCTCGGCCATCAAGGCGGGCGCCTACGACTTCATCGAGAAGCCGTTCAAGGCCGACCGGCTGATCCTGGTGGCCGAGCGGGCGCTGGAAGCCTCCCGGCTCCGGCGCGAGGTCCGCGACCTGACGGCGCGCTCAGGGGCCGCCAACCGCATCGTCGGCGGTTCGCTGGCGATCAACCAGCTGCGCCAGACCCTCGACCGGGTGGCACCGACCAACGCCCGGGTGATGATCACCGGGGCGCTCGGCGCCGGCAAGGAACTCGCCGCCCGCAGCCTGCACAAGGCCTCGGCCCGGTCGAACGGCCCGTTCGTGCTCTTGAACGCCGCCACGATCCTGCCCGAGACCATGGAGGCGGAGCTGTTCGGCGTCGAGGGCGAGAGCGGCCGCCGGGTCGGCGCCCTGGAGGAGGCCCATGGCGGCACCCTCTACCTCGACGAGGTCGCCGACATGCCGCGGGAGACCCAGAACCGGATCCTGCGCGTGCTGGTCGACCAGAATTTCCAGCGGGTCGGCGGCACGACCCGGGTGCATGTCGATGTCCGGATCATCTCGTCCTCGTCCAGGGATCTGCAGGAGGAGATCGCAGGCGGCCGGTTCCGCGAGGACCTGTTCCACCGCCTCTCGGTGGTGCCGATCCGGGTGCCGGCCCTGTCGGAGCGCCGGGAGGACGTGCCCGAGCTGATCCAGTTCTTCATGGACAACATCTCGTCCCAGACCGGCCTGCCCAAGCGCCGGATCGCCGAGGACGCGATGGCGGTGCTGCAGTCGCACAATTGGCCGGGCAACGTCCGCCAGCTCAAGAACAACGTCGAGCGGCTGATGATCCTGACCCAGGCCGACCCGGAGCAGGAGGTCACCTCGGAGATGCTGCCCTCCGAGATCGGCGCCCTGGTGCCGACGACGCCGGGCGGCGCCGGCGGCGAGAAGCTGATGAGCCTGGCGCTCCGGGAGGCCCGCGAGATCTTCGAGCGCGAGTACCTCGTGGCGCAGATCGCGCGGTTCTCGGGCAACATCTCCCGCACCGCCGAATTCATCGGCATGGAGCGCTCCGCCCTGCACCGCAAGTTGAAGTCCCTCGGCATCGGCCCGTGAGCCGGGGCCGGCCCCGGTCCGGCATGCGCGCGTCGGACAGGGGGCTCGGAGCCGCCTCCCGAAAAAAAGCGCCGGCTTTCGGGACGGGGCGATGGACAACCCGGAAGCTGAAGCCGCGCCGCGATTCCAATGTCCGGGGCGATGCTTTAGGGCAGAGGGACGCGTTGAGGACGGCGCCGATCCGTTACGGATCGCCTGGGTACGGGGGTTGCTTGCGCCCACCCTTTGACGACGTGATGTTGTATACACGGCTGCGGACGGGGTGATCGGACGATCCGGCCCGCGGCATACCCATCCCGGGCCGAGCGCACCGGGACAACAAGAAGGCCAAGAAGATGGCGGGCGAACGCGCACAGAACCTTCAGGACACTTTTCTCAATCATGTCCGCAAAAACAAGATTCCGCTGACCATCTTCCTCGTCAACGGCGTCAAGCTGCAGGGCGTGGTGACGTGGTTCGACAACTTCTGCGTGCTGCTGCGCCGCGATGGCCATTCGCAGCTGGTGTACAAGCACGCGATCTCGACGATCATGCCGGGCCACCCGGTGCAGCTGTTCGAGCCGGACGAGACCGCCGAGAAGGCGTGATGTTGTGATGGGGTAGGGCGGGTCGGATCCGCGCGTCTCCCTCCCCCGCAGAGGGGGGAGGGAAGGCGCGGTGGCCTTCGACGTGGATTGCTCTGCAGCCGTCGAACCACGATCTGCGGACATCGTAGCCTCCGCGGAGAGCACGCGACGCGGAGCCGCGTGCGCCCGTGCGGATATCTGCGGCCATCACGGCCCGGCATCTTGGCCCGGCCCGCCCGCATCCCCATTCTGACGAATCCGATCGCTCCAACGAAACCGCCGGCCGCCCGGCGGCGCTAAAGGCCGTATGACCGAAACGCTGACCTCCGGCGAAGCCCGCCTCCAGGCGCAGGCCGCCCCCGAGGGCGAGATCGCCGCGGCGACCCACACCCTGGTGATCGGCCCCTATCTGGCGCGCGGCGCCTACGGGACCGGCCCGGGGCAGGCCGCGCCCACCCGCTCCGTGGAAGCCCGCCTCGACGAGGCCACCGGGCTCGCCGCCGCGATCCAACTCGACGTGCTCGAGAGCCTCGCGATCAGCCTGCCGCGGATCCGCCCCTCGACCTATCTCGGCAAGGGCCGGGTCGAGGAGATCGCCGGCCTGATCCGCGCCCGCGAGATCGGCCTCGTGGTGATGGATTGCGCCCTGTCGCCGGTGCAGCAGCGCAACCTGGAAAAGGCCTGGGGCGCCAAGGTCATCGACCGCACCGGCCTGATCCTGGAGATTTTTGGGCGGCGCGCCTCCACGCGGGAGGGCACGCTCCAAGTGGAACACGCCCACCTCGCGTATCAAAAATCCCGGCTCGTCCGGTCCTGGACCCACTTGGAGCGGCAGCGCGGCGGCTTCGGCTTCCTCGGCGGCCCCGGCGAGACCCAGATCGAGGCCGATCGGCGCATGATCCAGGAGCGCATGACCCGGATCGAGCGCGACCTCGACGCGGTGGTGCGGACCCGTGGCCTGCACCGCCAGAGCCGGGCGCGGGTGCCGTACCCGATCGTGGCGCTGGTCGGCTACACCAATGCCGGCAAGTCGAGCCTGTTCAACACGCTGACCCAGGCCGAGGTCACCGCCAAGGACATGCTGTTCGCCACGCTCGATCCCACCGCCCGGGCGACCAAGCTGCCCCACGGCGAGACCGTGATCCTGTCCGACACGGTCGGTTTCATCTCCGACCTGCCGACCGCGCTGATCGCGGCCTTCCGGGCGACCCTGGAGGACGCCATCGAGGCCGACGTGCTGCTGCACGTGCGCGACGTCTCCCACGTCGATTCCGAGGCCCAGGCCGAGGATGTCGGCGAGGTGCTGCGCGAACTCGGCATCGAGACCAGCGCCGACCGGATCATCGAGGTCTGGAACAAGGCCGACCTGCTCGACGACGACGAGCGCACCCGGCTCCTGAACCTCAGCGGCCAGGCCAAGACCCGCAACGACCGCGACAGCACCGCGCCGGTTCTGGTCTCGGCGCTGACCGGGGAGGGGCTGTCGGCGCTGACCAGCCGGATCGAGGCGCGGATCGGGCGCAACCGCGCGAGCTTCGCGGTGGCGCTGCCGCCGGAGGACGGGGCGGCGCTGAACTGGCTCTACGAGAACGCCGAGATTCTGGACCGCCGGTCGGAGGCCGACGGCACCCTGCATCTGGCGGTGCGGATCGCCCCCGAGAAGGAGCCGCGCTTCCTCAACCGGTTCACGGCCGCACGGCGCCTCGGCCGGGGCGGCTGATGGCCTCGGGCCGCGTCGGCAACCCGCCGCTCCCCGGCCTGCGGACGGCGCGGCCCCCGGTCGCGCACCGCCCGGTGCCGCCGGATCAGGACGAGGACGCGGTGCTGCGGGCCATGCAGGCCGGCGGCGGCGTCCGTCTGCTCGGCCTGCGCATCGTGATCGTGCTGGTGCTGCTGATGGCGGCCCAGGCCTATGACGGCTCACTGCACGCCCTGAGCCACTGGTTCATCCTCGCCCTCTACGGCCTGGGCACGGTCTGGTTCGGGCTGCGCGAGCGGGGCGGCGGGCCGGCGGCGGCGGCCTATAGCTGGGCCGGCACCGGGCTCAATGCGGGGCTCGCCGTCTACGTGCTGATCGAGCACATGCTGGCCGGCGGCGGGGCCGGCCTCGGCGCCGACGCGGTGAGCCGCCTCCCGGCCTTCCTGCTCCTACTCCAGACCGGCCTGAGCATGCGGGTGGCCCAGACCGTAGTGTTCTGCGGCGTCGTCATCGCCTGCTGGAGCGCGACGTTCCTGATCGGGCTGGCGGATCCGGAGCTGTTCCCGAACGCGGAGACGTTTCCGACCGCGCAGCTCACGGGGCTGGCCACCTTCGCGGCGGCGGGCCTGCTGGTGGTGGACGGGGTGGTCCGCCTGCGCGCCGCGGTGGCGCGGGCCCTGCGCATGGAGCACGAGCGGACCCTGCTGGCGCGCTTCGTGCCCGATGCGGTCGCCCTCGATCTCTCGGCCGAGGGCGGCGATTCGGCGCTGGGCGTCCACCGGCGCCACGCCTGCCTGATGATCCTCGACATCCGCGGCTTCTCCCGGCTCTCGGGCGAGCACCCGCCCGAGACCATGGTGCTGGCGCTGCTCGCCGTGCGGGCGGCCGCGCAGGCGGCGGTGGCCGAGGCGGGCGGCCTCGTGGACAAGTATATCGGCGACGCGGTGCTGGTGCAGTTCGTGGTCGGCTCACCCGACGCGCAGGCGCGGGCGGCTTTGGCCTGCGCCCGCGCGCTCCGCCACCGGATCGCGGATCTCAACGCGGCACGGGCGGCCAAGGGGCTGTTCACGCTCCGGGTCGTGGTCGCGCTGCACGCGGGCGACCTGCTGGTCGGGGTGTTCGACGACGGGGTCCGGGCCGAATACACGGTGCTGGGCCCGGCCATGAATGCCCTGTCGCGGATCGAGGCCCAGGCCAAGGCGGCCGACCTCGATCTCGCCGCCTCGGGGGATTTTCTGGATCTTTTACGGGGGGCGCTGCCGGAGGGGATCCGGGCGGTTCCGGTGCCGGGGGCCGTGCTGCCGGAATCGCTCACCCTGTTCGCCGTGGCGGCGGAGCCGGATCCCGATCCGACCCGCCCGAGCGTGCGGATCCCGACATCGGGTCCGGCCGCACCGGCCCAGGGCTGAGCGCGGGGCCCCGCTCCCGTGGGGGCCTGCAGATCCACATGTCGGCCGCCGACGATAGCCGCGTGTGCATCCCCTCGCCCCGCTTGCGGGGAGAGGGCTCCGGTGACCTTGTCGTCACCGGAGCGAGGCGGCAGCCGAAGGTGAGGGGGCGGTTGAGGACGAGACTTCTCCGGAATCGCCCCCTCACCGCCGCTCCGGCTTCGCCTGCGCTTCCCGCATGGACGACGAGGTCCATGCGGGCCTCTCCCCGCACGCGGGAAAGGGGGAAGGCCGCGCCCTGCCGCCTACGTCGCGATCCGCTGGCGCTGTGTGGCTCCCGTAGCCCACCCGAGCGCGGCGAAGCCGGCCCCCGCCGCCATCGCCTGAACCGCCCTGCGCCATGACGCCCGCCACCGGAACCGGGCGGAGTCTAATCCGTTCGGTCGTCGCGGCGCAGCGTCGCGGAGAACGGGACCCCCATGAACAAGCTCATCCTCGGCGCGACGCTCGCGCTCGGCCTCGCCCTCGGCGCCGCCACCCCGACCCTGGCGGCCCCCGGCGACGGCCTCGACCGCAACGCCGCCGCCACGGGCAACAGCAATATGGGCGGCATGCACCGCACCGCCCGGATGCAGTCGCGGATGATGCGCCATCGCATGATGCACCGGCACCACCACCGCCACCACATGATGCGCCGTCATATGCGCTGAGCATTGCGTTCTTCGGTTCGAGCGGTCCCAGAGCCTATTCGAACCGAGGATCCTGGGTTTCCAAAGGGCCATGCCCTTTGGCGGGTTCTTAGGGCGGAGCCCTGAGACGGCCTCCAGGGCTCCGCCCTGGACCCGCGAAAGGTCTCGACCTTTCGAAACCGGAACTGGCACCGTCCGCACGACACCGGGCGCGCCCGTCAATGCGGGGGCCGCACCGCGAGGATGGGATGCTGGGATCGGGACGGTTGGGGCGGTTCGCCCTGGGGTGCCTCGCGGCGCTCGCCGCCATCGCCCCCGCGCAGGCCCAGACCAAGCCGGTCCCACCCCTGGTCTTCACCGGCATCCCCGATCAGGACGAGAGCCGCCTCGTCGAGCGCTTCGGCAAGGTCGCTGCCGACCTGGAGTCCAGGCTCGGCGTGCCGGTGCGCTACCTCCCGGTGAAGAGCTACCCGGCGGCGGTCACAGCCTTCACCAACGGGCAGGTGCAGCTCGCGTGGTTCGGCGGCTTCACCGGGGTCCAGGCCCGCAAGGCCGTGCCCGGCGCCCAGGCGATCGCGCAGGGCGCCGAGGACGCGGCGTTCAAGACCTACCTCATCGCCAATGCCGCCACCGGGCTGAAGCCCGACACAGAATTTCCGAAGGCCATCGCGGACAAGACCTTCACGTTCGGCGCCCGCGCCTCGACCTCCGGGCGGCTGATGCCGGAATACTTCATCCGGCAGGCGTTTCCGGGGAAGAGCCCCGAGCAGGTCTTTGCCCGGGTCGGCTTCTCGGGCGATCACAGCCGCACCATCCAGCTGGTCCAGTCCGGCGCCTTCGCGGTCGGCGCCGTCGACTACTCGGTCTGGGACCTCGACACCAAGGCCGGCAAGGTCGACCCCAAGGCGGTCGCGGTGATCTGGGAGAGCCCGCCCTTCCCCGATTACCAGTGGACCGTCCGGGGCGACGTGGACCAGACCTACGGCGCGGGCTTCACCGAGCGGCTGCGGGCGGCGCTCACCGGCATCACCGATCCGGCGATCCTGGAGCCGTTCGGGCGCTCCAAGTTCATCCCGGTGACCAATGCCGCCTACGCGCCCCTGGTCGAGGTCGGCCGGTCCACCGGCCTGCTGGACTGAACCGCGTGGCGGGCAGCCCGGTCCTCGTCCTCGACAACGCCTCTGCGGCCTATGACGGGCGCCCGGTTCTGTCGGGTATCGACCTGACGGTGCGGGCGGGCGAGCGGGTCGCGCTGATGGGCCGCTCGGGGGCCGGCAAGTCGACCCTGATCGGCCTGATCCACAGGCAGGCCCCCGACCGGGTGGCCCTGATGCCCCAGGCCGCCGCCCTGGTGCGCCCGCTCTCGGCGTTCCACAACGTCTATATGGGCCGCCTCGACCGGCGCTCGACCCTCCACAACCTGCGCAATCTGGTCCGGCCGGCACGCGCCGACGTCGCAGACGTCGAAACCATCCTCGACCGGGTCGGGCTGGCGGACCGGCTCTGGGCGAAGGCCGGGGAATTGTCGGGCGGCCAGCAGCAGCGCGTCTCGGTGGCCCGCGCCCTCTACAACGGACGGCCCATTCTGGTGGGCGACGAGCCAGTCTCGGCGCTCGACCACCAGCAGGGCGGCCGGATCCTCGCCGAGCTGGCCCGGAGCCACGACACCCTGATCCTGGCGCTCCACGACGTCGCGCTGGCGCTGGCCCATACCGACCGGATCGTGGTGCTGGAGGCGGGCCGGATCGTCCTCGACGCGCCGGTGAAGGATTGTGATCCGGCGCGGCTCAAGCCCTTCTACGCGGCGGCCTGATCCGGGTCTGCGCGGCCTGCTTCGCGATCGCGTCGGACGGGTGCTTCGCGATCGCGTCAGGGTCTGGCGCCGCGCTCGCGCACCTGTTCGGCCTGCAGGGCGTTGAGATAGCCGGTCAGCCGCCCGCTCACCGCCGGATCGGCGCATTGCACCCAGAGCGGCGCCGGCAGGGCCCGGACGGGCAGGCGCAGCAGGAACGCCTCGGCCGACAGGGCCGCCTCCCGCTCGGAGCCGGCGGCCAGCAGGCGCGCCCCCGCCTTCGTGCCGATCAGGATCGCGATCGTGGCCATGATGACGATCCAGGGTTGATGAGACACAGCAAGACGACAACGACGCGGATGCGCGAAGCGTTGCGCCGGCGTCGTCAGCGCATCGCATGCCGGGTTTGCCGGGCGCCGGCTTGCGCGTAGAGCCGCAGAGGACCGCGTTGCGAGGTGCGCGCCAAGCCGTGCGGCGTCTTGTTCCAGTGCTCCGGGGCGCGGACCAGTTCGACCAGCGCCAGCCAAGCCGCCACGCTGACCAGCAGGAAGTAGACCGGCATCCCCAGGGCGTACGGGGCGAAATTGCCCCAGCGGCGGCGGATGCAGCCGCGCAGGGCGGGGAGGATGAGGGCCCCGAGCCCGGTCCCGAGCAGGGTGATGGCGAGCCCCGTGTCGAGATTGTCCAGGAAGCGGGGAGCGACCGGGATCTCGCGGACGAGAAAGGACCAGATCGCCGCCGCGAGACAGCCCGGGTAGACCAAGGCCGAGACCACCGTGCCGGGGACCAGGGCCGTGGCGCAGAGCGTCTCCAGCGCGCCGAGGCGGCGCGCATTGGCGAGCGGGCTGCGCCCATGGGCGAGGCTCGTCTGCGTGAGGCCCTTGAGCCAGCGGATGCGCTGGCCGAGCCACGGCCTGAACCGATTGGGCGCCTCCTCGGTGGTGGCACTCGGCAGATCGCCGACCGTGTAGCCCGCGAGCGCCAGTCGCATCCCGAGATCGGCATCCTCGGTGACATTGTGGGCATTCCAGCCGCCCAGGTCCCGCAGCACCCGGACGCGCAGGTGCATCGAGGTGCCGCCGAGCGGGACCGGCAGCCGGCACCGTGCGAGCGCCGGGTTCAGAACGTCGAACAGACCGGCATATTCCACGGCATAGGCGCGGGTGAGCCAGCAATCGTCGGCATTGTCGATCACGAGCCGCCCCTGGAGGCAGGCAGTGTGCTGGGGCAGGCGCGCGAACAGCGCGGCGGACAGGCGCAATTGCCCGGGATCCGGATCGTCCTCCGCGTCGTAGACCGTGAGCAGCTCTCCCCGGGCCAGCGGCAGGCCGACATTGAGCGCCTGCGGCTTGGTGCGCGGGCCGCCCGGCGGCACCACGATCACCTCGAACCGGGCGGGCAGGGGGATCCGGGCGAGCATCGCCCGCATCCCCAGATCGTCGGCCTCGATCAGCAGCTTGATGTCCAGCTTGGCCGGGGGATAATCGAGCGCCGCCAGTGCCCGCAGCAGCGCCTGAACCACCGCGGTCTCTCGGTAGAGGGGCACCAGGACGGTGTAGACCGGCAGGGCGGAATCGCTGAGGGGCGGCACCGCAGCCGTGATCGGCGCTGCAATCGCCAGGGCTGCAAGGCGGACGGTCGTCATGGCCAGGAACAGGCTCTGCACGATCAGCCCCACGCCGCGGGCGAGCGGCGCCGGAAGCGCGGCCCAGAGCGAGAGCCCCGCGGTGAGCGTGAGGGCCAGGACCAGCAACCACCAGACGGCCGACTCGTGCGCGTTCGCCTGCCCGGGCGCGTGCCACGCCCGATCCTGCGCGGCGTAATCCGCCACCTGCTTCGGGATCGCGGCGAACACAGCCTCGCGCAGGTGGGTCGGGCTGGTGATGGCCACCGGGCCGATCCGGCGTGGGCTGCCGAGCAGGCTCGCGATGATCTGGCCGCGCGGTGCCACCACCCAGGGCACCACCGAGCCGGATGCCAGCGGCGCGAGACCGGTGACCAGACTCTCGGGAAAGCGCAGGCCCGGACCGAACCGGATCGGGCCGGCCAGATAGGGGGCCCCGAGCGCCCGGGCGAGGCCGCGGTAATACGCCGCCTCCTCCATCAGGCCGGCATTCAGCAGCGCAGTCGCCGCATCCGTGCCGGCCTTGGCCGCGTCGGCGGCGGCCCGGATCAGCACCCGGCTCTCCACGCCCTCCGCCAGCAGGAAGGCGATCTCCGGCGGCAGGCCGCCCGGCCCTGCCGACGAGCGCTGGAACGGCACGCCACGCTCCCCCGGTGGCCCCCGGACGTGATAGGGACGGCGGGTGAGCCAGTCCCTGTCCCCACGCTCCGATCGGAGCACAGCCCACCTCTCGGAAGCGCCCACGGGAGTGGCGCGCTCAGAGGCAGCTCTAAACCCTTGTTTAGGCCCGCTCTCTTGCGCTGACCTTGCGTCCCTGCCGGGGAACGCCCGCGTGGCGCAGCACGGCGGGCGCTGCAGTCCCATCCGGTTCGCGGCGGCCGCACTCGCATTCGCCCTGTGCATTGTGTGGGGCGGCCCGCCACCGAGCGCCGCCGCAGCGGAGAGTCAGACTGCGACGCCCGTCGTCACGGTGCCGGATTTCTGGAATCCGCGCAGCCGGGGCGAGCGGGTCGAGGCTCCCCAGACCGGCCGGGCGGTCCGCTTCCTCACAGATGACGAGTTCCCGCCGCTGCACTTCGCCGGCCCCGACGGCAACCCGACGGGTTTCGTGGTCGAACTCGCCCGCGCGGTCTGCGAGAAGCTCGCCATCACCTGCACGGTGCAGGCGCGCCGCTTCGACACCCTGCTCGACGCGCTGGACACCAAGCAGGGCGACGTGGTCGCGGCCGCGATCCCCCTGACGGCGGCCCTGCGCGAAAAATTCCTGGCGACCCGGCCGTATTTCCGCTGGCCAGCACGCTTCGCGGCCCGGACCGACAAGGGCCTACCAGTCCCCTCCGCGGCGGGGCTCGCCGGCCGCAGCGTCGGAGTGATGGCCGGCAGCGCGCATGCCGCCTACCTCAAGGCGTTCTTCCCGAAGGCGGTGCCAAAGGATTTCACCGACCTGACGGCGGCCGAGGGCGCGCTCAAGCGCGGGGAGATCGATTATCTCTTCGCCGACGGCCTCAACCTCGCCCTCTATGTTGGCGGCCAGGACGCGGAGAATTGCTGCGCGCTCACCGGCGGCGACTACCTGGAGAACCGCTATTTCGGGGAGGGCATCGGCCTGATCACCCGCCCGGAGGACGCCGCCCTCTCGCGCGCCCTGGATGATGCGCTCCAGCGCGTCTGGGACGACGGCAAGTACACCGAATTGTACCTGCGGTTCTTTCCGGTGAGCCCGTTCTGAGACACCAAGGCTTCCACTGGAAGTGCGAATCGGGAATCCTGCACGGCGTCGGGTCCCCATGGATCAGGAGCGGCGCATGACGGATCTGCTCGAGAAGGCCGTGGCGAAAGCACGGGTCCTCGCACCGGAGATGCAGGACGAGATTGCCCGCCTGATGCTGGCCTTCGTGGATGATGGGGCTTCCGTCTATCGGTTTACGCCGGAGGAGGAGGCGGAACTCGACGAATCCGAAGCTGCGGCTGCACGTGGCGACTATGCCACGGATGCGGAGGTGCGCGCCATTTGGGCCAAGCATGGGCTGTGAGACTGTGTCTAACCCGCCCCGCGGCTGACCAGCTCGATAGCGTGCTCGCCTACATCGCCCAGCGGAACGCGCAAGGCGCTCGTCGTGTGCAGAAGCGTCTGCAAGCGCTCACGGGCCTTCTGCTGCACCCTCCCTTCGTGGGTTCGATGACCGCCCGCGGCGACATCAGGCGCGTCGTGGCGCGTCCCTATCCCTATGCCATCACCTATCGCGTCGCGGATGACGAGATCCTCGTCCTCAGTATTCGACAGACCGCTCGGCAACTGCGAACCTGAACGCCAGCGGAGGCGCCGTGTCGCCTCTGGTACGCGGAACTGAATCCCCGCCTTGCACCGCCGGGCGTTCCGCTCCGGTGCGAACCGCTCTAGGGTGAGCGCTCCCAATTCGCGCTCATCCCAGAAGACATGACCGCCGCACCTCCAGCTCTGACTCTCGATCCCGAAACCATCGAAGCCGCCGCCAACGCCGCCGCCTGGCCCTTCGAGGAGGCGCGCAAGCTCGTGGCGCGGCTGGAGAAGACCGGCAAGACAGAGGTGCTGTTCGAGACCGGCTACGGCCCCTCGGGCCTGCCGCATATCGGCACGTTCGGGGAGGTCGCCCGCACCTCCATGGTACGCCACGCCTTCCGGGTGCTCACCCGCGACGCGGTGCCGACGCGGCTGATCGCCTTCTCGGACGACATGGACGGGCTGCGCAAGGTGCCCGACAATGTGCCGAACCGCGAGATGCTAGCCGCCCATCTCAACCAGCCGCTCACCCGGGTGCCGGACCCGTTCGGCACCCATGACAGCTTCGGGGCGCACAACAACGCCGAATTGCGCCGCTTCCTCGACGCGTTCGGGTTCGCCTACGAGTTCCGCTCGGCGACCGAATGCTACCGCGAAGGCGTGTTCGACACGGTGCTGCTGCGCGTGCTGGAGCGCTACGATTCCGTCATGGAGATCATGTTGCCGTCTCTGCGCGCCGAGCGCTCGGCGAGCTATTCCCCGTTCCTGCCGCTTCATCCGGTCACCGGCCACGTGATGCAGGTGCCGATCGACGAGGTGAAGGCGGAAAGCGGCACGATCGTGTGGCGCGATCCCGCCACGGGCGAGCGCTACGAGACCCCGGTGACCGGCGGCCACGCCAAGCTGCAATGGAAGCCCGATTGGGCGATGCGCTGGGTCGCGCTCGGCGTCGATTACGAGATGGCCGGCAAGGACTTGATCGATTCGGTCAAGCTTTCGGCCAAGATCGCCCGGGCGCTCGGCGGCGAGCCGCCGGAGGGGTTCAATTACGAGCTGTTCCTGGACGAGAAGGGCCAGAAGATCTCGAAGTCGAAGGGCAACGGCCTGACGATCGACGACTGGCTCAAGTACGGCACGCCGGAATCCTTGAGCCTTTTCATGTACACCAAGCCGCGCGAGGCCAAGCGCCTGTTCTTCGACGTGATCCCGCGGCACGTGGACGAGTATATCGGCTTCCTCGACCGCTATGCCGGCCAGGACGCGAAGCTGCGCCTCGGCAATCCGGTCTGGCACCTGCACGCCGGCACCCCGCCGGAGCCCGAGCGTGTCGAGGGCGCGAGCTTGACCTTCGCGATGCTGCTCAACCTCGCGGCGGTGGCCAATACCGAGGATCCGGCGGTGCTGTGGGGCTTCATCCGCCGCTACGCGCCGCAGACCGGGCCGGAGACCCATCCAGGCCTCGACCGGTTGGTGGTCCACGCGCTGACGTATTTTTCGGACTTCGTGCGACCCGCCAAGACCTACCGGGCGCCGACCCCCGAGGAGCGGGCGGCCCTGGAGGATCTGTCGGAGACGCTGGCGGACCATGCCGGCTCCACCGATCCGGAGGCCCTGCAGGCGGCGGTCTACGAGGTCGGGCGGCGCCACTTCCCCGACACGTCCGGCAAGGCCAAGAGCCCGGACGGGCGACCCGGCGTGTCACAGGCGTGGTTCACGAGCCTCTACAACGTGTTGTTCGGCGAGGCGCGCGGGCCCCGGTTCGGCTCCTTCGTGGCCCTTTATGGGGTTGAGGAGACGCGGGGCCTGATCGCCTCGGCCCTGTCGGGCGCGCTGGTGGCCGAGCACGAGGCTTTCACGGCCGGCAAGAATGCGGCCTGAGTCTGCGATGATCGTCGACAGCCTCGCCGCCCTGGACGCGATCTACCACGCGCCTCTAGCGCCCGCCTCCACGGTGAAGGTAGCGGCCTCGGTCACGCCGGACTACGCGGCGCTGATCGCGGCCTCGCCCTTCGCGGTGCTGGCGACGAGCGGCCCGGAAGGGCTTGATTGCAGCCCCCGCGGAGACCAGCCGGGCTTCGTGCGGGTTGCCGATCCGCACACGCTGATCCTGCCGGACCGGCGCGGCAACAACCGGATCGATTCCTTGCGCAACATCGTGCGCGATCCGCGGGTGGCCCTGCTGTTCCTGATCCCGGGCTTGGGCACGACGCTGCGGGTGAACGGGCGGGCGGTGATCTCGGCCGATCCAGATCTGCTGGCCTCCTTCAGCGTCGACGGCCACGCGCCGCGCACCGCAGTCGTGATCACGGTCGCGGAGGTGTACTTTCAGTGCGCCCGGGCGATCATCCGGGCCAAGCTGTGGGATCCGGAGGCCCGGGTCGATCCGACGAGCCTGCCGACCCCTGGGGCGATCCTGGCGGCGCTGACCGCAGGTGAAGTCGGCGGCCAACGCTACGATGCGGAATGGCCGGGACGGGCGGCCAAGACGATGTGGTGAGGTCCACAGGCCGCGCCGCTGCAGTCCGGCCTTCGCGGAACGGATGCGCCTGATCGGCTCCCGTAGCCGTTCCGCTCGGCCTTCAGGGTCCGGAGCCTATTCCCCTGCGGCTCCCTCCCGGCTGCAACCGGCAACCAGGGCGGCGACCCCCTTTCGGGCACCAGCCAACGGGATCGATTCCGTGTCATCCGAGAGCGTGATGCGGAGCGTCTGGCCGGACAGAAGACGGACCCATTCGGGACTCAGAGCCGGCTCGGCCTTGAGGATGATGATGTCGTCGAGTTCCTGCTTTTGCGCGCGCATCGGCAAGGCGAGCTTGCCGCCCTCGGACGCGAACACGACCTTGGCTCGGGTCCCGTCACGCGTCCGGTCCCGACCGTCGATGTAGGAGACGGCAAACCGGCGGCTTCGTGTGTCGCAGACCAGCACGACGCTCTGGTCGCTGGTATCCGGCACCTCGTAGGCGAGCAAGATGCGTCCCTCGCCATCGCGCCGGGCCCATTGCATCTCCGTCTGCGCTGATGCCGGACCAGCGAGCAAAAGTCCCATGACCGTCGATGCGATCAAGCCGAGTCGCTGTCCCGTCATGAATACTCCAAGTCATCCTGGCGGCGTCAGCAGCTCACATGCCTCGGGACGATGATTTAACGGCACGGCATCCACAGAGGAATAGCCTCAGATCCCACGTCGAGCGGGATATGTCTGCGCTGCGATCAGGAGAACTCTTCGGTCCGCGACCAAACCCTGGCTGCGCATGGCGCGACCTCCGAGGTTCCGAAGCGGAGGATGGCGGACCGCCGATCGGTCGCCGACGCTACGCGAGGCCGAGGAACAGCGCGAGGGACCGCGTCACGGCCAACAGGGTCGCGTCATCAAGGCGCCCGATCGGTGACACGACCATCTCCCGCCTCACCGACATAGCCTTGTCGATCTGAACTTGAGACGGCTTGCTCAGTCCGTTCTGAGCTGTCGGCTGTACGCTCAGCCGGATCAGCGGTGCGTCGACCAAGGTCGACGAGAGCAGGAGGATCGTCACCGTGCCGGTCTGTGCAAAGGCATCGGACTGGATCACGAGCGCCGGGCGGGGCTTTCCGAAATCGCCCGCCATGGCGACAGTGACGAGATCGCCGCGCGTCACGACTCCGCCGGATCGGCGAGCGCGGCGTCGAGGAAGACGTTCAACGCGTGATCGGCCGCATCGGCCTCCGCCGTCAGCAGCGACTGGCGCCGGCACTCCTCGGCGAAGCCCGGCCGGCTCGTATCCGGAACCCAGATCTGCACCGGCCTGAGTCCGGCCGCCCGCAACGCGTCTCGACGCTTCCGAACTCTCTGAGCGACCGGTGTGGCCATCGTGATCTCCTGTCTGTTACATGTAACAGACAGGAGATCACGATGGCGCACGTCAAGGCGTGATGGGACACACCCGTTCTGGGTCGCTCCACCGGGCGCGAGAGGACGGGTGCATTCCCCCGATCGCCTGCAGCCAACCGGCCCCCGCCTGCCTTACCCCACCAGCGCCAGATCCTGCGTCTCGGTATCGGGGATGACATCGACCTCGACCTTGAGGCGCTGCTTGCCCGAGCCGCTGACGATACCGTCGAGGGGGGCCACGTCGCCGTAGTCGCGGCCGCGCGCCACCACGATGTGGTCGTCCCGCACCGGCACGCCGTTGGTCGGATCCAGGCCGAGCCAGCCCGCGCCGCACCAGACCGCGACCCAGGCGTGGCTCGCATCGGCCCCGCGCAGGCGCGGGCGACCCGGCGGCGGCACCGTGCGCAGGTAGCCGCTGACATAGGCCGCAGGCAGGCCCATGCCCCGCAGGCCCGCGATCATCACGTGGGCGAAATCCTGGCAGACCCCGGCCCGCAGGGCGAAGGATTCGGCGAGCGGCGTGTAGACGTTGGTGGCGCGGGCATCGAACCGGAAGTCCCGGCCGATCCGCAGCATCAAATCATGGGCCGCCCCGTAGGCGCTGCGGCCGGCGGAAAAGCTCGACCGTGCGTAGGCGGTCACCTCGGGCAGCAGCGGCACCCGGCCGCTCGGATACAGGAAATGCACCGGCGCCCGGCCGCCGAGGTCGCGGCCCGCCACCACGGCGTCGCGGACCCGCTCCCAGGCCATCCCGGATTCCGGCGGCGGCGGGGCCGCGCGCTCGACCCGCACGGTGGAGAGCGCCTCGACGCTGAAGACGGTGTGGGGCGTCTCCAGGGTGATCGCCAGCGCGTCGATCCCGAAATAGTCGTGCCGTGTGACCGCGGTGGCGGGGCTCGGATCGATCGTGACGGCGCTCGCCAGCACGCTCTGGCCCTCACCGTCCTGTGGCTTGAGCCGCAGGGTGCAGCGGGCGAAGCGCACCGGCCGGCCGTAGCGGTAGGTGGTGCGGTGGCGCAACGTGTAGATCACGCCAGCCCCGTCAGCTTCTCGGGGCGCAGCGCGTTCGGCCCCGTCGGGAAGTAGCGCGCCGCGATTCCGTCGGCGAGGCGCTCGAGGTCGGTCTCCAGGGCGGTGAGGCGCACGGCATCGAAATCGGCGGCCTCGCCGCTGCGCAGCTCCGCCAGGATCCGGGTGGCGAGGCGGACATGCGGCTCCGGGATGCCGTCGGCGGCGAGCGCCGGCAGGTCGGCGAGGTGGCGGGTGATCGCCTCCGCCTGGAAGGCGATCGAGCGCGGGTTGTAGGGGTCGAGCAGTACGAGGTCGCGCACGGGATCGAGGGCCGCCCCCTGCAGGTAGCGGCGCCCGTAGCTGATCTGCGAGTCGCAGAGCGACAGCATCACCCCGAGGCAGCCCGGCGTCGCCTCGTCGTTGGCGAAGGCCAGCGCGAAGGTGCAGGTGTTGACCGCCCGCTCGATCCGCCGGCCGAGCTCGACGAAGTGCCAGCCCTCCGCGCGGCTCATGTTCTCGTGGGTGAGGCCGGACAGCGCCGCAAGCTGGCTCAGCGCCCTCTCGGCGCGGCCCGTGAGCTGGGATTCGGCCAGCGCCCACCCGGTGTCGAGGGAGAGGGACTCGCCGAGATCGGCGAGCACCCGCCAGGCCTCGCCGGAGAGGCGGGCGCGCAAGGCAGCGGCGTTGCGGCGGGCCGACTCGACATGGGCCCAGGCCGAACCCGGCCGCTCGCGCCCGGCCAGCGCTTCCTGGGCGAGGCGGGCGGTGGGCAGGTCGGCCGCGCCGATTGTGGCCCACTCGTACAGGAGGGCCCGCAAAGCCAGGGCGGCCGGCGTGTCGAGGGCGCCCGAGATATCGGCCCCGACCGCGTCGCCGACGCTGCGCAGATGGGCCAGCACCAGCCGGATCACCGCCTCGGCGCGTTCCAGGTAGCGGCCGAGCCAGAACAGGCCGTCGGCCGCCCGGGCCGGGAGGTGTCCGCCGACGCGCCGCACCCGCGGTGCCGCGTGCAGGCCGATCGGGGGCGCGGCGACCGGTTTTTCCGAGAGCACCCAGACATCCGCCGAGCGGATACCGAGCCGCAATTCGATCGGATCGACATCCTCGCGTTCCGCGACCCGGCAGAAGCCCCCGGGCATGACCTGCCAGCCGAGCGGCGTCCGCGTGGCGAAGACGCGGACCACGAAGGGGCGGGGCGCCAGCGAGAGGCCGTCCGGGCCGCGCTCCCAGCCCGGCATGGTCGAGAGCGGCGCGGCCTCCTGGGCGACGTAGTCGAACGGCCGGTCGCGCAGGGCCGCCACCACCCGCTCCCGCTCGGCCGCCAGGACCGGGCCCGCCAGGATCGCGTCGCGCCCCGCTCCGCGCTGGGGCGTGGCGGCCGGGCGCAGGGTCAGGCTGTCGAGGTTGGCCTGCGCGTGCGCCAGACCTTCGAGGTCGCCGCACCACCACGTGCGCGGATGGCCGAGCCGCAGGGGCTCGCCGAAGATCCGGCGGGCGATGCCGTCGAGATAGGGGGCGAGCGCGGCCGACTCCACGAGCCCCGAGCCCGGCATGTTGGTCACCACCAGGGAGCCGTTGCGCAGGGCCTCGAGAATACCGGGGATGCCGAGCCGCGAGGCCGGGTTCAGCTCCAGGGGATCGAGGAAATCGGAATCGATCCGCCGCCACACGGCGTCGGCACGCTTCAGGCCCGAGACGGTGCGCACGTGCAGGCGCCCATCCTGCATGACGAGGTCGTCGCCCTCCACCAGCATCAGGCCGAGATAGCGTGCGAGCGCCGCCTGCTCGACATAGGTGCTGCTGTAGGGGCCGGAGGTCAGCAGGCAGATCCGCGGGTCGATCCGCTCCGCGCCCAGCGTCAGCCCGTCGCGAAACGCCTGGAAGAAGGCCGGCAGGCGCTCGACATGGAGGTCCTGGACGAGGTCCGGGAAGGTCCGGGCCAGGACCATCCGGTTCTCCAGCGCCCAGCCGAGGCCCGAGGGCGCCTGCGTCCGGTCGGCCAGCACCTGCCAGCGCCCGTCCGGTCCCCGGCCGAGATCGGCGGCGTAGAGCTTCAGGTAATGGCCGCCGGGAGGCATGACCCGGTGGAGCGGGTGCAGGAATTCGGGCGTGCCGGCCACGATCGCGGCGGGGAGCAGCCCCTCCTCGACCAGCCTTCCATCGCCGTAGACGTCGGCGAGGATCGCCTCCATCAGCTCCGCGCGCTGGACGATGCCGGCGCTCAGCGAAGCCCATTCGGCGCCCTCGATCACCAGGGGCAGGCAGCCGAGCGGCCAGGGATGCTCGCGCTGGTCGCCGGCGATCCGGAACGAGATGCCGGCGTCCCGGATGTGCCGCTCCGCCGCGACGAAGCGGGCCAGGATCTCCGTCTCGGTCAGGCCGCCGAGGCGGTCGAGCAGGCGCGGCCAAGCCCCGCGGGGCTGGCCGTCCGGCCCCAGGAACTCGTCCGGCCGCCCGGGGACCGGCCGGTAGCCCGCGGCCCAACGGGCGACGCGCGCCCGCGGGTCCTCCGCCGGCTCGGCCCGGGCGAGGCTCTCCGCGAGCGCCGCCTCCATCACGGCCCCCCGATCATTGCGGAGCCGGCGTGCGCAGGTCGAGGGTCAGCGGGAACTCCGCACTCGATTCCGGCCGGGGCATCTCCACCCGGCCCGGGGTGTGGCCGTGCGGCTGGAACCGGGCGAGGCGCCGCCCCTCCGCCTCGTAGGCGTTGACCGGGTGGGTCTCGTAGTTGCGCCCGCCCGGATGGGCGACGTGGTAGCGGCAGCCGCCAAGCGAGCGCCCGCTCCAGGCATCGAGGATGTCGAAGGTCAGCGGTGCGTGGGCCGGAATGGTCGGGTGGAGCGAGGAGGCCGGCTGCCACGCCTTGAAGCGCAGGCCCGCCACGGCTTCGCCGCCGCGGCCGGTGGAGGTCATGGGCAGGCGTCGGCCGTTGCAGGCGATGACGTGCCGCTCGGGCACGAAGCCCTCGACCTTGACCTGCAGCCGCTCGACCGAGCTGTCGACGAAGCGCACGGTGCCCCCGCTTGTCCCTTCCTCGCCCATCACGTGCCAGGGCTCCAGCGCCTGGCGCAGCTCCATCCGGACGCCGCCATGCTCCACCGCGCCGAAGACCGGGAACCGGAACAGGGCCTGCGCCTCGAAGGCGACCGGATCGAAACCGTACCCTGCCGCCCGCAGATCCTCCAGCACCCCGAGGAAGTCGGACCAGAGGAAATGCGGGAGCATGAAGCGATCGTGGAGGTTCGTGCCCCAGCGGACACAACTCCCGGTCTGCGGCTCGCGCCAGAGCCACGCCACGAGGGCGCGGAGCAGGAGCTGCTGCGCGAGGCTCATCCGCGCGTCCGGCGGCATCTCGAAGGCGCGGAATTCCAGGAGGCCGAGGCGCCCCGTCGGGCCGTCCGGCGAGTAGAGCTTGTCGATGCAGATCTCGGACCGGTGGGTGTTGCCGGAGACGTCCACGAGGATGTTGCGGAACACCCGGTCGACCAGCCAGCGCGGGATGTTGGGCGCGTCGGGGGCGGGGATCTGCGCCAGCGCGATCTCCAGCTCGTAGAGCCCGTCATGGCGGGCCTCGTCCATGCGCGGGGCCTGACTGGTCGGGCCGATATACAAGCCCGAGAACAGGTAGGAGAGAGCCGGGTGGCGCTGCCAGTAGAGTACGAGGCTCTTGAGCAGGTCGGGCCGGCGGAGGAACGGGGAATCGTCCGGCGTGACGCCGCCCATCACCACGTGGTTGCCGCCGCCGGTGCCGGTGTGGCGCCCGTCGACCATGAACTTCTCGGCGCCGAGCCGGGTCTGGCGGGCGTCGGCGTAAAGGTCGGTGGTGATGTCGACCGCCTCCCGCCAGGAGGCGGCCGGGTGGACGTTGACCTCGATCACGCCCGGGTCGGGCGTCACCTTGATCATGCCGATCCGCGGGTCGTAGGGCGGCTCGTAGCCCTCGATCTGGATCGGCAGGTTCAGCTCGGCGGCGGCCGCTTCGAGATGGCCGGCGAGTTCGAGGTATTCGTCGACGCGCTGCACCGGCGGCATGAACACCCGCACCACCCCGTCCCGGGGCTCGATCGATACCGCCGTGCGCACGGCCACGCCGGTGATGCCCGAGCCGTTGACGGTCGTCTCGCCGGGATGCCCGTCGGGCAGCGCGGCGCGGGGCTCCAGGGGATCCTGCGGCTGGTAGTAGGGATAGTGCTCCGGCGGCACGTAGGGCAGGGACGACAGGGGCAGGCGGAAACCCAGCGGCGAGTCCCCCGGCACCAGGAAGGTGGCACCGCGCCGGAACTCCCATGTCTCCGAGATCCAGACCCGATCGGCATCGCCGTCCTTGCCGGTGGGCAGGCTCGCCAGCGGCAGGACGTAGCCCGCGGCCTCCCCGACGCCCCGCGCGTAGACCCGCTTGATCCGCGCATCGAATTCCACCGAACCGGACTTGGCGTCGGCCGGCGTGACGTTGACCGGCAGCGCCGCAACCTTCTTCTCCCAGAGCTCACCGTCCTCGAAGGCCGGAAAGACGTAGTCGGACAGGCCGAGGCGGCGGGCCAGCGCGTCGGCGAGCGCCTTGGCCTGCGCGATGGTGGCCGTTCCTTCCTCATCGGGCGCAGCCTCCGGAGCGATCAGGTCCGGGTTGCGCCAGATCGGCTTGCCGTCCTTGCGCCAGTAGAGCCCGAAGGCCCAGCGAGGCAGGCTCTCGCCGGGATACCACTTGCCCTGGCCGTAATGGAGCAGGCCGCCGGGCCCGAACCGGTCGCGCAGGCGCCGGATCAGCTGGTCGGCGCGGCCGCGCTTGGTCGGGCCGACAGCGGCGATGTTCCATTCGGGGGATTCGAAATCGTCCACCGACACGAAGGTCGGCTCGCCGCCCATGGTGAGCCGCACGTCCTGCTTCGCGAGGTCGGCATCGACCCGCTCGCCCAGCGCGTCCATGGACGTCCAGACCGCCTCCGAGAACGGCTTGGTGATCCGCGGCGTCTCGGCGACGCGGGTGATGCTCATCTGGAAGTCGAAGGTGGTCTGGGCCGGCTCCATCGCCCCCGAAATCGGCGCGGCCGAATGGTAGTGCGGCGTCGCGGCCAGCGGGATGTGGCCCTCGCCGGTGAGCAGCCCCGAGGTCGCGTCCATGCCGACCCAGCCGGCGCCCGGCAGGTAGACCTCGGCCCAGGCGTGCAGATCTGTGAAATCCGCCGAGGCGCCGGTGGGACCGTCGACCGCCGTGGTGTCGGGCACGAGCTGGACCAGGTAGCCGGAGACGAACCGGGCGGCGAAGCCGATCCGGCGCAGCACCTGCACGAGCAGCCATGCGGAATCGCGGCACGACCCGCTCTTGAGCCGCAACGTCTCGGCGGGGGTCTGGACGCCGGGCTCCATGCGGACGCCGTAGGCGGTCTCCCCGGCGATCTGGGCGTTCAGCGCCACCAGGAACAGGACGGTGTTGGGCTCGTCGGGCAGCCGGGCGAGCAGCGCCTCCATCTCCGGGCACTCCGCGTCGACCGGCAGGCGATAGGGCGCCAGCTCCTCCGCAAGTTCGGCGTCGTACGCGAAGGGATGGGTCTGGGCGTAGTCCTCCACGAAGAAGTCGAACGGGTTGATCACCGCCATGTCGGCGGTGAGATCGACCTCGATCTTCAACTCGTCGGTCTTCTCCGGGAAGACGAGCCGGGCGAGCCAATTGCCGCTCGGATCCTGCTGCCAGTTCAGGAAGTGGTTGGCGGGCGTCACCGTCAGCGCGTAGGCCGGGACCTTGGTCCGCGCGTGCGGCGCCGGGCGCAGGCGGATCACCTGAGGCCCGAGGCTGATCGGCCGATCGTAGCGGTAATGCGTGACGTGGTGCAGGGCGGCTTTAATCGACACGATGGCTCCGTCGAAAGGATCGAACGCGGTTCTCGATGCCGGTCCCTGGCGCCGGACCCAACCGCGCAGTTATGCGATACACTCCCACCGACAAGCAATTTCCGTGCGGTGCCTTGTGTATCTGCCCGGCTGTCTGGCAGGAACTTTGCCCCGCAGCCCCGCTTGACCGGCAGGTGGGCCGGATGCCGGCCCGGGACGGCCCGATGAAGATTTTCCAGTGCCAGGCGTGCGACCAGCCGGTCACCTTCGAGGCGACCGACTGCGAGAGCTGCGCCCGGCGCCTCGGCTATGTGTGCGCGGTTCACGAGGTCTCGGCCCTGGAGCCGCAGGGGCTCTCGGGTCATCCGCTGATGGGCGGCGCGCGGGTGTTCCACGCCTACGCGGATCCCGGTCGGCGCTATCGCCTGTGCAACAATGCCCTGTCGGGGGCCTGCAACTGGCTGGTGCCGGAAGACTGCCCCGACATCTTCTGCACCGCCTGCCGCCACAACCGGGTGGTGCCGGACCTGTCGCAGCCCTGGAACCTGACCCGCTGGCGTCCGATCGAGGCCGCCAAGCACCGGCTGTTCTACTCGCTCCTCTGCCTGGAATTGCCGCTCGCCACCCGCGCCCAGTACACGGACGGGCTGGCCTTCGACTTCCTGGTCGATCCCGCCGAGAGCTTTTCCGGCGGGCCGCCGGTGCTGACGGGCCATATCAACGGCCTGATCACCATGAACATCGCCGAGGCCGACGATGTCGAGCGGGAGCGCCGCCGGATCCTGTTCGGCGAGCATTACCGCACCCTGCTCGGCCATTTCCGGCACGAGATCGGGCATTATTTCTGGTATCTGCTGGTGCTGAACGGCCCCGCCTGGGAGCCCTTCCGGGCGCTGTTCGGTGACGAGCGCCGCAACTACGTCCAGGCGCTGCAGGATCATTACGCGAAGGGCGCGCCGGCCGACTGGGACGAATCCTACGTCTCGGCCTACGCCACGGCCCACCCGTGGGAGGATTTCGCCGAGACCTTCGCGCATTATCTGCACATCGTCGACACGCTCGAGACCGCCTCGACTTTCGAGCTGCACGTGCGCCCGCGCCTGCGCCACAGGTCGGCGTCGCCGACGGTGATCGACTTCGACCCCTACAACACCCTGGACCTCGACCGGCTGATCGCGGCGTGGCTGCCGCTGACCTACGCGATCAATTCGCTGTCCCACAGCATGGGCCAATCGGCGCTCTACCCGTTCAAGTTGACACCAACGGTGATCGCGAAGCTCGCCTTCGTGCACGAGCGGATCTACGCCTCCCGCACCGGCACCCTGCCGGATGCCGGCGAGGCCGGGGCCGAGATGCTGCGCGCGGTGATCATGGGCCTGCGTCAGAAGGTGGCGTCGGCGACGGGGTGAGGGCTGGGGACGCCTTGGGGTTGAAGCAAGCCCTCAGCTTCGGCCGGGGCGACGCTTGTACAGGCTCGGATCGAGAACCTTAGCGCTCGCCGCTCTCTGTCGGCGGCGGAGGCACCTGACCATCCATCCGGCCATGAACCTCCGGCGTCGTCGCAAGGGCTTCTCTGGCTTCGCGCGCCAACCACGGCAGGTCCGTCGCCATGAAGGCAGCCGCCGCCTGCGCACTGTCAGGCAAGCGGAGATCCTCCCGCTTGACGGGGTGGCCGCGCGCCATCGCCGGCTTCGTGATGCGTGCCGCTTTTCGCATCGGGGTCACCGCCGAACCATATGAGGAAGGCCGCCCAGGTCGGGCGCAAGCGCGAAGCCCTGCAACCTGTACAAAGGGATGAGGTTCGGGTCGACGTGATGGAGCCGGAGTTCCGGCACGCCGATCAGTTGCCTGTAGGCTTCCGCCATCGTGAGCACGATCCCGATCACCTGCCCTTTGAGCGGATGCCTCGGATTAGGATTGCCCTCGAGAAAGTCCAAGCCACGAACCTGTCTTGGTTCACGGCACCGATCGCCAACCCGCACAGCGTCGTGTCGTGCCAGATCGCGGCGTTGAAGCACTTCGGGTGGCCGTTCTGGAACTTGGCCGACAATGCGGCCCAGTCCCGATTCACCAGCCGACCCCGGTGTCCGAACCAAGTCTCCGTGAACGCAAATCGCGCTGCACCAGCAATGATTTCACAGCGCACTTGGGAGCCAAAGCCCAGCTTGGCTACCGCCAGTGTACCGGCCTGCATCACGCGTTTCGCATGGGCTGATCTGGCCACGAGGCGTTGCATCGACCGCCCTTGGCGCTCTCCGCCCGAAGAGGTGCCCGTCATGCCCCCCCGTGCCGCGCCGCGAAGGAACGGAACGCCTCAAGCGTCTCGGCGCTGACGTGATGCTCGATTCCCTCAGCGTCCCGACGGGCGGTCTCGGGGCTCACCCCCAGCGCGCAGAGGAAGCGCTCGACGATGCGGTGGCGCTCCCGGGCCTGGGCGGCCAGCCGACGGCCGGTCTCGGTCAGGAACACGCCGCGATAGGGCCGCTGCTGGACGAGCCCGTCCTCGCACAGGCGCTTGAGCATCTTGGCGACGGTCGGCTGCGCCACGCCGAGGCGCGCCGCAATGTCCACCTGCCGCGCCTCGCCGCCATCGCCGATCAGATCGTCGATCAGCTCGACGTAATCCTCGACCAACTCGGAGCGCCGGGCCTCGCGGGCCTGGCGAAAGCTCTCCACGTGGCGCTCGGGATCGACCAGGACGGTCTCGGGCGGGCCCTGCTCGGACGGTTCCTGCATCGGCTCTCCCTCTCGGCACGCACGCGCCGCCCCGCCCCTGTCTAGCAAGAACCGCCCGCGGGAGGGGAGTCCCACCAGGTCCTCATTTAGGGCTTGAATCCGGCGCGCTCAGCCCTGAATATAGCCTACGCTATATTTTTGAGGAGAAGGTGGGCATGGTGGCGCCGAACGCCGCGACGGCTCCCGGAAGCGCCGCGCCCGGGGCGATGAGCCGGCGGACCGAGGGCGCGATCCGTGACGTCCTCGACGGGCGCCGGGGCGGCCGAGGCCGGTTCCTGCTGTTCGTGGGGCCCGCCGTGACGGCGTCGATCGCCTACATGGACCCCGGCAACTTCGCGACCAACATCCAGGCTGGCGCCCGCTACGGCTACGGCCTCCTCTGGGTGGTGTTGCTCGCCAATTTCACCGCGATGCTGTTCCAGGCGCTCTCGGCCAAGCTCGGGATCGTCACCGGGAAAAACCTCGCCGAGCATTGCCGGGACGCGACGAGCCGCCCGGTGCGCCTCGCCCTGTGGGGCATCAGCGAGGTCGCCGCCATGGCGACCGACCTCGCGGAGTTTTTGGGCGGCGCCATCGGCCTGTCGCTGCTCACCGGCATGCCGCTCATGGCCGGGATGGCGGTCACGGCGGTCATCACCTACGCGATCCTGCTCCTGGAGCACGAGGGTTTCCGGCCGCTGGAGATCGCCATCGGCGTCATGGTTGGCACGATCGGCCTCTGTTACGCGGTCGAGCTGCTGGTGGCCCCTGTGGCCTGGGGCGAGGCGGCGAAAGGCCTCGTCACCCCAAGAATCCCGGACGCGGAGGCGCTGACCATCGCGGTCGGGATCATCGGCGCCACCGTGATGCCGCACGCGCTGTTCCTGCATTCGGGCCTGACTCAGGGGCGGGGCAACCCGCGCAGCGAGGCCGACCGGCGCCTGCTGGTGCGCTACTCGAACCGCGAGGTGGTGGTGGCGCTGCTGCTCGCGGGCCTCATCAACATCGCGATGGTCATCATGGCGGCGGCGGCCTTCCATCTCGGCCACAGCGAGATCGCCGAGATCGGCGAGGCCTACCGCACCCTGACGCCGCTGCTCGGGCCAGCGGCCGGGGCGGCCTTCCTGGTCTCGCTGCTGGCGTCGGGCATCTCCTCCTCGGTGGTGGGGACGCTGGCCGGCCAGATGGTGATGCAGGGCTTCACCGGCTGGCGGATCCCGCTCCTCGTCCGCCGGCTCGCGACCATGTTGCCGGCCTTCGTGGTGGTGGCGATCGGCGTCGATCCGACCCGGGCGCTGGTCCTGTCGCAGGTGGTGCTGTCGCTGGCCCTGCCGGTGCCGATGGTGGCTCTGGTGCTGTTCACCCGGCGCCGGAGCGTGATGGGGCCCTTCGCCAACGGGCCGCTGACCCAGGCGGCCGCCGTGGCGGGGGCGGCGGTGGTGCTGGCGCTCAACATGGTACTGCTGGCGGCGGCGTTCGGGGTGCCGGTGCCGGGACTGGGGTGAATCCCGTCGGGATGAAGATCAGCTGTCGCTGCCCACATGCCAAGGGTTGAGCAATGGCGCGCCGGTTGCTGCGAAAGCGGTGGTGTTGCGGGTAACGATCGTCAGGTCGTGCACGAGGCCCGCCGCGGCGATCCACGCGTCGCGCTCGCTCCGTGGGTCGGGAACGTGAAGATGCGCGCAGCGCAGCGCGATGGCATTATCGATCGGCAGGATGCGGCCGGCGAAGGCAGGCAGAACGCGCTCGTGCAGCCAGAGGCGGAGCGTGGCGGCCTGACGGGCATCGCGGCGCTCGCACCGGGCGATACCGAGTTCGACCTCCATGATCGTGACGACGGAGAGATGGAGGTTGGGGGGTGCGACCTGTTCGGCCCAGGCCTCGACTTCGAAACTGATCCTGCCGCTGCGCCGCTTGCGCAGTTCGGACAGGACGTTGGTGTCGAGGAGATACATGAGAGCGATCTCCGCCGAAGTGGACGTCGGTTCGGCGTAAGAGTGCGACTCACAACAAGGGCTTAGAGCCGTGCGCGATTGGGCACGGCTCTAGTCGAAGGAAGCTGGGCGCGGGATACTCGGCGGCCGGTCGAAATCGATCTCGATCTCGCCGACACCCTCCATGTCGAGGGCATCGAGGATGGTGCCGGGAACCGCTTTCATACGCTCGTAGGCACCGAAGGGCAGGACCGCCATGATCGGCTTGCCGCGCTCGATGATGATGACGGGCCCCTCGGCCGCCGCACGCCTGATGCGGCCGGGCTCGCGGTTGAATTCGCGGCTGGTGAAGGTCGATTCGGTCATGCTGCCCCTCGCAGGTCGCGCCGTGCAGAAGAGATCGGTGGCGTGACCGGACCTGTCAAACAGTCTCGATCTGGCCTTCCGGCAGCCGCCCTCACGTTGCCCGCACCACCACCTCGACCAGATTGGCGCCCCCCGACCGGATCCCCGCCTCGATCGCCGGGGCGATGTCGGCGGCCCGCGTCACCCGCCGGGCCGGCACCCCCATTGAGGCGGCGAGTGCCGGGAAGTCGATGCGCGGGTCGGTGAGGTCCATGGCGATGAAGCGGTTGGCGCGCACCGAGGCGTAGTGCGCCTGGCCCTTCATGAAGGTCTTGAGGATGTTGTACTCAGCGTTGTTGATCACCACGAAGGTGACCGGCAGCTTTTCGTGTGCGGCGGTCCAGAGCGCCTGGGGCGAGTACATCGCGGCCCCATCCCCCACCACGCAGACCACCGGCGCGCGATCGAGCCCTAGGGAAAACCCGACCGCGGCCGGCATGCCCCAGCCGAGCACGCCGCCGCGCATCGCCGCGTATTGATGGGCCGAGGAGCTGTCGAGGAAAGTGCGCAGGTGGGTCAGCGTCGCGGGGGCCTCGTCCACGATGGTGGTCTCGGCCCCGACCGCGCGGGCGACCTCGCGGGCGGCAACCAGCGGCGCGATCACCGGATCCTCGAAGGCCGCATCCGCGGCGGCGGCGAGCTTGGCCCGGCGCTCGGCCCGGGCGGTCACGGCCTGGGCGCGTAGATCCGCAAAAACCTCGTCCCGGTCGGCGAGGCGAGGCCTTAGCAGCGGCAGCAGGGCGTCGAGCGACGCGCGGATGTCGCCCACCGTCGACAGGCCAGTGGCGTAGGTGCGCCCAAGGTCGCGCACATCCGCCGAGAGCTGAAACACCTGCACCCCCGGCGGCACCGCCGAGACCTCCGAGTAGAGTACGGTGATCAGCGACTTGCCGCCGAGCGCGAACACCGCGTCGTAGCGCCCGAGGATCTCCGCGATGGCATCCGCCCGGGTCGGCAGGTTGCCGGCCCAGAGGGGGTGCGCGGTGGGGAAGGGGATGTGGGCCGGCCAGGACGAGCCGTAGACCGGCGCCGCCAGCAGGTCGGCCAGCGCCACCATCTGGGCCGAGGCGTCCGAGGCCTCGATCTCATCGCCCGCGATCAGGGCGAGGCGGCCCGGGGCGATCGCGGCGAGTTTGTTCGCCAAGCGGTCGAGGGAGCCCGCCACCGCCCGCTGGTCGATGGTCGAGGTCTCGCCCGCCGGGACCGTGCTCATCGCCTCCATCACGTCCATGGGCAGCGATAGGAAGACCGGGCCGGACGGGGCTGCCCCTGCATCGTGAAAAGCCCGGCGCAGCAGGATCGGGATCTGGTCCGGGCTCGTCACCTCGCGCGCCCATTTCATCACCGGGTCGGCGATGGCCACGAGATCGCCCATCAGGAGCGGGTCGGTCAGCGCGTGGCGCAGGTCCTGCTGTCCGGCGGTGACCACCAGCGGCGTACCGGAGACCTGGGAATTCACCAGCCCGCCCATGGCGTGGCCGAGGCCGCCCGCCGTGTGCAGATTGAGGAAAGCGGGGCGCCGCGCGCCCTGCGCATAGCCGTCCGCCATGGCGACCGCGGTCGCCTCCTGCAGAGCCAGAATGTAGGCGATGTCGGGCGCCTCGGTGAGCGCGTCGATCAGCGGCAATTCGGTGGTGCCGGGATTGCCGAAGATGTAGCGCACCCCCTCCGAGCGCAGCACCTCCACCAGAAGGTCGGCGCCCCGGCGGCGGCCCGCTGCCTCGACGGTCTCGATCGTCATGTCTGGCCCCCGGTCGAATCGGCCCGGAGGCTAGACCATGGGCACCCCAGGACAAGCCCCGGTGGCAGCCTGGCGCCAGCCTGCTCCAAGGCTCATCGAGGGGGTCGATGCGCGGCTCTTCGTCGGCTTGCGCCCCCTTCGGTCGCATGCTGCAACGACTCACGAACCCGTGATCCCGGGTCTTCCCGGGGTCGCAAGGTCCCGCCGGCCGATGCGGCCCGTTGGAAGGACACCATGGACCAGCGGACACCGTCCGATCTGAGCTGCGACGCCGAGGCCGCGGCGCGCGTGATCTCCCTGTCGGCGGCGCGGCGTGCCGCGGGCCAGGATCGCGACGATGGGTTCCCGCACGCGGATGTCGCCGACCTCGCCCGCCTGGGCCTGCTCGCCGCGCCGGTCCCGATGGCTTTGGGCGGGGCGGGTCTCGGCGCGGAGCCGGGCGCCGGGACGCTGGCTGAGGTGCTGCGCCTCGTCGGCTCCGGCAGCCTGGCGCTCGGACGGCTCTACGAGGGCCACGTCAATGCCCTCCAGCTCATCGCCCAGTACGGCGAGGCCGGCCAGCGCGCGCGCCTGTTCGCCGATGCCTGCACGGGCCACCTGTTCGGCGTCTGGAACACCGAGCCGGCCGGGGCGGGCCTCGCCCTGGAGACCGACGAGGATGGCCTATCCTTGAGCGGCGCGAAATCCTTCGCCTCGGGCGCGGGCTTCGTGACCCGCGCCCTGGTCACGGCGCCCTGTCCGCGCGGGGGCGGGACCCTGATGCTGGTGGTGCCGCTGGAGCCGGGCACCCGGGCCGCCCTTTCGGCGTGGCGGGCGCAGGGCATGCGAGCCTCGGCCACCGGAACCCTCGATTTCGGCGGGATCGCCCTCTCGGACGACGCCATCCTCGGACACGCGGACGACTATTTCCGCCAGCCGGCCTTCTCGGGAGGCGCGTGGCGGTTCCTGGCGGTGCAGCTCGGCGGCATCGAGGCCGTGTTCGATGCGTGGCGGGCCCATCTCGTGCGCCTCGGGCGCGGGGCCGATCCCCATCAGCTCGCGCGGCTGGGCGAGGGCGCCATCGCGGTCGAAGGGGCGCGGCACTGGGTGGCGCGGGCGGCGGATCTGGCCACCGGCGGGACGCTGCCGGCCGCCCGCGTCGTCGCCTTCGTCAACCTCGCCCGGCTCGCGGTGGAGAAGGCCGGGCTCGACGTGCTGCAGCTCGCCCAGCGCTCCGTCGGCCTGCCGGGCTTCCTGCACGGACATCCCCTGGAGCAGCTCTCCCGCGACCTCGCCACCTATCTGCGCCAGCCGGGGCCCGATCGGGCGCTCACCGGGGCGGCGGCGGAGATCCTGGCGGCTGGGGAGGGGGTGGCCTACCTGTGGGACGGGGAGGCCGCGTGAGCCGGATCCCGGGTGCGGCGGTGGCCTCCGACTGCCTCGAACCGGCGCGGGCCGTCTGGCGCGATGCGCCGCAGCGCTACGGCCGCGTCAGCCGCGGCTTCCACTGGCTGATGGCGGCTTTGTTCGCGTGGCAGTTCGCGGGAGCGCTGCTCTATGTCGGCCTCGGCGACACGGCGGTGACGCGCCTCGTCGGCGGAAGCCACTTCACCCTGGGGGCGACGTTGTTCGCGCTCGCGCTGCTGCGCGGCGCCTGGGGGCTCGCCAACCTCCCGCGCCGCCCGCCGCATCGGGGCCGCCTGGGCCGCGCCGCGGTGGCGGGCCATGCCGTGATCTATGCGCTGATGATCCTCGTGCCGGGCCTTGCGCTGCTGCGCCAGTACGGATCGGGCAAGCCGTTCACGCCCTACGGCATCCCGCTCATGCCGGGCCGGGACGACAAGATCGCCTGGATGGTGGCGCCGGGCGACCTGCTGCATCACTGGCTGGCCTTCCTCCTGTTGGCGATCCTGGTCGGCCACGTCGCCATGGCGGTGCTGCACCGTGCCCTCTGGAAGGACGACGTGCTGGCACGGATGGCCGGTCGTTCCTGAGAGGGCTGCCGTCCGGCAGCCCCGGGATTGGCGACGCATTTGCATCGCATCGTCCGTCAACCCGGGTTGTCGAGGAGGCGGACGATGCGTTCGGTCTTGGCTCTGATGCTGGCGACGTTCGCACCGGCCGCGGTTCAGGCTGCCTGCGTGCCGGTGCCGATGCCCGAGACATCAACCGAGCTTAGAAGCTCCTTCGGCACACGGATGCAGCAACTCGGAGCCGGGGACTGGAGCTTCGCGATCGAGACACCGCGCGGGACGATGTATCACTCCCGTTCGACCCTGGTTCGGTTCTTCACCAAGGAGGCGGGCGACCGGATCGAGGAAGCCGGCCTTCTTCTGCCCCCCGAGGGCACGACGGCCGACGCCGCCCGGATGGAGGCCGCGGCGACCTTCCTCGGCGCGCATATCTCCGGATCGTCCGAAAGCAACCTGCAGTCCCGCGTCATCCGCGCGATCGCCGTCACGCGCAGGGATGGAACCGGCCAGGCCGTGCGTGAGGACGACACCGTGCTGATGTTCTCCAGTCCCGAGCCGGGCGCCGTCGCGCTGGTCGCCGGCCGCATGCGCTGCCGGTGAGGCTGCTTCAACCACGTGCCCCGCGCAACCGGGCGGGCCTCCGATCGGCGCAGAGCTGGCCGGAACCGCCGCGTGTCCGGCATGCGGACCGGTTCTTGGGGCCCGGCGCGCCCAGCCCCCGCCCGTGCGCGCGCCTGTCCCTCATGCGGCCTTGGCGGGCAGCCGGAACAGGTCGATGAAAGAACGCGCCAGATCGGCGTCCCCCGCGAAGGCGAGCGTGCCGCCAGCGCCGTCCCGGGCCAGGGGCGCCTTGCCGTAGATCGTGCGGCGCATCGCCATCGTATCACCCGTGAAGGCGAGGTCGGGCGCCGCCACGACGCCCCGGCTCACGTGGATCTCGCCATCGCGCACAGCCGCGACGAAGTCCTCGCCGGGGAAGTGGAAGGCAACCGACACCGGCAACGCCATGGCCGGCGCGTGCTCGACCAGGGCCTGGAGCGACATCATCGCGGAGGCGGCCGACATGAACAGGCTCGGATCATGCCGGGGCGAGCGCGCGGCCCAGCGGCCCATGGCGCGCATCAGCGGTGCGGCCTCGTGGCCCCATGCGGTCAGATCGTAGACCTGCACGTTGGCGGGGGACGGCAGGCGGTAATGTCGGACGATGCCTACGGCTTCCAGGCTGTCCAGGCGCTGCGTCAGGACGTTGGCGCTGATGCCCGGGAGGTTCACCCGGATCTCGCCGAAGCGCCGGGGGCCGAAGACCAGCTCGCGCATGATCAGCAGCGACCAGCGCTCGCCGATGAACTCCAGGGCCAGCGCGGTGCCGCAGGCATCGTCGTAACGACGCCCGCGCGTCCTGGGTGCCTCGATAGTTATTTTTTCTGACTGCATGGTTGCTTTCTATAACCGCTCCTGGCAGCCTGGGCAAAGCGGGGCCGGCCGGCGTGTCGCGAAGCGGCCGAAGCGCCGAGTGTCACGGAGGAGCGCCCGATGCCACCTGCCGAGGGGACGCCCATCTGGTTCGAGCTGAACGCCAGCGATCAGGACGCGGCGCATGCCTTCTACGAGGCGGTCGCCGGCTGGCAGGTCCTGCCGTCGCCGATGCCCGAGCATGGCGGCTACCGGATCGCACACGCCGACGGGACGCCAGTCGCTGGGATCCGGCCGTCGATGCCCGAGGCGCCCGGCCTTCCCGGCTGGGCGGTCTACCTCGCGACCCGCGACGTCGATGCCCTGGCGTCCCGCGTCGTCGAGCTCGGCGGCCGGATCCCGTTCGGACCGATCGACATCCCCCATGTCGGTCGCTTCGCGATGGTGTGCGATCCGCAAGGGGTGGTCTTCGCCGTGATGAACGCGGCGCGCCCCGGCGAGAGTCGCGCCTTCGGACCCGTCCCGCTCGGGACGGAGCGGACCCTGGGGCAGGGCGTGTGGATCGAGCTGGCGACGCCGGATCCGGAGGCGGCGCTGGCGTTCTATGGAACGCTGTTCGGCTGGGAGGTGCTCGGGGCCATGCCGATGGGCGCGATGGGCGCGTACACCTTCATCGGCCAGGGCGATCTCCGACCCGGCGCGGTGATGTCGAGCGCGGCCACCGGCGCACCGGCGCGGTGGAACTGGTACGTCCACGTGGCCGACATCGACGCCGCGGTCGCGACGGTCCGGGCGCGCGGCGGCACGGTGCTGCAGGGCCCCGATCCCATCCCCGGCGGCAGCTACTCGGCCAACATCGCCGATCCGGCGGGCAACCGGATCGGCCTCGCCGGTCCGCGTCAGGCGGCGTGACGGGAGACCGGTGATGACAAGCGATAAGCTGACGACCTGCCTGTGGTTCGACCACGGCGAGGCCCGCAGGGCCGCGGAATTCTACGCTGCCACCTTTCCGGACAGCCATGTCGGCGCGCCGATGAATGCCCCGTCGGATTTTCCCGGCGGATCCGCGGGCGCGGAGTTGACGGTCGCGTTCACCGTCCTCGGCCGGCCGTTCGTCGGCCTGAACGGCGGCCCCGCCTTCAAGGCCAATCAGGCAGTCAGCTTCATGGTGCTGACGGAGGATCAGGCGGAGACCGACCGCTACTGGAACGCCCTCGTGGGCGGCGGCGGGGCGGAGAGCCAGTGCGGCTGGTGCACCGACCGCTGGGGCTTCTCCTGGCAGATCACGCCACGCGCGCTGCTCCGCGCCAACAGCCATCCCGACAGGGCCGCGGCCCGGCGCGCGTTCGAGGCGATGATGTCCATGCACAGGATCGACATCGCGCGGATCGAGGCCGCCGTCCGGGGGGAATCCGCCGATGCGTAAGATCACCGGCTCCCTCTTCCAGTCGCTCGACGGCGTGATCCAGGCACCGGGTGGTCCGGAAGAGGATCAGACCGGATTCACGCAGGGCGGCTGGACCTTCCCGTATTTCGACGCCTCGCTCGCCGGACCGATGGGCAAGCTGCTCGGGGGCACGTACGAATTGCTGCTCGGCCGGCGCACCTACGAGATCTTCGCGGCCTACTGGCCGCATAACGGCGATCAGCCGATCGGCGCGACCTTCAATGCCGTGCGCAAGCATGTCGTGACCTCGTCCGACCGGGCGCTCGGCAGGACCAACAGCCAGCGACTGGTCGGGGACCCCGTCGCGGCGGTCACCCGCCTGAAGGAGAGCGATGGCCCCGACCTCCTCATCCAGGGGAGCAGCATGCTCTATCCGGCGCTGCTTCCGGCGGGTCTCGTCAACCGGATCGTCCTGATCACCTTCCCGGTGATGCTCGGCCGCGGCAAGCGCTGGTACGCGGACGATCCGTCGGCCGCCCGAACCTGGACGCTGGTCGAGCAGGCGCACTCGCCGAGGGGCGTCCACGTCGCGACCTTCGCGCGGGACGGCGCGGTCCAGACCGGCAGCTTCGCCACGAAGCCGCCGAGCCCAGACGAGCGCGCGCTCCGCCAGCGCCAAGCGGCCGGCGACTGGTAGACGGTCGGCATCCGGGGCGACATCCGGCCCGGCGTTCCGCCGCCGGAATCCGGCGTGCCCTTCCTGCGAGGGCCGTCGTTCCGACCGCCTGGCCGATCAGGCGATGCCCGCTATGGCGATGGCGAGGTTCTCGGGGCCGCGGAGGGACGCGCCCGGCCGGTACGGCGGCGGGTCGTCGAGGAGCCGCGGCGCGACGAGGCGCCGGCAGAGCGCGACGAGGGCGATCTCGGCTTCGATCCGCGCGAGCGGCGCCCCCACGCAGTAATGGAGGCCCCCGCCGAACCCGAAATGCTGGTTGTCCGGCCGGTCCGGATCGAACCGGTCGGGATGCGCGAACCGCGCCGGGTCGCGGTTTCCGGCGGCGAAGAGCAGGACCACCGACGATCCGGCCGGGATCGTCGTGCCTGCGACCTCGATGGCGCCGAGGGTCTTGCGGGTGCGGAAATGGACGGGGGGCTCGTAGCGTAGCATCTCCTCGATCACGCGGGGCGCCCGTTCGGGGTCGGCCTTCAGCTTCTCGAGCTCCTCCGGATGCCGAAGCAGGGTGAGCATGCCGTTGGTGATGAGGTTCACCGTCGTCTCATGGCCCGCGACGAGGAGCAGGATCGCCGTGGAGATCAGGTCGATATCGCCCATGGCCGGGTTCTTCCGGTCGCCGCGGGCGGCGAGGCCGCTCAGCATGTCGTCGGCCGGATGGCGACGCTTCGCGCGGATCAGCCGGCGCATGTAGCCGGAGATCGCGTCGAAGGTCGCGGTGATCTCCCGTCGCCCCGCCTCGTCGTGGCGGGCGTCCGGCTCCAGCGCCGTCGCGAGGCGGATCGCCCAGGCGTGGAACTGCGCCTCGTCGGCCTCGGGCACGCCCAGAAGCTCGCAGATGACCGCCACCGGCAGCGGATAGGACAGATCGTCCACGAGGCACACCCTGTCGCGGCCCCGGCACTTGTCGATCAGGGCGTCGACCAGTGCCGCGACCTTGGCGTGGGAGTCCCGCACCCGGGCGATGGTGAATTCCTTCATCACGAACCCGCGCAGGGTGTCGTGATCGGGCGGATCGCGGAAGATCAGGGGACGGTGGGCGTTGACCACCCGGTTCCGGATCGGGTTGAGGATCCAGTCCTTCAGGGGGTTGCCCGTTCTGGGCCGCCGCGAGGGCGGCAGGTCCTCCGAACTCAACCGGGGATCGAAGATCAGGCTCCTGAGCGCGGCATGGGTGCTGACGACGTAGCTGCCGTCGGCCTGCCGCGATACGGGCGTCTCGCGCAGGCGTGCGTAGAGGGGATAGGGGTTCGACCGGTTCCTCGGATCGAGGACCTGCGCGAACAGCGTCTCGTCAGACATGGGCCGTCTCCGGAACCGCCGCGGCTCGGTCGGCAGATCGCCGCGGGCTGGTGAAGCCGGGCTCCCGCACCTCGATCCGCGGCTGATCGGTGGCGCCAAGAATGGGCGGGAAGGCCGCCCCGGCGGCCACGGCGTCGGCATAGGCGGGCAGCCAGCGCGCCTGATCGAAGGAGAGGGTGGCGACCGTACGCCCGGCCCGGCCGTAGACGGCGAGGAACCGGCCCGAGGCCCGCGATCCCTGGACGACCGCCAGGCCATCCGCCCCCGCGGTCAGGCCGACGAGCTTGATGTTGAGGCCGAACTGGCTCGACCAGAAGGACGGCAGGTGCGCGTAGGGGACTTGGCCCGCCGCCGGAGCGCACATGTTCGCGGCCGCGTGGCGGGCCTGATCCACCGCGTTGCCCCAGTGCTCGATGCTGCCCAGGCGGCCGCCGGTGAGCGGGTTCGGCCAGCGTGCGACGTCGCCGGCTGCGTAGATGTCGGGATCGGGCGCCCCCGCCATGGTTATGGCGCGGCAGGCCGCATCGCAGGTCAGGCCGCCCGCATCGGCGACGAGGCCGGCCGCGGCGAGCCAGCCCGTATCCCGCGTCGCGCCGAGGGCGACGATGACGAGATCCGCCGCGATGACCGCGCCGCCCGGCAGGTGGGCGCGCCGTACCTGTCCCGCCTCGCCGGAGAGGGCCTCCACCTTGGTGTCCGGGCGGAGATCCACGCCGGACGCCCGCATCCGTTCGGCCAGCGTCGCCCCGATCACGGTGCCGAGCAGACGGGCGAGCGGCGTCGGGTTGGGATCGACGAGGGTCACCGCCAGGCCGAGGTCGCGGCAGCAGGAGGCCGCCTCGCAGCCGATCAGACCGGCGCCGACGATCAGGACCCGGCTCGGCCGACGCGCGAGGGCGCTCCGCAGGGCGCGGGCATCCTCCAGGGTCCGCATCGTGAAGATCCCGGCGAGTCCGGCGCCCGCTCCGGGCCATGGCCGCGCCCGGGCGCCGGTGGCGATCAGGAGTTTTTCGTAAGGCAGCGCCGCGCCGTCGGCGAGGCGCAGCACCCGGCGTTCCCGATCGAGGGCGATCGCCGGCTGGCCGAGCCGCCACTGCGCCCGCAGACGAGTCAGCCGCGGAAGCGCGGTCGCCTCGGGGGGAAGCTCGCCCGCAAGGACGTGCTTGGACAAAGGCGGCCGGTCGTAGGGCTGGTGCGGCTCGTCACCGACCAGAGTGAGGGGCCCGTCATAGCCGCCGTCCCGCAGCGCCTCAGCCCCGCGCAGCCCGGCCAGGGAGGCGCCCACCACGACGATGCCCGGTCGCTGCCCGTCCATCACGGTTCGTCATCCTCGGCGAGCCCGGCGGGTTCGACCGCGATCGCCCGGACCGGGCAGGCCTGCTGCGCCCGCTCGATCTGCGACCGCTTCGCCTCCGGCGGCGCCGGATCGTAGAACAGGATCTCGTGACCGCGCACCTCGAAATATTCCGGGGCGGCGTAACAGCATTGGGCGTAGCCCTGGCACCGGTTGAGATCGACGACGACACGCATTCACGCCCTCCGTAGAGATGTGCGGCTCGTATTCAGGCGCTCAAGACGGACTGAGTGTAGCGCCTCGCAGGCGCGGCGGTAACCGAGTCCGAACGTCGTCGTGCAGTGCGATCACGCGGAACCGGGAACGTCAGGTTCGGCCGTCGCCCCGCCAGGCGAGGCGGGCCGGCCAAGCCGCGGCCCGGAAGCGCAAAACCGACGGCGCCGCCCGATGTTTGACGCGCGCCGCTTTCCTCGGAGCGCGTCGATCGCAGCCGCGGGACGAACGGGTCCGCCCGTCCCAGGCCGCACCGCGATCGCGCACCGCCCGGTCGGGTCGATCTCGCCGAGAAGGCGCCCCCAGGGATCGTCACCAGATCGGCGCAGGTCCACGCTCGGCGAGCCGTCGTGTGCGCAGCCTCACCAACCGAAGCCATGAGCGACCTTGACCCGATACATGACGACCATCATTCTCACTTATCATGACGACTGTCATGTATGACAAGCAGGATCCTCGACCATGAGTGACACGTCCGCCGTCCTGATCACCGGTGCGTCCTCCGGCATCGGTGCCACCTATGCCGATCGGTTTGCCCGCCGCGGCCACGACCTCGTCCTGGTCGCCCGGGACGCCGCGCGTCTCGCGACGCTGGCCGAACGGCTCCGGTCCGAGACGGGCGTCGCCGTCGGCGTGCTCCCCGGCGATCTCACGGCCGAGGCCGACCTCGTGCGGATCGAGGCGCGGCTCCGGGACGACGCGCGCATCGGCGTGCTGGTGAACAATGCCGGCGCGGCCGGGCACGGAGGCTTCCTCGATCAGGATCCTGCGGCGGCGGCGGCGCTCATCGCGCTCAACGTCACCGCGCCGACCCGCCTCGCCAGTGCCGTCGCGCCGCGCTTCGCGCAGGCGGGGTCGGGGGTGATCGTGAATATCGGCTCCGTCGTCGGCCTCGCCCCCGAGTTCGGCATGGCCGTGTACGGGGCGACCAAATCCTACATGCTGTTCCTGAGCCAGGGCCTGCAACGCGAGCTCGGTCCGAAGGGCGTCTACGTCCAGGCTGTCCTGCCGGCGGCGACCCGGACCGAGATCTGGGAGCGCTCCGGGCGGGACGTGAACACGCTTCAAGGCGTGATGGAGGTCGGCGAACTCGTCGATGCGGCGCTCCAGGGCTTCGACCGCCGCGAGGATGTGACGATCCCGCCCCTGCCCGATGCCGGCCAATGGCAAGCGTTCGAGACGGCGCGGATCGCGATGGTCCCGAACTTCGCGCAGTCCCACGCCGCGGAGCGTTACCGCGCCTCGGCCTGATACCGAGTCGAACCCCGTCCAGGTCGCTTCACGTCGCGACATCTGCCTATCCGGCCCCCGGCCCGCCCGCCGATCCCATCTGGTGGACCGGCGCGCGGGCCGTTATCGACGCGCAGGGTTGGGGGCCGCCGAAGAGACCCGTCGCCGATGCCCTTCGACACCGACCTCGACCCTAAGTCGGCGCGTCGCCGCGTCGTGGCATGGTCCGATTCCCCCCTCGTGGCGATGGGCAGTCAGCGCCTCGGCGGTCTCGACTGCCTGCGGGTGATGTGCCCTCTCCGCCGCTGATCGCCCTGCTCGGCATCGAGCGCGTCTCGGCCGAGACCGGCCGGGCGCTCACGTCTCGCCTCGACCGCACGATGGGCTGGGCCGGGCCTCCCGCACGGCCCCTCGGTCGCCGCGACGACAACGCCGCCGGCCTTGCTCGGCGCGCTAGGGTAGGCCTAACGCGGGCGGACAGGCGGGACCCGCCGCCGCGTCACTGTGCTGCCGACTCGGTGGCCGCTTCGAGCAACGCCTTCGCCAGCGCCTCGTCGTCGACGGCACGCGCCAGGACGACCGCCCCGACCAGCGTCGCCAGGGTCGCCAGGGTCTGCTGCTGGCGCCGCTCCTTGGCGGCCCGGGGCGTCAGGCTCGCCAGGGCGGCCGCTAGGTCCCGGACGCCGTCGGTGAACCGGGCCCGGACGGGGCTACCGATCGGCTCCCGTGCGACGTCGTTCGCCAGGGCCGCGAGCGGACAGCCTTTGCCGGGCGTCTGGACGTGCCCGAGGGACAGGTAGTTCGCGAGGAGGTCATCCAGACCTCCGAGGCGCTCCTTCGAGCCAGCCCGCGCGATGTCGAACGCCTCGGCTGCCAGGGCCTCCTTGTTGGCGAACTGGCCGTAGAACCCGCCATGGGTCAGGCCGGCGGCGGCCATGATGTCGGCGACGCCGACCCCGTGCAATCCGCGTTCGCGGAACAGGGCCGCCGCCACCTCGACCACCCGCTGCCGGTTCAGTCTGGCCTGTTCCTGGGAGACGCGGGGCATCGCCTGATCCTTCGAGACGACCTGATATATAGATGCGCGGCGTCATTTAACAGGAGGCCGCGCCGACCGTGCCGTCAGTGGGCGAGGCCGGCCGGCGTGCGCGCCGCGGCGGCGACCGCCCCCGGGCGAGGCGCGCGCGCAACCCGGAACCACAGGGCGTAGAGGGCCGGCAGGAACAGCAGGGTCAGCAGGGTCCCGACCCCGACGCCGCCGATCAGCACGTAGGCCAGCGCGCCCCAGAACACCGAGTGGGTGAGCGGGATGAAGGCCAGCATCGCGGCGGCCGCCGTCAGGATCACCGGACGGGCCCGGCGCACCGTCGATTCGACGATGGCCTCGTAGTCCGACAGGCCCGCCGCGCGGTCGTGGTGGATCTGGTCCACCAAAATCAGCGTGTTGCGCATCAGGATGCCCGAGAGCGCGATCAGGCCCAGGATCGCGTTGAAGCCGAAGGGCTGGTGGAAGATCAGCAGGGTCGGGACGGCGCCGACCAGGCCGAGCGGCGCGGTCGCGAACACCATGAACATGGTGGTGAACGAGCGCACCTGCAGCATGATGACCGTCAGCGTCACGATCAGCATCAGCGGGAAGACCGCCACGAGCGCGTTCATCGCCTTGGCGCTCTCCTCCACCGCGCCGGCCGTGTCGATCCGGTAGCCGGGCGGCAGCTTCGCCTTGATGGCGTCGAGCAGGGGGACGATCTGCGCGTGGACGTCCGGCGGCTGCTTGCCGTCGAGCACGTCACCCTGCACGCGGATATAGGTCTCGCGGTTGTAGCGCTTGAGCACCGCATCCTCGGTGCGGCTCTCCAGGTGGGCGACCTGCGAGACCGGGACTTGCCGCCCGTCATGCGTGGTCAGGGTCAGGTCGCCGATGTCGCCCAGCGAGCGGCGCTCGGGGCCGGGGCTGCGCAGCAGCACGTCGACGGTGCGCAGGTTCTCGCGGACCTGCGTCGCCGGCGTGCCGTTGAGGTAGCTCTGCAACTGCTGGCCGGCCTCCTTGGGCGTCAGGCCGATCAGGCGCAGCCGCTCCTGGTCGAGGGCGAGGTGCAGGGACGGCGTCTTGTCGCCCCAGTCGAGGTGGACGAGGCGCATGTTGGGGTTGGCCATCATGACGTCACGGACCTCCTCGGCGAGGCCGTGGATCACCGCATGGTCGGGTCCCACCACCCGGAACGCGACGGGGAAGCGGATCGGCGGCCCGAACACGATCTGCAGCACGCGCACCCGCGCCTCGGGGAAGAGCCCGTCGCTCACCAGCTTGCGCAGCTTGATCCGGAGCGCGTCACGCGCAGCGGCGTCGGGGGTCTGGACCACGATCTGCGCGAAGGCGGGGTCGGGCAGTTCCGGGTCGAAGGACAGCACGAAGCGCGGCATGCCCTGGCCGATATAGCTCGTGATCTCGCGCGCCTCCGGCAGTTGCCGGACGGCCGCCTCGACCTTCTTGACGCTCGCCTCGGTCGCCGCGAAGGCCGAACCGGTCGGCAGCGTCACCTCGACGATGAGTTCGGGGCGCTCCGAATTCGGGAAGAATTGCTTCTCGACCTTGCCCATGCCGACGACGGCGAGGGCGAACAGCCCGATTGTGATCCCGGCCGCCAGCCACTTGTGGTCGACGGAGGCGCGCACCACGCGGCGCAGGCGCTGATAGTTCTTCGTGGCGTAGATCGCCGCGTGACCGCCCGCGACCGTCTTGATGCTCGGCAGGAGCTTGACGCCGAGATAGGGCGTGAAGGTCACGGCCACGATCCACGAGATGATCAGCGAGAAGCCGACCACCCAGAAGATGTTGCCGGCATATTCGCCCGCCGTGGAGGCCGCGAACCCGACCGGCAGGAACCCCGCGATGGTGACGAGGGTGCCGGTCAGCATCGGCGCCGCGGTGGCGCTCCAGGCATGGGTGGCCGCCTCGACGCGGTCGACGCCCTCTTCCATGCGCACCACCATCATCTCGATGGCGATGATCGCATCGTCCACGAGCAGGCCGAGCGAGATGATCAGGGCGCCGAGCGTGATGCGGTCGAAGTCGCGCCCGGTGACCATCATCACCACGAACACCGCCGCGAGCGTGATCGGGACCGCGAGCGCCACCACGATGCCGACCCGGAAGCCCAAAGCCACGAGGCTGACGACGATCACCACCGAGAGGGCGGTGAAGAACTTGACCATGAACTCGTGGATGGCGTCGTCGATCACCTTCGCCTGGTCGGTGATCTTGGTGAAGGTGATGCCGGTGGGCAGCGCGTGGTGGATCGCCACCTCCTCGGCGTTGAGCGCTTCGCCCAGCGCCAGGCCGTTGAAGCCCGGCTTCATCACGAGGCCCAACATCAGCGCCGGCTCGCCGTCGTTGCGGATCGCGAAGACCTTCGGGTCCTCGTAGCCGCGCTTCACGTCGGCGATGTCGCCGAGCTTGAGGCTGCGGTCCCCGACCGCCACCGGCAGGTTTCGGATCGCGTCGAGTCCGTCGATGGCGCCGTCCAGGCGCAGGTAGACCCGCGGGCCGTCGGCCTCCACGAAGCCGGCCGGCGTCACGTCGTTCTGGTTGGCCAAGGCCGCCAGCAACTGCTGGCCGGTGATGCCCAGCGTCGTGAGGCGCTGGTAGGAGATCTCGACGAAGATCTTCTGGGCCTGCTCGCCCAGGATGTTGATCTTCTCGACGCCGGCCACGCGCAGGAGGCGCTGGCGCAGATCCTCGGCGCGCAGCACGAGGTGCCGGTGCGGCAGGCCCTGCGCCTGGAGCGCGTAAAGCGCGAAGTAGACGTCCGAGAACTCATCGTTGAACAGCGGGCCGAGCACGCCGCGGGGCAGGGTGGAGGCCTGGTCGGAGAGCTTCTTGCGGGCTTGGTAGAACTGCTCCTGCAGCTTGACCGGCGGCATGCTGTCCTTGAAGTAGACCTTCATCAGCATGATGCCGGGCCGGACCGTGGTCTCGACCCGGTCGTAGTGGACGAGTTCCTGCAGGCGCTTCTCCAGCGGGTCAGCGACCTGCCGCTGGATCTCCGAGGTGGTCGCGCCGGGCCACGCGGCGGAGACCGCCATCGTCTTGACGGTGAAGGCGGGATCCTCGGCGCGGCCGAGCTTCTGGAAGGCGAAGAATCCGGCGGCGGTCACCGCGATGATCAGGAAGAGCGTGACGGCCCGCTCCCGGACCGCCAGGGCGGAGAGATTGAAACCGCTCATCGGACGACTCCCGTCAGGCTGGAGGGCGCCTGCCGCACCGTCTGGCCGGCCTTCAGGAGGTGAGCGCCGAGCGCCACGATCCGGTCGCCGGGGGCGAGGCCGGTGACGATTTCGGCCCCCTCCTCGGACATGCGGCCCAATGAGACCGGCTGGGCGCTGACGGTCTGCGTCTCGGCATCGTATCGCCAGACCGCCGTGCCGTGCCCGACGTCGAACAGGGCCCCGAGCGGGACGTCGACCGACGCCGTGCGCCCGGCCTCCGCCGGCTTGAGCCGGAGCGTCACGGTCGCCCCGAGCGGCGCATCCTCGCCCCCGCCCGACAGGATGTAGCGCGCCCGGTAGGTGCGCGTGGCCGGATCGGCGGTGGCGGACAACTCTCGCAGCCGGGCCGGATAGGTGGTCTCGCCCTCAGCGTAAAGCGTCGCCGAGGCCGCCCCCGTGGCCAGCCGCCGGCTCGCCTCGGGCAGGAACACCTCGGCCTCGCGGGCGCCGTCCCGGGCCAATTTGACGACGGTCTGCCCGGCGGCCACCACCTGCCCCGGTTCGGTCGGCACCTCCATCACGACGCCGTCGGCATCGGCCTGGAGCTCGGAATAGCCGGCTTGGTTCGCCACTTGGCTCGCCTGCGCCTCGGCGTTGGCGAACTGGGCGATGGCGGCGTCCGCGGCGGCCTTGTTCTGGTCGTAGGTCTGCTTCGAGGTCCAGCCGTCACCGACGAGCTTGCGGCTGCGCTCATCGTCGGCTTTGGCCTTGATCATCTGCGCCCGGGCCGCCTCGACCGAGGCCCGCGCCGCGTTGAGCGCCAGGGTGAAGTCCGTCCGGTCGAGGCGCATCAGCGGCTGACCCAGGCGCACGTGGTCGCCCGGATCGACGAGGCGCTCGAAGATCTTGCCGCCGACCCGGAAGCCGAGGTTGCTCTCGGTGCGGGCCCGGATGACGCCGGTGTAACGCGCGATACCGGCCATCGCCGGGGCGACCGCGACCGTCTGCACCAGCGGCGGCTCCGGCGGCACGGCGGTCTCGGCCGGCGAGCATGCCGCGAGAGCCAATGCAGGAAGCCCGAGCACCCATCTCGCGAACATCGCTCGCCTCTTCGGTCAGCGCTTAAATATGATGTTCATCATCTATATGGCCGGGTCCGTTCGGTCAACGATCTCCCCCGACGGCTGTGCGGCGTCGCACGGAGGCTCGCGGCTTCCGGAGGACGAAAGCGGTCAGACCCTGTCATTCTCCGGCGGTCGGACGTGGAGATTCGGGACGCCGGGCGGCGCGCTTCAGAGCGAAACCGGGCGATCAGCCCGCCGTGCTCGTCCGCGATGCGGTCGCGACCGTGCGCTTTGCGGACGGAGGGCTTGGACGCCTTCGGGTGGCGGCGTGCGGGGCGGGCGTACGAGCGTGGTCCAGGCTGACGGGCGGCGCCCGGGTCGCGGGTCGGGAACCGCCTCCGGAACCGGAACTTGCCCTGACGCACCGACCTGCCGTCGGGCGAGGAGGCCGCCATGTCGATCGACACCGAGAAGCACCATGCGTTGCTCAGCGCGCTGAAAGCGGCGCAGGGCAAGGGCGACGGCTCCTTCGAACAAGCCGTCACCGATGCCTTCGAGCACGTCTTCGAGCATTTGGGCCGCCTGAACAGCCATGTCTCGCTCGGCGGCCCCGACGGCGACGACCGCCATCTGAAACCGGGCGAGTCACCGACCCTGCGATAAACCGACCCGTGCGGTCGGTCCGGTTCGGGATCTGACAGCGGAGCCCGAAGACCGGATCCCGGCGGATGCAGCAGGACTTCGAGCGCTGTCACCGCGCAGGCGGACCCCAGTGGCCCAGATGTGATGGAGTGGCTCGGCCACCATCTCGGCGACCACGTCAGGCGCGGTCAGATCCCGCTCGGGACGGCAAGGCTTGACGCAATTGTCGATGGAGTCGAGGTCGGAGCGGATGTCATCCGCATCGTCGGCGCCGAGGGGAGCCGGGAAACCGCCTTGGCCGGCACGAGCCGGGCGGGCTTCCTAGAAACCACGTCCGGCGGATCATCGCCGCGTTCGTCTGCCCACTCGGCCACCGTCGCCTGAGGGTCCAGGTCCACGATCGCAACACGGAGGCCATCCTGGATAGCTGCGACCGCTAAGTGGGCCGTCAGAGTGCTTTTCCCGCTACCGCCCTTACGAGCGGCCATGGCGACAATCTTCATGCCCGACTCTGTTAGGCATAGTTCCCAACTGGTTGAGCAGAATACTTGTAGGTCGTCAAACCAACAAGGAACGATACCAGTTTGCTTGTATGGCTATAGGCCATTCTAGGGTCCAGGGGAGCTTGGTCCGGCCGAAAGGTGAGCTTCCGGATCTCATTCGTCGGTCTGTTATGTCGCCACGAAGGTGCGAACGCGACGACGTATTTCGGTAAGGCGAGGCGCCTGCGATCATGCGACACCTCGGGCTTGGCCGGAAGCAGACGTTCGGCTTTGCGCCCATTCCAGACATTTGGCTCGTCATTGGTCATCCCCAAAAGCGGACATGGCCGCAGACGCCAAGCTAGACCGTAAGCATTTGCCCGGGATGGTTAAGGCAAGCAACGACACCCTGGTAATGGTAATGGCAGCCTTGCACGGCGTCCGGAAGACCTAGCGGAACGGCTTCCACTATTCGAAGGCCGGCGTGGTCACGACCAACCTCTTGCCGCTCCACGCCTCACAGCAGGCGATGCCCGGCCTCGGCCAGATCGATCGCGAACAGGGCGTCGCGCTGATGGCGGCGTTGGACGCCTGCACCAGGCGCTTCGGGCGTGGGGCGGTCGTCCCGGCCGCGGCGGGGTTCGCGCCGGCGCGAAAATGGTCGACCAAGTTCGAGATGCGCTCGCCGCGCTACACGACCCGGCTGGAGGAGATCCTGGTGGTCGCGGCATGAGGGGTGTTCCTCTATGCTGCCGATGCAGTCACCTTCGATGCCCGTACCGGCGTCTGCGTCCACGAATGCACCATGTGGACGGGAACCGCGGCGGGGGCGCTCGATTGGACTTGTGCGCTCGGCAAGCTCCCCGCTCTTCGTAGGGAATGGTGCGGGCGTCCGACCCCACTTGAAATTCCGGTTCGGCTGCCAAGGGGTGTGTCCGGACGCCGGCCCGGAGCGTCCTTCATGGAACATGGTGTCGCGACGACGATCCTCTGCGTCGTTGCCGGCGGCATCGCCGCTCAGGTTCTAGCCGCCCGGCTGCGCATCCCGGCCATCGTCCTCCTGCTTGCGCTCGGGTTCCTGGTCGGACCCGTACTCGGCCTGCTGCATCCGACGCGGGATTTCGGCCCGAACCTCAGGCCCCTCATCGGCTTGGCGGTCGCCATCGTAGTGTTCGAGGGCGGCCTCGCCCTGGACTTCCGCGAGTTGCGAGCATCGGGCGAGGGTGTGCTCCGGCTCACCGCCTTCGCGCTTCCCATCAATTTCGTGCTGGGCACGCTCGCCGCCCACCTGCTCGGCGGGATGATGTGGGGACCGGCGTCCGTGTTCGGCGCCATCCTCGTCGTCACCGGGCCGACCGTGATCCTGCCGCTCCTGCGCCATGCCCGCCTAGAGCGGCGCTCGGCCGCCTTCCTGAAGTGGGAGGCCATCGTCAACGACCCCGTCGGCGCCATCCTCACCGCGGTCGTCATCGAGATCCTGGTCGGCGTGCCGCACGGGGCCGGTGAGGACCAGGCGACCGCTCTTATGCTTCACCTCGCCGAGGGGATGGTGGTGGCTGGCGCCCTCGGCGTCGGTTCGGCCTTCCTGGTCGCATGGGCGTTCCGTCGCGACCTCGTTGCGGAGACGCTGAAGACGCCGGTGCTGCTCGCGCTCGCGCTCGTCGCCTACGTCATGCCGAATTTGCTGATGAACGAGGCCGGGCTGATCGGCGCGACCGTGTTCGGCATCGCCCTCGCGAACCGGCACGTGCCGGGTCTGGCCGAACTCCGCCGCTTCAAGGAGGCGCTCGTCGTCCTGCTGGTGTCCTGCCTGTTCGTCGTCTTGACCGCCGACCTCGATCTGGCGGTGCTCGGCAAGCTGTCCGTACCCATCCTCGGGCTGACGGCCTCAATCCTGTTCATCGTCCGCCCGGCGGCGATCTGGTTGGCCACGATGCGTAGCGACCTATCCCGGCGCGAGCGCCTGTTCGTCGGGTGGATCGGGCCCCGGGGCATCGTCGCGGCCGCCGTCGCGGGCCTTGCCGGCCCCCGGCTTAGCGAAGCGGGGTATGCCGGGGGCGATCTCATCCAGCCCACCGTGTTCGCCGTCATCGTCGCGACCGTGCTCGCCCACGGCTTCTCCCTCGGACCGCTCGCCCGCCGGCTCGGCCTGTCGACCGCCGCCGACACCCAGCGCCTCGCCGTCGTCGGGGCATCACCATGGGCGAGCGATCTCGTCATCGCGCTGCATCGGGCCGGCGTGCCGGTCGTGATCATCGACATCTACCCCGGGGCCATGCTCGTCGCGCGAGAGGCGGGCGTGCCGACCCTTCAAGCTGAACTCCTGTCCCGTTCCGCCGAGGAGGGGATGGCCGACCATCCTCCGGACCATCTGCTCGCCGCGACCCGGGACGAGCTCTACAACGCCCTCGTATGTACGCGGCTGGCTCCGGAGATCGGTCGCGAGCGCGTCTATCAGCTCGCCCCTTCCGAAAATCACCTGCTGCACGAGGACACCGGCGTCAGCCGTGATGTCCGCGGAAAGGTGTTCGGTGATGCGGAAGCCAGCTTCGATGCGCTGGCCGGCCGGCACGAGGCCGGTTGGCGGTTCGTGGTGACCGGGCAGGATGCCGTCGAGCGGCCGAACGACGTTCACCTGATCGCCATCAAGGCCGACGGAAGCCTCACGTTCGTCTCGGTCGATCACGAGGCGAACGAGGTAGCCGAGGGCGACCGATCGCTGATCCTGCAGGCGCCCGACCTGGCGACGATCGACGCCGTTGAGCGACCGGGTCAGGTGCCTGCCTGAGCGGCAGCGTATGGCGCGATCAACCCTTCTCGACTTCGGCGTCGCAGCCGCACGAACCTTGGAAGCCGTGTCGGACGTCCTCACCTTGGCGTCATGGACAACGCATTCGACGTCATCATCGTAGGGGGAGGCGCCGCCGGTATCGGCGCCGCGCGCCGGCTCGCCGCCAACGGTTCATCGGCCCTGCTGCTGGAATCGTCGTCGCGTCTAGGCGGACGCGCTTACACGCAGGACCTCGGAGGCTACCCGCTCGACCTCGGCTGCGAGTGGCTCCACTCGGGCGACCGCAACGCCTGGGTCGGCATCGCCGAGGCATCGGGCTTCCCGGTCGACCGGGGCGACCCGCCATGGGCCAAGGCGCATCCGTCCCTGGCCGAGGACGAGGACGATCGGGAGGCGGCGTGGAAGGCCTATGGCGACTGGGAGGAACGTCTCCGCACCGTGGCCTCGGGCAGCGACCGGGCGAGCGATGCGCTCGAACCCGGCGGCCCCTGGAACGCCTACGTCCGGGCCATCGCCGGCTTCATGAGCGGCATGGCCCCCGAAGAGATCTCCGCCTGCGACTACCTGGCCTACGATGACGCCTCGACGGGCATGAACTGGAACCTGCCGCTCGGGTACGGCACGCTGGTCGCCGCCAGCCTGCCAGCCTCGACGTCGCTGCGCCTGGCCACGCCCGTGCAGGCGATCGACCTGACGGCGGACGGCGTCGCCGTGACCACCCGCGCGGGCACCGTCCGCGCCGGGGCCGCCATCCTCACGGTCTCGACCGCGGTCTTGGCGAGTGATGCGATCCGCCTTCCCGCCGGGACCGAACCCTGGCGCGAGGCGGCCGCCGCCCTGCCGCTCGGCCGCAACGAGAAGGTCTTCCTGGAGATCGGGCGCAATTCCGCGTTCGGGCCGGACACGCACGCCTACGGCAACCTGCGCGACCCGAGGTCCGCCTCCTACTCGATCCGGCCCAACGGCTGGCCGATCATCGAGGCGTTCCTCGGAGGCGACGGCGCCCGCATCCTGGAGGAGGAGGGCCCGGCCGCCGGCTTCGCGTACGTGTCCGCCCAGCTGGTCGCGCTGTTCGGGGCCGACGTGGCCTCGGCCATCCATCCGCTCGCGGTGACGTCGTGGAGCCGGATGGCGTCCATCGGCGGCGCGTATAGCTGCGCCCTGCCGGAGCAGTCGCAGGCACGGGTCCAGCTGGCCCGGCCCTTCGAGGACCGGCTGTTCTTCGCCGGCGAGGCGACACACCCCTTCGATTTCACGACCGCCCACGGGGCCCACGACAGCGGGCTGAGGGCCGCGGACGAGGCCCTGTCGTCTCTTTCGCAGAGGTAGTTCCGGCCGGTGCACGCGTTCCGATGACCAGCCGGCTCGTGGTCTCAGGGTGACTGCTGAAGCAGGTTGCCCGAGGCTGCTTCCGACCTAACCCAGCCGCCCAGACCGCTGTTGGTGCTCCTCGAAAACAGCCATTCATCGGCTGGCCGGCAACTTCGGCTTGGGGTGGAGCGCCATTATCGGCTCTCTCGCTCGGAGGCTGAAACTTCCCTCACCAAATGTTGCCCTTCATCCGCTCAGTGATGCGCCACCAGCATCCAGACGGCCATGGCGACCATCATCAGGTTCTTGGTGAGCGAGACGAAGCCGAGCGGCACCTTGCTTGACCCGCCGACGCAGGCGCACTTGATCTCGCGCTTGTCGACGTAGACCGCCTTGAACACCGAGACGGCACCGATCCCGCCGATGAACAAGGCCACCGGAATGGACAGCCAGTTCATGGCTCCCGCCACCATCAGGACGCCGGCCCCGGCCTCAAGGTAGGGATAGGCGTAGCTGTAGCGCACCCAGCGCTTGCCCAGCAGGTCGTAGCCCAGGAACATCGACGAGAAGGTCTCGACGTCCTGAAGCTTCAGGAGCGCCAACACGCACATGCTGAAGGCGATGAACCACTCGGCGGCACGCATCGTCAACGGCGTGCCGTAGACGGCTTGGCTCGCCGCCAGGGCCATCAGCGCCGTCATCGAGAACACCGCGACTACGGGCCTGTAGGTCATCGCGTTCGGATCGTTGGCGGCCTTGCCGAAGTGGCGCTGCAGGTCGTCGAAGCCGCCGACACGCTCGCCGTTGATGAAGGTCTGGGGCGTGCTGTTGACCCCGTGCTCCGACTTGAAGGCGTCCGTCTGCTCGCGGGTCGTGAGCCAATGGTCCTCGACCGAGAACCCCTGCCGCTCCAGGAGGTCCTTGGCCTTGATGCCGTAGGGGCAGGTGTGGGCCGGCATCACCATACGGTAGAGTGTGGCCTTGCTGGTGGCTGTGGCTGGCATCTGAAACTCCGTTTCGAGGCTGGGCCGGGCCGCCCTGCGCACCTTCGGGTCGAAGCGGCGGACAGGCCCCGTCCATGGGGTTGAACAGCCTTCTGCACCTTCCCATGATAGTAAGGTCAACAGGGCGGATGGGATGAACATCGGACAGGCGAGCCGGGCCACCGGGGTCTCGGCCAAGATGATCCGCTACTACGAGAGCATCGGCCTCGTGCCGCCGGCCGACCGGCAGGACAGCGGCTATCGCGACTACGGCGCCGCCGATCTGCATCGGCTGGGCTTCATTCGGCACGCCCGCGACCTCGGGTTCTCGCTGGAGCGCATCAAGGTGCTGCTCGGGCTTTGGAGCGACCCGGATCGGAGCAACGCCGACGTGAAGGCCATCGCCCGGGCGCACGTCCGGGAACTGGAGGACCGCGCGCGCCAGCTCAACGAGATGGCCGACGCGTTGCGCATCCTGGCCGATGCCTGCGACGGGGACGGACGACCGGACTGCCCGATCATCGCCAGCCTGGAGACCGGTGCGAACGTCCCGGCCTGCCACCCGAGCGCAGCCTCGACGGCGCCGGAACCCCTGACGCCGCGCAGGAAGGGCCGCACTAGGCGTTGAGGATAGAGCGGACCCCGTCCTCGACGCCCGGTCGACCGCCTCACATCCTCATCGACTTGTTCATGCCCTCGCAGCAGCAACCCTTCTTGCCGCTCTTCATCGACATCGAGGCGGCTGGCTTGGCGCACATCCCCTTGCCGGACTTGCCGCAGCAGCCGGCCGCCATGGCCGGGGTGAGCGAGAGGGCGAGGAGGGCTGCGGTGGTGATCACGATGCGCGCATGTTCGTTCTCCTGGGTGGTTCGGTCTCGGTCTAACGCTCGGAAGGGTGGGCTCGGCCTACTTGGCGTTCTTCTTGAGCCACGCCTCCATCTCGGAGATCTCCTTCTCCTGGTCGTCGACGATCCTCTGGGCCATCGCCTTCGTGGCCGGGTCGCGGCGGCGGTAGCCTTCGCCGGCCCGTTTCGGCGGTGTCGTCCGATGGGGGAGCTGGCTCCGCTGCGGGCACCGCGCCGACCAGGGAACTGATGCAAAGGCAAGGTGCGGTCGACGTGACGCGGCGGCGGGCCCAGGATCTTTACCGGGCCTGCCTGGCGGAGCAGGGGGCGGCTTCCGGCTGGTGCGGCGCCTACCTGATGGGCGTCGCCGACACCCTGACCGCGTTCGGGAATGGCGGGAGCGCGAGCGGAATTTGCAGCCCGGACTACACCATCGAGGACCTGGTGGAGACGTTCCTCACCTGGGCGCGTGCGAACGCTCCACTCCACGACGTCGACATGCTTGCCGGCGCGAGCCTCGCCTTCCGGCGGCGTTGGCCCTGTGTTCGGTCCGAAGCCCCGGCCCGCTGAGGGTGTGATTGCGGCCGCCAGGCCGAACGGCCATCCGCCCACTAGGCCTACCGGATGCATCCGACCGGAATGCTTCGCTAAGCCAGCCGAGGTGCCCCCGCGTGCCCCCAGGTGGTCCCGATCGACTTCTTTTTATGTGTCACAACACCAGCATGTTGTGGCCCATTAAATCCGCGTCCGACGTAGGTCGGGACCCGCTGTTTCGCTCTACGACCGACATGGGTGGATTTCTGCCGGTCCGCTTTCGGGGCCCGGAGCCACAATACCGGACGGCGGAAGCGGCTTCGATCGCTACGCCTCATCCCGCACGGTCGCAGCACATGCGGAGCATCAAGTCCCTGTAAATGGCCTGCGCTTCCTCGATCCGTTCGACGAGGCAGTACTCGTCCGTCTTATGGCACTGCGCCGCCTCGCCCGGTCCGACGATCACCGTGGCGACGCCGTCGAAGGCCGGCACCAGAGCTGACGCATCTGTGAAGTATGGTGCCCCGGCTGGTTTCGCCGGTGCCCCAGTCCGCTCTTGCAGCAGCGATAGAAGCCGGGCGGCGGCTGGATTGGCCGGCTCGGTAGCGAACCCTGGGAAGCTTGTGACGACCCGGATCTCAGCTTCTGGTCCGAACAAGGGGCCAAGTTCGGCGATTAGCGCCTCGTGCTTCTGATCCGGCAGCGTCCGGAAATCGACTGTGAATTCGGCGAAGTCCGGGACCGAGTTAATATTCTCTCCACCGCGGATGGTGGTGACGCAGGCCGTCATGCTCCCGAGCAACGGATGACGAGCGCCGAAGTCGTGGCCTTCAAGCCTCCGGATCCACTCAGCCGCCTTGCTGATGGCGTTCTCGCCCTCGTGCGGCATTGAGGAATGCGCCGTCTTTCCGCGCGCTGTCACAACGACGCGAAGAGAGCCCTTGTGGGCGAAGATGGGGGCATTGGACGTCGGCTCGGCCACGATCAGGAGTTCGGCAGGTCCGAGGGCTTTCTCTCGGCCGACGTGGAATGCGCCTTCACATCCTGTCTCTTCTCCGGCGGTGATCACGAGCGTGACACCGCGGTGGAAGCTGAGCCCGTCCTCGATCAGGTTGCACGCAGCCGCGATGAACGCGGCTACGCCGGCTTTCATATCGCTGGCGCCGCGACCGTACAGCCGGCCATCCTGTACGACCCCTTCAAAGGGGGGAAATTGCCAGGCGTTCGACCCGAGTGGCACGACGTCGATGTGCCCCGTGAAGCAGAGTGGCTTGCCACCAGCCGTCCCAGGTATGCGCGCGACCAGTGTCGGTCGATCCTTGGCAAATTCGTAGCTCGCAACGTCGAACCCGTGCTCGGTCAGCAGGCGAGCGATGAACTCCGAACATTCCTTCTCCTCACCCGGGGGATTGATCGATCGGAATCGGATGAGCTGCTTCGAAAGTTCGAGACCGTTCAGAGGCATTGGTACTCCCACGTGAAGTGTCGCATCGTTGCCGACGGCGGGCTGCAGGGCACCTATGTTAGACGAGACGGATCCTGTGTCCGCAGGAAAGATGGCTGCTGTCGGGAAAGGCTTAAGGCTGTTCCGACGACCGGCATGGGTCGCAAGCCGAATGGCGGCTAAGGGTAGATTTCGGAATGGCAGCAAACGGGAATAAATCTAGAATAACTCCCTGAGAGATCGCTATTTGAGCACTTCAAGTAGTTCCGTTCGCCCTAGTTCTGTCAGGCGATAGCACGCTAATCTCCGTGGTAGCATCAGCGGAATAGTTCCGTCCGTCAACCATCCCACTTTCGTCAACTCGCCCCAAAGACGATCATTTGCAGAGCCCCGGCTAGTTATCATGTTTGCGTCGGCAGTACGACATCCATGGTACAGCACAGACAGGTCACCAGCGGTTAATCCATATCGCGATTGACCTCCAGGCTTCGTTCGCTCCTGAATTTGATAGCACGCCACTGACCATGCAGCTTGCATGAATGCTCTTGCCAAGTCGGACGCACTTTCGAGCTCAGCTTTGATGTAGTCAGTCCGATCGATCGGAAGAATTCGTGGCGGGCTAAAAAAATTGTTGCGAATACGATCTCGCGCAATCGGGTTATTTGCGGGGCGGCAATGGAGAATTGCGACACATTGATTACTGGCTAGAATAATCGAAGATTTAGAACTATATCCATCAATCGAGAGCCGCACCTCACGCATGCCTTCTGCGATCCTGACGTGGATCGTTCTGCCAGCGCGGATATACGCTACTGTTAACCTATCAACCTCGACAGCGTACCGTCGAAGAAGGTCGCGCCGACCTACCGCTCGTTTCACAATCAGGTCTGCCATTGAGCGTTTGTAGCCAAGCAGATGCTGATGTATCCTTAGCGTAGGCAACAAAAGGTCTCAGCCGATTTCCCACGCGCCCGCTTTCGGGTTCTGTGTGAACTAACTGCTATGGCAAGGTTGGGTCGATTGCGGATTGACCGCTTGGGGTAGATTGCCCCCGGTTCGCTGTCGGCGGGCAAGAGCGTTTTAGCGGATATCACCAAAACCCAATCGCTCACGATCCCGACGATCCATGCTTACACACTTGAAGACGATCCTCACCACAGGCGAGCAGTTTTGGCAAAGGATTTGCCCGCCACGGTGATCCCGTCGATCACCGCTGTCCCGTCTGACGCGACGCGCACCTCGACAAGGATGTCCTTGCGTGCCGTCCGATCGAGTTTCCCTGGGACTCCTTGCGCCCCGTACCACCGCTCAATGCCATAGTTCACGCTACCCGTCAGACAGATCGAATGCTGGCAGGTGGCGACCTCCGACGGCTGACCGCCCGCCCTGGCCCGAATGCTGAGAGGAGCTCCCTGGCGCACGAGCGCAGCGGATCCCAGGCTGCCCTTGATAAACAGTTCGATTCCTCTCGGAGCATCAAAGAACACCCCATCCGCCCTGTGCACGCCATCTGCATCGGCGGAGAGCCGGACGTAGACATCGCGTCCACTCTCAAGCCTGCAGTTGTCGCGAACATCGAAAACACAGCCCGTCGGCGTCGTACCCGCGCTGATCCCCTGAAGGCGCCCAATCTCATAGGTGAGCACGCTGTACTCGCCGCGCAGCAGGTCACGTGGGTCTCGGGTCTCGACTGCCAAGCGAACCGAGCGTCCGTCGTTCAGCCGTTGCGTCTGCTGCCACGCCAGGATCGCCGAAGGTGAGATCTGGATCGCCAGCAAAACGGCAAAGCCGAGGCCGAGCATAAGGCGTTTCATGCCACCCTTCCGGCAATGCGGCGAGCAGCCCAACGGCAGGCCGCTAACGCGAGCGTCAAGAGAACCGCGCAGAGCAGTAGGTTGCCCGAGAAGGCGATGAGATTGCTTGAGGCGGCGAGCATTCCAATCGTGAGGCCAGCGGTCAGAGCTATGCCCCAACCGTACAGTTCTCGTCTGTCTTCGAGGTCACCGGCTACCACGAGCATCAGCGCCGGCACGATGCCGCCCCACACGGTCCAGAACGTCGCGAGTTCCCGGCCTGACCCGGTGATCAGCCACACCAGAAGCGCCAAGGCGGCCGCGGCGAGAACGAGGAGATCGCTCGTGAGGGCTGCCGCCTGTGTGGGCAATCGAAAGCGCACTATCACTGCGGCTGCGAGCGCGATCGCGGCAAACGCCAGTGGCACCGTGAAGGTCGGCCGCGCACCGCCGAAGCCAAGCGTGCGCACGGATACCATGACGATGCCGAGCAGGCAGAGGCCGACGGCCGCGCGGGTGAGAGCACGCGCACCTTCCCGAAGGCGCAAGGCCCATTCGTCCTGTCGCGTAAGGCGAGACAATGCGTGACCGGAAGCAAGAGCAAGCGCAGCCACGGTCAGGATACGGTCGGGCGGCAGGAGGAACGTCAGACCCGCAGGTGCGCCCCCAAGATGATTGGTGAGCACAATCAGGATTAGAAGCAGGGTGAATTCCCGAGCGGGCAACCATCCAGTTAGGCTTGCGAGAAACAGAGCTAGGGCCACTGCCCAGAACCAGATCCCTGGCCCGGAGGCCACGTTGCCGCGCAGCGTCGCGAGGTCGAGTCCACCGAAACCCACGTCGGCTGCGATCAGGGCGATGCAGGCGACGACGGCCGCGCCGCCCGAACGCGCAACGAGGGCTGTCGCCAAGCCAAGAACGGCGACGGTTCCAGCGAAGCCGCGGGGATCTGCAGCCACATGGAAGGTCTGTCCGACCAAGGCCAACGTAGACGCCGCGATGGCCAGGGATAGGGTCGCAAGCCCGTCCACAAGCCTGCTGGTGGAACCTGTTCGATTGCCGGCCTCGCGGCGCGCAGCCAGGTAGGTGCCCAACACGGCTGCGAAATTAACCAGAAACAGAACGACCAGCCGGGATGCAGGCGACATCGCGGACCAATTGGCTGCCACGAATGCGATGATTGATGGAGCCACAAGCAGGAGGATGCATAGGGCGATGGCGGCCTGCAGGTGCTTGAAACCGCGCGGTGCGAAGGCGTGAGCGGCGATGCGTTCAGCCTGCTCCGGCTGGAGCAAGCCGCGTTCTTGCCAATCGCGGAGATCACGCCGCAGGCGTGCGGAATAGGATAGCGGCATGGGTAGCCTTCATGCAATGCTGTACGTCGTAAGGTGTTAAACCTTAAATCTCAGCTGTCGATATGAGGTGTGATTATTCGTACGTCGAACAATGCTTATCAATGATTGAATGAATTGGATTGCATCGACGAATTAGGACCAACATCCTAGCAAGCGCCTTTCCTTCGGCCCTCATCCGAAAAATGGGAAGGTCATATCGACACCGGTTCGGTTGTGGAACAAAGGTAAAGACAAACGACTGCTTTGCGGGAGCGCCACCAACGGTCCAAGTAGCCTGGTTGGGTGGATTTCCGCCAGTCCGCTTTGGAGAAGATGACCGTAAACTCAGACCGTAAGCAAGGGCGTTTTTTGTTGGCGGCGGCCTGATCTCGTCGATGTCGAGGCCCCTTCTTCCACGCGGTCCCGCTACGAGGGTAGGTCCGGAAACATGGTGGGGACCATCTCGACCGCCATCTCCTTGAACAGCCGCACCGGCCGCGGCACGTACCGATGCCCGAGATGGACCAGCGTCAGATCAAAGGGACGGAAGCGCCATCTTGGCATTACCTCGACGAGCTGACCTTCATCGAGCAGGTCGGGCCTCACGATGGGCGGAAGGTCGCCAATCCCGCTTGCGGCCAGGAGTGCTGAGGCGAGCCCGAGATAGTCGTTCATCGTGAATGACGGCTGGAAGACGATAGTTTCCTTTCGGTCACCATCCTGACTGATGAAAGTCCAGCGCCGGTCGGGCTTCCCGAACGAGAAAGCCAGTAGACGGTGGTCGTACAAATCCTGCGGATCGATGGGCGCAGGATGCTCGGCTAGATAGGCAGGGCTCGCCACGAGACGATGGCGATAGGTTGCAATCCGACGCGCGACGAGGTCCGAGTCCTGCAATGGACCGAACTGGAAGGCTACGTCGATCCCCTCGGCGACCTGATCCACGTAACGCTCGGTAACGAGCACCTGGACCTGCACGTTTGGATAGGCCGCCTGGAACGCGCCCACCAGCGGAGCCACGAGCGTGTCGGAGATGCTCGGCAGCGACGCGATGCGCAAGACACCCGATACGTCGGTCATCCGGTTCGAGACGAGGCCTAGCACCCCATCGCTGATCTCAATGCTTCGTCGCGCCTGCTCCAATACATCTGACCCAACGTCGGTCAGGCGCAGGCTCCGTGTCGAGCGCTCCAAGAGGCGAACGCCGAGTTGGCTCTCTAGTTCGGCGATGCGCCGACTGACGGTCGAAGTCGGAATGCGCAGCAAACGAGCGGCCATCGCGAAGCTGTTAGCTTCAACGACCTTGGCGAAGATGAAGAGCGCATTCAGGTCAAGCATCATTGTCCCATATGTGGGATAGGCCATCCCAAAATGAACGGCTTATGGGGTAATGCGATATCACATATTCATGGAGCATCCTAAGCAGACGCCGGAGTATCGTGAATGAGGGTTCGTATGACTGCAGCCTGTTTCCTTGCTGCTTTTGCCATGATCCCGTTTCAAGCCAGCATAGCGCAGTCGTTCGGCGGTCCATCGACGACCGTAGCTAAGGACACCAGTGACGAGGCCGCAATCCGCGCCGCGCTGTCGTCGTATAACTCCGCCTTAAATGGCGGTCAGACTGCCGACGTGCTGCCGCTCTACACACCCGACGGCATCTTCATGGCACCTTACACGCCCTCCTTCGTTGGACAGGCGGCGGTGCGTCAGGCCTACGACGCGGTGTTTAAGGAGCTAAAGTTCGACGTGAGGTTCGACATCGTCGAGGTCGTCTCAATGGCCCCGACCTGGGCGTTCGTGCGCACGAACTCGGCCGGGTCGACGCTCCACCATTCCACCGGAAAGACGACCCGCGAAGCGAACCAGGAGCTCTTCATCCTGCAAAAAGGCAACGACGGACGCTGGCGGATCGCCCGCTACAGCTTCTCGCCGACCAATCCTCCCGCGCCATAGCAACCCAACGGACTCGGGGCATTGGACGGGTCGGTCCCGGTTGTCGTGAGCGCCGAAGCCGTCCCCCAATTCGGCTATTCAGGATTGATCAGCATGACCGGCAAGCTTTCCGGGAAGGTTGCGCTCGTCACCGGTGGTTCCCGGGGCATCGGCGCGGCAATCGTCCTTTTGCTGGCCGAGAACGGCGTCGACGTGGTGTTCAGCTACGCTGGCTCAGCCGACGCGGCCGAGAAGGTAGTCCGGCAGGTCGAATCGCTCGTAGTGCGTTCCCTCGCGGTGAAGGCCGTCTGAAGCCGCATCGTGATGATGCCTATGGCCATCGGCAGATCACGGGATGGCGCACGCGACATGAGCAGGAGCAATCGTGCGATGAAGTCCGCCTTCCCGAGATGGGTCGACGTACCAGCCAGGGCTTTGATGGCGGCCCTGTTCCTGGTGTCCGGCATCGGCAAGCTCACCGCCGTTGCCGCCACTCAGGGCTACATGACCGCCTATGGCGTCCCTGCCAGGCTGGTCTGGCCGGCCGCCGCCTTCGAGATCGGCGCAGGCGTGCTGCTCCTGCTCGGCCTCTGGACCCGGCCGCTCGGCTTGTGCCTGGCAGGGTGGTGCCTACTCACGGCGGCGATATTCCATACTGCTTTCGCCGACCAGAACCAGCTGATCAACTTCCTGAAGAACCTCACCATGGCCGGCGGCTTCCTGCTGCTCGCCCGCGCCGGCGCGACCGGGTTCAGCCTCGACGCACGCCGCGCCCTCATCCGAACGGAGGTATGAAGGCATGCCGGTCCATTTGTGCGTGCGCATCCTCTTCCTTGCCGCGACGCTCGTCGGCACTCCCCTCGTATCGGTCAATGCGGCGGATCAGAGCGGGGAGCCCTTCGTGTTTTCAGCCGAGCCGACGGTCGCGGCAGGGCAGCGTGCCGCCTACGACGTGGTCCACCGCTATGAAACGTTCCTCAATGCCGGCGACACTGACGGCATCTTGAACCTGTTCGCACCCGACGGCGTCACGGAGTGGAACGACAAACCCACCTTCGCCACGCTCCAGGAGAAGCGGGATGCCTACGCGGCCCTGTTCCGGGTCGCCCGGTTCACGACCACGTTCGGCTACGCCGGCATCGACGACCAGGGCGAGACAGCCGTCGTGCGGACTTACCACCACAAGGGAGCGACGGTCCTGGAAGACGGCAAGCAGGTCGTCGACCTGAACCGTGAGTGCTTCGTACTGCGCAGGATCGATGGCGCCTGGAAGATCACCCTGTACGTCTTCAACACCAACCTCTTGCAGGGCGAAGGCTGAACGGCGTCCGCTACACGTGCGTCTCAGGAGTACGACGATGGCAACGATGAGAGCCGCGGTCATCCGCGAGGCCGGCGGGCCGGACGTGTTGAAGGTCGAGACGGTAGCGAAGCCCGAGCCCCACGCGGGCGAGGTGTTGATCCGGGTGGGCGCCTTCGGCCTGAACCGCTCGGAGCTGTTCACCCGCCGCGGCCAGTCACCGGGCGTCGCTTTCCCGCGCGTGCTCGGCATCGAGGCCGTCGGCACCGTGGTGGCCGCGCCCGAAGGCACCTTCACGGTGGGCGACAGGGTCGCGACGGCAATGGGTGGCATGGGTCGCAAGTTCGACGGCAGTTATGCAGAATACGTCCGCGTCCCGGCCGGGCAGGTGCAGGCCTTGAGCACCGACCTGTCCTGGGAGGTCTTGGGCGCGTTGCCGGAGATGCTACAGACCGCCTGGGGCTCGCTGTTCACCGCCTTGCGGCTCCAGCCCGGTGAGCGCTTGCTCATCCGCGGTGGCACGACTTCGGTCGGACTTGCCGCAGCGGCCATCGCCAAGGCGCACGGCGTCCACGTCGCGGCCACCTCTCGCCGCGCCGATCGCGCGCAGATGCTCCGAGACAACGGCGCCGATCAGATCTTCGTCGATACCGGCGCGATAGCCGCGCAGGTCTCTGAGGTTTGCACAGGCGGCGTCGACAAGGTGCTCGAACTGGTCGGCGCGACGACGCTGGAGGACTCGCTTCGCTGCGCCAAGCCCGGCGGTATCGTCTGCATGACCGGGATGGTCGGCGACCGATGGTCATTGCCGGACTTCAGCCCGATGGACGTGATCCCGAGCGCGGTGTGCCTGACAACCTACGATGGCGGCGTCACGGACTTCATGCGCACGCCACTCCAGGAACTCGTGGAACAGGTCGCGGCGGGCAGCCTGCGCGTGCAGGTCGGCCGCACCTTCAAGCTCGATGAGATCGCCGAGGCGCATCACGCCATGGAGGAGAACAGCGCCGGCGGGAAGATCGTCGTCCTGCCCTGACAGGGCACGATCCCTTTCGCCTCACCGACCGCCACGGATCATCGGGCGCGTTCCGCGGCAGCAACGAGGGTAAGACACGATGCGCACACCGGTCGAAACGGTCCTGGCCCTCCTGGCAGATGCTGCCAATCCGGCGACGGTCGCCGAGTTGGTGGCGCCCGACGCCACCTACGTGTCGTTGAACTACGACAATCCGGACTTGAAGCGGATCATGCCCTGGTGCGGATCGCATACCGGCGCGCAGTCCATCGTGGAGACGTTCGTGAACGTCAATCGGCATTGGGAAATCCTGGCCTTCGACGTGCTGGAGGCCTTCGGTTCCGATGAGCGGGTCGCCGTGTTCGTGAGCTGCACCTTCCGCTCGCGTGTCATGGACCGGACGCTGACCTCGCCGGTCGCCATCTTTGCGAGGTTGGCAGAAGGTAAGGTCACGCACATGCAGTTCATGGAGGATACGTTCGGTACGGCTTCAACCTTCAGAAGCGGCGGCGCCTGGACTTTCCGCGCCGATCCAGGTGGCGCTGAGGTCACGATCTAGGCCGATCCGATGGCATAATAGCCAAGCTCGTGTAGGAACGGCTGCGTGCTGATCCGGAAAGGTGACGTCCGAACCATCCTGCGGCATGGAGCAGGTCTGAAGTCCATGCGTGTGCGTTGGCCGTGGTGAGATCCCACCTCCGATCCCTTTTGGTTGTTGTCGCCCTTTCGACCTCCACAACCGCAGTTTGGGCGCAGACCCCCGCAGTCGGGCCGAGCAATCTCAGTCTTGGCCGCGATGTCGACCAGCACCTTCGTGCCGTTCGTGAACGGGCGAGGGAGTTGGCAGCGACGGCGCCCAGTGTCCCGGATGCAACGGGAGTGGCAGCTACCAGGCTCCTTGCCGACGACCGAACGACGCTCTCCGCGCTCGTCATCCGACTGCTTCTACTCTGGTTCGGAGCCTGGCTTGCGGAACGGCTGTTCTGGCGTTGGGCCGCGACTTGGATGCAGCGGATCGTCGACAGTCCCCTTGCAACGGCCCGACAGAGGTTTGGGGCGCAGGCACAGCGTCTCCTGTTCGCTCAGGGCCTCGTCTTCAGCTTCGCGACCGGGGCCTGCCTCACCTACCTCATCGCGGCCCCGCCGGGGGTGGCGGGCGTCATGGCTCTCGATGCACTCCTTGCCATTGTCGCCGTCCGGAGTGCGCGCGTCTTTAGCCGCTTCCTGTTCGCTCCGGGAGGCTCGCGGCTGCGTCTAGTCGGGCTGCCTACGATCGCAGCTTGGCGAGCCCAGCACGGGGTCACGGTTCTTGCTCTCGCGGCGGCGGCTGGGTTCCTCCTGTCGACACTGCTGCGATTGGGAGGGGCGGATCAAAAGGTGGCGGATGCAGTCACCAGCGTAACGATGCTCGTCTTGGTGATCCTAGCTCCGATCGTCGTCGGTGCCGTGGTGCTGTCCCTGCGCTCCACCGACCAACGGTCTCCGCGCCCGGCCGCGGTTGCCCTCGGGCTCGTGCCGGGAGCGTCGTGGTTGCTGGCTCAAGCCGATCTGTCGACCGCCGCTTGGGCGGTGCTGGTGCTTGGATTGGCGCCGGTCCTGTCGCTGGCCCTGGGCGATATCGCGCGAACCATCGTGTTCGGGCCAAACCGCACCGGTGCTCTGACGCGCGAGGAACGTATTGTCTCGCGCGCGACCCGCAACGTCGCGCTGATCGCGGCCCTTCTGCTGCTCGTCGAAGGCCCGCTTGGAACGGACGATGGAATCGGACTGCCGCTGACGACGGAGATCGTGTCCGCCCTGCTGATCCTCCTCGGAACCGACCTGGCTTGGCAGGTCGCCCGTACCCTGATTGATCGCGGCCTTGCCCGCATCGGAACCGAACCGCGCGCGGACCGTCTCGCCACGGTCCTGCCCGCTCTGCGCACAGTCGTGCTCGTCACGCTCGTCGTCACGGCCGGCCTGAGCGTAGCATCCACGTTCGGCCTGCGGATCGGGCCCCTGCTGGCGGGTGCGGGCGTAGTCGGCCTGACGATCGGCTTCGGTGCGCAAGCGCTGGTGCGGGACATCATCGCCGGTTTCTTCCTGTTGCTGGACGATGCCTTCCGGGTCGGTGAGATTATCGAGAGTGGCAGCCTGCAGGGTCAGGTGGAGGCGTTCTCGTTGCGCTCCGTACGTTTGCGCGACGACAACGGGCATCTGCATACGGTCGCATTCGGCGAGCTCAAGGCTGTCACGAACTTCTCCCGCGACTGGGCGGGACTGGAAGTGCCTATCTACGTGCCGCACGGCGTGTCCTACGACGCCGCCGTCGCGGTGATCGAGGCGGCGATTGCAGCAGTCGAAGCCGACGAGATGCTCAGTACCCTGCTCATAGGGACCCCGAGGTTCCTGGGGGCGACGGCTTTATCGGAAGTGTCTATTCGGCTTGCGGTGTTGGTCCGGACAATCCCGGGAAGCCAAG
>NZ_JALNUL010000026.1:0-59707 GCF_026540775.1 Methylobacterium sp. GC_Met_3
CCGGTCAGGCCACGAGCACGCCGCACTTGACAACCGGCCGTGGGGCCCGCGCGCGGTCTACAGTGATGTACGCTCGCTGGGTGCGGCGATGCTGAAGAAGTTCGACTCTGACGGCTATGTACGCGATGTAGGGCGTCTCGCCGCTGCGGAGAGAGAATAGATCAGCCTAACTTGTGCGGCCTTACGTTAAAGAGACCGGGGTTGCACCGGATTTCCCTGCATTCCGACCCAGCCCGACTGTGAGCGGAAGCGCCAGCGCACAAAGCGCTGCCATGAACCAAAATGCGCCTGCGCCGAGGCGGCCGTAGAGCAAGCCCCCGACACTGGTCAGGACAGCGGAGGCCACGCCCAGTCCCAGCGTTCCATAGAGCGTCTGCGCCGTCGCGGCGACGTGCGGCGGCACGGTCCGGACGATCAGGCGCATGTTGGCGAGGTGCAGCAGTGCGAAGGTGAGTCCGTGCGACAGTTGGATGACCGCCAGCACTGGGACCGACGCCGTCGAGGCCAGAACCGACCAGCGCAGCACGCCCACTACGGCAGCCAGCATCGCGGCCTGGGCGGTGCTCGCGCGCGACAGCAACCACGGACCGGCGAGCACGAAGACGAAGACTTCCGAGGCGACGCTCTCGGACCACAGCAGGCTGATCGTGCTCGGCCCGATGCCGGCCTCACGCCAAAGGATCACCGCGAAGCTATCGTTGAGCGCATGGCTGCCGATGACAAGAGCTGCCACGATGAGCATCCGGCGGAACAGTGCCATCGCGAGGAGCTCGCGTACGCCATCAAAGCCGAGGCTGTCCTGCGGCTCCCGCGGACTGGCAGCCGGTACGCGGCTCGTCGCGAGCGCCATGACGAGGAACAGGACACCACTCGACACGATGACGCTCGCAACGCCGGCCTGGGCGACGAGCAGTCCGGAGGCCAGTGTCCCGAGCACGAACGCCGCCGAGCCGGCACCCCGAACCCAGCCGTACGAGAAGGTGCCCTCCTGCTCAGCAGCCGTAAGCGCGAGTGCGTCGGCCAGGGGCGCGAGGGCCGCGATGGCGCTCGCGTGCAAGACGCTCGCCGCCAGCAACGGCCAGAAGCCGTACCCCAAGAGGTAGGCGAACGAGATCACTCCAGCCGCAAAGGCGGCGCAACTGAGGACGGCTCGGGTCGCGTCGTATCGGTCGGCGAGGTGGCCAGCGATGGGGCCCGCGGCGAGGCGCATCAACGTGCCCGCCGCCAGCACGACGCCGATCTCGCCCGCGCTCAAGCCGCGCTCGCCGAGAAAACTGGGAAGGAATGGCGATTCCGTCCCGTAGGCGGCGTATAGCGAGCCCTGGAGGAGAACGAAGGCAGGGAAGGAGCCCGTCAGGAGGTTGGACCAGGCTTTCGCTCCCGTTCGCGTATCCATGTCGCATGCTCCAAGCCGTCACGCCGGCTTGGCAGACGCCTCGCCAGTGTGCCCTGGGGGGACACTCGTGCCCAGAAGGCGATGGCCTACCATCCACACGGCCAGGCCAATGCCCGCGACGCCGGCCAGGGCGAAGAACGACGCTGGGAAGCCGAGGTACTGCGCGACGAGGCCGGCGAGCAGCGGACTCGCTGTGGCTCCCGCGCCGTAGGCGGTCATGACGCCGCCGAGCCCAGCCGTCGCGTGGCCGGTACCCTCCATCATCTCGGCCACGAGCGCCGGTATGGCGACTCCGCCGAGACCCATCGCCAACCCTTCGAGCACCTGCACCGGAATTATCAGCAACCACGAGGTCGCGAACGCCGCGAGGATGCCGCGGGCCACAACCAACCCGAGGGCAATAGAGAGAACGCCGGCGTGCCCCCGTCCCCGCGCGACACGGGCGGCCAGGAGTGCGGCCCCGACCATCGTGGCCTGCGAGACGACGGTCATCACGCCGGTGGTCAGGCTCGGGTTGGCGCCGGCCGCCGTTCGCGCCTGCGCCAGGAACGGCAGCATGGCGCCGTTCGCGGTTTGGTAGGCGAACACAGTGCCTGCCAGGATCAGCAACGGCTTGGTCTCGATCAACACGCGAAGGGTCGAGCGCTCGTCCTGCTCGCCGCCCCGCGCCGTTCCGTGGTCGATGCTGCCCTTGTCGATGGCGAGCAGCACGCCGCATGAGGCGACCGCCATGACCACGATGGCGATGGAGACGTAGCCGAGCCCGAGCGTGTAGCCGAGCACGCCGGACAGGGCGGCATTGGCGGCGTTGCCGGCATGATTGTACGCCTCGTTGCGCGAAACCCGGTGGCCGTAGGCTTTCTGCCCGACGATGCCGAGCGTGACCGCCGCGACGAGGGGCGCGATGCTTGTGTCGGCGACGCCGATGACGAGCTGCGACAGGCCGATCAGCCACAGGTTGTCGGTGGCGATCAGGGCGACGGCGCCCAGGGCAATGGCCAGGACGGCGGCTGCCAGGGCCGCGCGCTTGTACGTGGTCCGGTCGATCAGCGCGCCTACCGGCGTCGTCGCAAGTAGGCCCGCGAAGCCGGCTAGGCCCATAGCCAACCCGGTGGCGGCTGGGTCGAAGCCCTGCTTCTGCAGGTACACGCCGAGGAACGGGCCGAAGCCCTCGCGCGCGCCGGCCAGGGCGAAGTTCAGAGCGCCGAGGCTGAAAGCTGGTTGCATGTTGTCCGTGTCAGGTGCGGCAACGGCGCCGGATTAAAACTGGCTTGGCCACAGAACAGGGTGCCGCGCGGCAAGTTTGCGTGATGCCGGCGCATAACCCGGCTCGCCGGAGATATTCGTGCTGACCGAGACTGAAGTTGTGGCGTCATCTGTCGATCAAGGGATGCCGAACCAAGCGCTGCGAGCGGTGGTCGCCGTCCCGGTCTTCAACGAAGCCGAACGCATCGCGTATTGCTTGCACGCTCTGGACGGGCAGGAAGGTCTCGGGGGAAGCGGGCTCGGCGTACTGCTGTTCCTGAACAACTGCACGGATGGCACGGCCCATGTAGTCGCAGCCCTTCAGACGTCCCTGCGTCGCCCGGTTCGGGTGATCGAGCGGGCGTATGCCGAGGCGAACGCGGGATGGGCACGGCGAGAGGCCATGGAGGCCGCGGCCGCGTGGTTGGAGGAGAGCGGTACGCAGGATGGCGTTATCCTCACGACCGACGCGGATAGCCGGGTTCCTGAGGATTGGGTCGCGCGCAACCTTGCTGTGATCACCGATGGCGTCGATGCCGTGGCAGGCCGGATCGCCCTCGACGAGGCAGATGCCGCTCGGCTTCCCGCGTCCTTGCACGCGCGCGGCGCGCTGGAGGGCGCCTACGAAGCGCTGCTCACGGAGCTCGAAGCGCGAATCAACCCGGTGGTGCACGATCCCTGGCCGCGGCACTGGACCACCTCTGGCGCGACGCTCGCGGTTCGGCTCGGCACCTACCGACAGGTCGGCGGCATGCCGCCGCTCGCGGTTGGCGAGGACAAGGCCTTCGTGTCGTCGCTGCTGTCGAGCGACGCGCGGGTTCGCCACGACCCCGACATCGTCGTGGTCACCTCGGGGCGGCTCGACGGGCGCGCACCCGGCGGGGCCGCGGACACGATGAAGCTGCGCTGCCAAGTGCCCGAGAGCCCGTGCGACCCGCGTCTGGAGCCGCTGCCGCGGGCTCTGTTCCGGTTCGCCTGGCGACGGAGGATAATCGATTTACATGCCTCGGGACGCCTAGCTCGCAAGGCGCTCTGGGCTCCGTGGCTCGGCATCCGGACGGACACAGCCCGAACGATAGCTCACCTCCCTACACTTGGCGCCGTGCTCGCCGCGACGGAGGCGGCCAGCCCCATGCTCAGGTATCGCCCACTGCGGCCCGCCGAACTTCCCCGACAGATCCTACACGCCCGCGCCGTGTTGGGCCTGCTCCGGTCAACGAGCACAGTCCTCGGCCGCTCCCGTAGGTCGAAGGTCGTTGCGGTGGAGGATGCCTCGCAAACGTCGGCGGAGCGTACCGGCCATGCCTGAGCCCTTGGCCTACCGCGTGCAGAAGCACGCCGCGCGTCGTCTACACTACGACTTCCGGCTGGAGCTCCGTGGCGTCCTCAAGAGTTGGGCGGTCACGCGTGGCCCGAGCCTCATCGCGGGCGAACGTCGCCTGGCCGTGGAGGTTGAGGACCATAGCCTGGACTATGCCGACTACGAAGGCGTGATCGCACCGGGCAGCTACGGGGCGGGCGTGGTGCTGCTTTGGGATCGCGGCACCTGGGAGCCGGACGGCGATCCTGGGACGGCGCTAGCCGCGGGCTCGCTCGCATTCACGCTGCACGGCGAGAAGCTATCTGGCCGGTGGCACCTGACGCGGATGAAACCGAGGCCTCGCGAACGGCATGTTTCCTGGCTGCTCATTAAGTCCCACGACGCCGTGGCGCGGCAACTCAGCGAGCCTGACATCCTGAAAAAGAAGCCGTTCTCGGTCGCGACCGGCCGCACGGTAGAAGACATCAGCGCTGCGGCGGCCTGATAGGAGGGAGGCGCATGGACCAGAGAACTCCGCCTAACCTGGCATACGATGCCGTCGCGGCCGCTCGGCAGGTGGCTATTGCCGCCGCTGCCCGCGCGAAGGACCAGGACCGCGACGACGGCTTCCCGGCCGAGGATGTCGCTGATCTCGCCCGCGTGGGCCTGCTCACGGCGCCGATCCCTTCCGACGAAGGCGGTGTTGGCCTCGGCGAGGAGCCGGACGCGCACGACCTCGCGAGGGTCCTGCGGCTCGTAGGCTATGGCAGCCTCGCGCTCGGTCGCATTTACGAAGGCCACGTCAACGCGCTTCAGCTCATCGCGCGCTACGGCACCCTCGCACAGGAGGCACGCCTGTTTGCGGACGCACGCGCGGGACACCTGTTCGGGGTATGGAACACCGACGCGCCCAGCGACTGCCTACGGCTTGGAGATGATCGCCGCCTTCGCGGCGTGAAGACGTTCGCGTCGGGCGCCGGTTTCGTCACCCGAGCTTTGGTGACGGTCAAGCGGGAGCCGGGCGCGTCGCCGTTGATGTTGGTTGTGCCGCTGCAGCGAGGCACACGTGCCGACCTCACCGGATGGCGAGCCCATGGTATGCGCGCATCCGCAACCGGAACCGTCGACTTCGAGGACATCGCGGTTATCGACGAGGAGATCTTGGGCGCGTGGGACGATTACCACCGTCAGCCGACGTTCTCTGGTGGAGCTTGGCGCTTCGCGGCGGTGCAGCTCGGCGGCATCGAGGCTGTCTTCGACGCGTGGCGGGGGCATCTCGCCGAGACCGGCCGAGGTAACGACCCGCACCAACTCGCCCGCCTCGGCGAGGGTGCCATCGCCGTCGAGGGTGCACGAGGCTGGGTCGAGCGCGCCGCCCGAGTCGTTGTTGGTAGCGAACTCGCCCCCGAGCGCATCGTCGCCTTTGTCAACTTGGCCAGGTTGGCCGTCGAACGAGCGGGCCTGGAAGTTCTGCAACTCGCCCACCGCTCCGTCGGTTTGCAGGGCTTCCTGCGCGAGCATCCGCTGGAGCGGCTCTCACGCGACCTAGCCACCTACCTTCGCCAGCCCGCGCCGGACCGTGCCTTGACCACTGCGGCCGCGGAGATCTTGGAAGCCCGCGGCATCGCAGGCGATCTGTTTGACGGGGGCGAGTTGCGATGACGCGGTACGCCCATTCCCTGCCGCCGAGCTACTTCGACGAGCGCTACGCCAAAAACCCGGACCCCTGGGAGTTCGAAACCAGCGAATACGAGCGGGCGAAGTATGCGGCCACCCTCGATGCCTTGCCGCGGGCCCGGTATTCTTCTGTCTTGGAGGTCGGCTGCTCCATCGGAGTGCTGACCGAGTCCCTCGCTCAGCGCTGCGACGCGCTCGTCAGCCTTGATCTTGCCGAGCGCGCACTGTCACAGGCGCGGGATCGATGCAAGAACTTGCCCCACGTCCGTTTCGAACTCGCCCAAGTGCCCGATCAGTGGCCGAAAGGACAGTTCGACCTGATCCTACTGTCGGAGGTCGTTTACTACCTCGATGCTGACGATCTGGGGCGCTTGGTGGACCGGGTCCGAGGCTGCCTGCAGCCGGACGGTGACGTGGTGTTGGTCCATTGGACGGGCGAGACGCACTACCCGCTGACCGGCGACGAGGCGGCCGAGCGCTTCATAGATGGCGCGCGCGCATTCCTGCACGTCAGCAACCAGACGAGGAGGGATAAGTACCGCCTGGACGTGCTGGCTTGGCACAAAGCGCAACCGTGACCACGGCCGACGGGATACGTTGGCTTGGCTAGCCGCGTGCCAAGGAGCCGCCAGCCAGTTGCTCATTGCGAGGTGCGGGACGCGTCCCAACAGTCGGCTGGAATGCGGACCGATGTGGCGGCGGCAGTATTTCATTGCGAAGTCGTGAGCGTGGAGATAGCAAACCGCGCACCTATTTTTACCACCGCGATAACTCAGAAGCGGACAAGCTGCTTTCGGTCAACATTGGCCGCCGCGGAGAGGCCGCGTGGACGTCTAAGATGGGTGGATTTCTGCCGGTCCACTCTCGAGCGGCAATGGCACCGAAGCGGACCTTGCCTTGCCTTGCCGTCCCGCCCGCTCACGACCCAACTCGGTAGTGCGGATCGCTACTGGCGCAACCTGAAAACCTTTCTTCGTCGGGCTTTCGGTAGCTTCTGCAGCTGGCCGGATCTCGGGTTTCCGCGTGCTGCGCTCATCGACCTGTTCGACGCCAACTTCTCGGCGCCCGACGCTTTGTGGCTCGTCTACCGTGACCGGGAGCAAGTGGGGACGCCGGCCGGGGCGGTCCTCCAGGAATCGATATAGTCTCCGGCGATCGTCAAGGCGCGATTTGCCCGAAACCTTGCAGCTCGAACATTGCGAAAGCTATGCTCCGGCGCGGCGCCGTCGAAGAACGCGCGCCGTGCAACGGGACTTGCAGGCCGACGCGCCGACCAACGGCGCGCGGCGCTCCGAGGGAGGTTGGACCATGTCCGATTTGTCGCGTCGTACTTGGCTCGGCCTCGCTGGCGCTATGGCGGCCGTGGGGCCGGCCGACGCCGTGCCCGACCGCTTCGACCTGGTGATCAAGGGTGGGGAGGTCATCGACCCGAGCCAGTCGCTGCGGGCCAAGCGCGACGTCGGCATCCGCTTCGGCGTGGTGGCCGCCCTCGAGCCAGATATCCCCGCCGAGCGCGCCAAGCAGACGATCGACGCCTCCGGCAAGCTTGTGCTGCCGGGGCTCGTCGATCTCCACGCCCACACCTATCCCTACGGCTCGGCGATCGGCATCCCGGCGGACGAAACCGTCCCGTTCTCGGGCGTGACCACGGTCGTCTCGGCGGGCGATGCGGGAGCCAACAACATCGCGGCGCTCCGGCGCCACATCGCCGCCCAGACGCGGACGCGGATGTTCGCCTTCATCCATATCGCCAACAACGGCCTGTCCGCCTTCCCGGTGGCAGAGCTGTACAACCTCGACAACGCGCAGGTGGAGACCTGCGCTCTGGCTATCGCCGAGAACCCGGACTTCGCCATCGGAGCCAAGGTCCGGATGTCCGAGAATGTCATCTTCAAGCACGGGGCCGAACCGCTGAAGCGGGCCATCCAGGCCTGCGAGATGTCGGGGCGGCCGGCGAAGGTCATGGTCCATATCGGCGGCGTCGAGACATCGGCGCTGATGAGTCAGATCCTCGATCTGCTGCGACCAGGCGATATCCTCACGCATTGCTACTCGGGAGCGCCTAACAGCGGCGGTCAGTTTACGAACATCGTTCAGGACGGGAAGCTGCTGCCGGCAGCACTGGAGGCCAAGCGGCGGGGCGTCGTGTTCGACATCGGCCATGGCGGCGGCTCGTTCGACTTCACCGTCGCCGAGGCGGCGATCGCGCAGGGCGCCCCGCCAGACACGATCTCGTCGGACCTGCACGTTTTCTCCGGCAACACCCCCGGCATGCCTTTCCTTCCGGTGGTGATGAGCAAGTTTCTGCCGCTTGGCTTCAGCCTGGAGCAGGTGATCGCGATGGCGACGCACAAGCCGGCCGGTATCATCGATCGCGTCGCGAAGCTCGGAACCCTGCAAGTCGGCGCGCCCGGAGATGTCTCGGTGATGGAATGGGTCGAGCGCCCGCTCTCGATGGTGGACACCCGCAACAATCGACGCGACGGCAAGGGCTTTCTGGCGCCGGTGCAGACGGTCAACAACGGCGTGCCGTTCGGCCGCCCCTACCAGTCGCCCTTCTCGGTCCGCTGATTCGTGGAGCGATGAGGGCCGTACGCCGACCCCCGGCGAGCCGCCCCGAACCCAATACTCATCAAACAGATGCAAGGAGGGAGGGATGACGCGACGCCGGTTCATAGCGACGGGTGCAGCGTTTCTCGCTTGGCCTTATGCCGCACGAGCCCAGCCTACACGCTCCTACAAGCTCGCGATCGTGCATCCCGATCGTTCAGTCGAACTCATGACGAAAGAAAAAAGCCCAAACTTCAAGGCATTTTTCGAAGAACTTTCAAAATCCGGCTTCGTAGAAGGTCGAAACTTGGTTGTACAGCGTTTTGACGGTGGCGGTGTTTCGACGAATTATTCAAAGACCGCGGCAGACGCAGTCACTTGGCAGCCCGATGTCATCATGTCCGTCTCCGACCGGATGACAAAACTACTCAAAGATAGCACTGCGACCATTCCGATCGTCGCCATGACCAGCGATCCGGTTGCGTATGGATTGGCTGGATCGCTGTCACATCCTGGAGGCAACGTCACTGGGATTATGGTCAATTCCAGTCCGGAAATATTTGAAAAACGCATTGAATATTTGCGAGAGATTGCCCCAGACACCCGGGGCGTATTTCAGCTAACCTCACGCACGCTCTGGGAGAGTCCGCTCGGAGCAAGCGTGCGCGCTGCAGTGGAGCGGGACGGCCTGCAGCTTGTAGGACCTCCTGTGGAAAGTCCACATCGTGAACTTCAGTACAGGACAGCTTTCGCCGCGGCAGCGCAGCAAACAAGAACGGCACTGGTCACGACCGCTGTCGAAAATTTCAACAACATGGATCTCATAATAAGACTTATGAATCAATTTTGTATCGTTGCCTTTTATCCGTTTCGCGAATACGTTGAAAAAGGTGGCCTGATCGGTCACGATATAAATCTGGTCGATCTGAATGCGCACGTCGGACAGCAGGTATCTCAAGTCCTGAAGGGTGAAGATGTCGGATCAATCCCGTTTTACCAACCTTTACGCCTAAAACTTCTGATAAATCTTGCGTCAGCGACAGCGTCCGGCATCAAGGTGCCCGCAAGTTTGCTTGCAAGGGCCGACGAGGTTATTGAGTAGATATTCTGGGATGAGGCGTAGTAGGGGTGCAATCCTCCCTCGAAGTCTATTTGCCGCTTCGATATCACCGTGCAGCGGCTTCCTTGCCCGAATCGAGTTGGGCCGCCAAAATGGAAAAGCTAGCTTTGATTGGCTTGAAAGGGCGCGAGGTCGATATTTCCACTCCGGCGTAAGGTGCCACGGACCGCTTGCCATCCGCGCTGAAGTTGCCGGACCGTTCACGAACGGCCGCTTAAGGGATGCGCCGATGGCGGTCCGAGCGGCTGGGTTGGGTCGGATGCGGAACGTCCGCGTCGAGGCGAGTGGCTGACCTCTGCTTCCCACCCTAAGAAGCCATTCAGCTTGCGACCCGGTTCAGACAAGCAGCCTCCTTTCGCCCTATCCCAGAAGCAGACGTCCATCGGTCAGTAGGAAGCGTAGACAACCTTGAGCATCGTCGACCGCGGCGTCGGGCTTTCGCTCTACCTTCCGTCTTGACAGCGCCCATCCCGGGGCAGTGTATGGCGACATCGGGGAGCGATCCCCCGATGAGGCTTCGGCTGAAGATCGCGTCCCACCTGCACTCGCTGCAAGGACGCGTCATGCCCGTGCCGAACTCCATCTCCGTCGATAAACTTGCTCGCCTGGTCGGCACCGCCGGCTGCCCCGTTGTGGTCGACGTCCGTACGGACGACGCCTTCCGAAACGACCCGCGTCTGATCCCAGGCAGCCTTCGACGGCATGTCGCGGACATCGAGCACTGGTCCGCTGAACTCGCCGATCGCGACGCGGTTGTGGTGTGCAGGCAAGGGCACGATCTCAGCCACGGGGCCGCCGCCTACCTGCGCCACGCGGGATCCTCGGCCGAGACCCTGGACGGCGGCTTTGCAGCATGGGGCGCCGCCGGCCTGCCGTTGGTGCCCGAGGACAAGCTGCCGCCGCGCGACGCGCGCGGTCACACCGTCTGGGTCACGCGCGCCCGACCCAAGGTTGACCGCATCGCCTGCCCCTGGCTGATCCGCCGCTTCGTCGACCCCGGGGCAATCTTTCTGTTCGTGCCGCCGTCCGAGGTGAATTCGGTGGCCGAGCGGTTCGGCGGTGTTTCCTTCGACATCGATGATCCGGGTGCCTACTGGAGCCACCGAGGTGAGCTCTGCACCTTCGACGTCATGATCGAGGAGCTCGGCCTCGCGACGCCGCCGCTCCTGCGCCTCGCGACCCTGGTGCGCGGGGCCGACACCGGCCGGCCGGATCTCGCGCCCGAGGCCGCCGGACTGCTCGCAGCCTCGCTCGGCCTGTCGCGGATTTACGCCGACGACATGCAGCAGCTCGATGCTGGAATGCTCCTGTACGACGCCTTCTACCGCTGGTGCCGGGATGCGACCGAGGAGACCCATAACTGGCCGTCCAACAAGCCCCGGGAGAGGGCCTGACCATGGCAGAAGCCGTATCCGTCCGATCCGGGCCGGAATTGGTCGAGGTTAGCATCGGAGCCCCGCTACCCGTGACCCTGGCGCAGGCGGTGCCGGTCTGGGCACGCATCGCCGCGCTCTCTTTCGGCGGCCCGGCCGGGCAGATCGCAGTCATGCACCGCGTCCTCGTCGAGGAGAGGCGCTGGATCTCCGAGAACCGCTTCCTGCATGCCCTGAACTTCTGCACCCTGCTGCCGGGACCGGAGGCGCAGCAACTCGCCACATACGTCGGCTGGCTGATGCACGGCACCCGCGGTGGCCTCGTCGCCGGCGGCCTGTTCGTCCTACCGGGCGTCCTCGCGATCATGGCCCTGAGCTGGGTTTACGCGCTCTACGGTAACGTCGGGCTGGTCGCAGGCCTGTTCTTCGGGCTGAAGGCGGCTGTGCTCGCCATCGTGCTGCAGGCCGTCATCCGCATCGGCAAGCGGGCGCTCAAGGGGCCGGTGATGGTCGGGCTCGCGGGGGCGGCATTCGTGGCCATCTTCTTCCTCGACGTGCCGTTCCCGCTGATCGTGTTGGCGGCAGGCGTGATCGGGTATCTCGGCGGTCGGGCCGGCCTACCGCAGTTCAAGGCTGGCGGGCACGGGGGCAGCGGCAAGGCCGTCGAGGGTCCGTTCCTGCTCGACGACCACGAGCTCCCCCGCGAGCGGGCGGCGGCCGGGCACACCCTGCGAATGCTACTCGTCTGGGGGGCGATCTGGCTGGTGCCGGTCGCTGCCGTCCTGCTCACGGTTGGACCCGACGACGTCTTCGCCCAGGTCGCGGTGTTCTTCTCCAAGATGGCGATGGTGACCTTCGGAGGCGCCTACGCGGTGCTCTCCTACGTCGCGCAGCAGGCGGTGGAGCATTACGGCTGGCTCAAGCCCGGCGAGATGCTGGACGGCCTCGGCATGGCCGAGACTACGCCCGGCCCGCTCATCATGGTCACCCAGTTCGTCGGGTTCCTGGCGGCCTACCGGTCCCCGGGCTCGTTATCGCCGCTGCTGGCTGGGACGCTGGGCGGGCTGCTTACCACCTGGGTAACCTTCGCGCCCTGCTTCCTCTGGATCTTCGTCGGCGCCCCTTACGTCGAGCGCCTGCGCGGCAACCGGGCGTTGACTGGTGCGCTCTCGGCGATCACGGCGGCCGTGGTCGGCGTCATCCTGAACCTCGCGGTTTGGTTCGCCCTGCACGTCATCTTCGCAGAGACGCGACCGTTCACAGCCGGTCCGGTCCGCTTCGACGTGCCGGTCCCGTCGAGCCTGAACCCTTGGGCGCTCGCCCTGGCGGCCGCGGCGGTGCTGGCGGTGTTCCGGATCAAGATCGGCATGATCCAGACGCTCAATGCCTGCGCTGCCGCCGGCATCATCCTTCACTTTCTTGGACTGACATGACCGCCGGCAATCAGACCTTGCCCCTTCATTCTCCTGCGTGGGTTAGGAAATAGCTGGAACAGCGAAGTCCGCTTCCTTGCCTTGTCGCCCGTAAGCAGACCGGCAGAAAACCACCCATCCCAGTCATAGCCGCCTGCCTGGACGACCTTGAAGCAGACCTACCCAGGGCACTCTGGGTCACGCACGATCGCGGAACGCCGTGTCGCTCCGTAACCTGCCCTTATGCGAACGATCCTTACTGGGAATCGCAATCCGACTGCGGCGCTGCAGTCAGAAGCCGACGTTCCGTCTACGACCCACACTTGCCAGCTGCCATCGTCCACGCGTTCGGCATCACGCGTACGAGCGTCTATCGGACCCTCCACGACAGGGCTTACGACTGCTTCGCAGTCCGGCAGCGTGCGGATGCCTGCCTCACACTGCTCGGCGACCTTCGCCGCCAACCCAGCGAAGGATTCTCGGCAAAGCCCACGCATCCGGTACGCGCCGTCCCGCTCGTCAATTGACCAGATCTTCGATCCCCAGATCGAGGGCGGCCGCGAGTTTGCGATAGATCTTCACTGTCCCCTCGCGCTTGCCAGTCTCAATCTGCGAAAGGTACGCCGAGGCGATCCCGGCGCGTTCGGCCAGCTCGCCCATCCGCAGGTCGCGGTGTTCGCGCCAAACTCGCACGCGGCTCTCGCCCGACAGCAACCGGTCGACCACCTCGGACGGTATCAACTCCTCCTCGCCAGCGCCCAAGCGCGTGCGGAACGTCTCCACAGCCCGGATGTCCGCCGCGTCCTCATGGGCCTCGACCAAGGCGAGGTAATCGGCCTCGGCCAGCACGACGAGCCGCTCGCCGGTGGGTGTTGTGCTGCCCTTCAACGCGTTGACGTTGTTGCCGAGCAAGGCTGGGTCGGCGGCGTCCTGCTCGACTTTGCTGCGGATCAGCGTGGCGGTGTTGGACAGCATCCTGCTCAGGGTCCGACCTGAGTCCTTGCTGTAGCTGATCCGTAACATGAGCTGTGATAGTTAACTGCTAATGATATTCAAGCGATTCGCTATCTCATCCACATTCTGAGGTCAGAAGCCTTCCGGCAGAAATCACCCAACTCAGTCGTAGGTCTCTGCCTTGTCCTCCTCGGAAGCGGAGCTTCTCAGGTTGCGTGTACGGGCACGGGTGATCGGGGCATGTCGCGTCGTTTCGTAACCGGCCCCTCTGTGAAGGCTGATTAGCAAGCTTATTGACCACCCGCACTTTGTTTAACCGACATACAAATCCGACAGGCTTATATGCCTGAAAAACGATCGGATAGCCGACCTGATGCAGCAATGCGCTCGAAGCACGCGACACCGTCTAGTGATTTTCGATTTCACATTACATTTCTACTGCTAGGTGTTTGATCCCACGGTGTGGTGGTACGGTTGACCACCATGCGGCAAGAGATGCGCTATGGGCCAAATTCTTCACGGCAGCGCCCGCACGACGGAGGCGGTCCGTCGCGCAATACAGCTCCGTAAAGAGAGTGTGAGAGCGGCGGCCAAGCGCTACGGCGTCAGCCCGACGACGATCCAGAAATGGCGCGGACGCCAGTCGACGGTCGATGCCGCCATGGGGCCGAAAGAACCTCGGTCGACGGTCCTGACACCTGAGGACGAGGCGATATCGTCGCCTTCCGCCGGCATACGCTGCTGCCGCTGGACGACCGCCTCTACGGCCTACAGCCGACGATCCCGCACCTGACCCGCTCGTCGCTTCACCGCTGCCTGGAGCAGCACGGCATCAGCCGCCTGCCGGACATGGAAGGTGACAAGCCCAAGAAGAAGCGCTTTGCCGATTGCCCCATCGGCTACGTCCACGTCGACATCGCTGAGGTCAGGACAGAACAGGGCAAGCTCTACCTGTTTGTGGTCATCGACCGAACCTCGAAGTTGGCCTTCGTCAATCTGGAAGCGGAAGCCAACCGCTACACAGCATCGGACTTCCTCCGGGCGCTGGTCGCGTTCGTGCCATACAAGATCCACACGGTGTTGACCGACAACGGGGCGCAATTCTGCCATGCCCCGCGCAACCGCTCAGGCCCGACAGCCCTCTACAGCCGGCACATGTTCGATCGCGTTTGCCACGAGCACGGCATCGAGCATCGCGTGACCAAACCCAACCATCCGTGGACCAACGGTCAGGTCGAGCGGATGAACCGCACCATCGAGGACGCCACGGTCAAGCGCTACCACTACGAGACCCACGAACAGCTCCGGGCGCATCTGCAGCTGTTCGTCGACGCCTACAACTATGCCCGTCGGCTGAAGACCCTGCGCGGCCTCACGCCCTATGAGCATGTCCTTCAGGTCTGGACCAAAGAGCCAGAACGCTTCAGGATCGATCCGTCACACCTCATCCCGGGACCATACACCGGCGGTCGGGACCAACCCGCCGGGCGGCTTTTTTCGCCCGTTGGCCCCCTGTCGGGTTGGCCCATGACCGAGTGTCGGTCACCCGGCGTGGACCAGTCCACATCGCCTCCGTTGGTGCTGCCGAAGGCAAATTCCAGGACCAGGGCCCCGCCAGGGAAGCTGGTGCCACGGTCTTTCCGCCGAGGCCGAGGGGTCAGTAGCGACCGTAACCGTCGTAGCCCCGGTAGCCGCCGTAGCGACGCCCTTCGTAGATGCGAGCGTCCCTGCGACCGTAGCCGCTGAACTCGCGGTGGCGGCGATATCCATGCGCCGGAGCCCAGGGCGGCGGGCCACCGTGACGGAAACCACGTTCGCCGCGGGTCCAAGGCGGATCCGCCATGGCAGCGGACGAGGTTGCGATGGCGCCACCCGCCAGGGTCAAAACGCCGAGCATGACCAGCATCGGTTTGCGGACCATCGAATGCCTCCCTCAGGTCGGAATATTGCCGACCACGGACCAGAGATGGCGGGCCGCGCCAAACCGTTCCGCGGGCCCTTCGCGTCATCCCTGACCCGGCGCAGTGCCGGTCGGTCCCTGACCTGGATGAACGCGAATTTAGTATCCAGTTTCGCCGTCGTTCAGTTTTGAGGGACTCTTAGAAGCCACTCGAACGCGACGGAGGCGAGGCGCATGAACGGAAAGCTACCGACCGCCGGGGCGGCGCCTGACGCTACGGTCGATGTCGCCGCTCATGTCAGGCACCAGCTCGGGGTGGAGCTGCGCGACTACTACACCCTGCCTGCCGCGACGGGGTTGCCGCCTCGGCTCGCCTATCTCGTCGCCCGGTTCGACGAGGTCGTTTCCCCGGAGCGCTCCGAGCCCGACGACGCGTTTCGCGAGGACCTGATCCGCGCGCTTCCCGCCCTGCGGGGTTTCGCCTTCTCCCTCGCGGGGGACACGGCCCGGGCCGATGACCTCGTGCAGGAGACCCTGGTGAGGGCGTGGGCGAACCGCCATCGCTTCACATTGGGGACCAGCATGAACGCGTGGCTGTTCACGATCCTGCGGAACCAGTTCTACAGCGACATGCGCAAGGCCAAGCGCGAGGTCGAGGACGCCGACGGCGTCCACGCGGCGACGATGACCGCGCTGCCGGCACAGGAGGGCGTCGTGGAGTTGCAACGGCTGCGGGAGCGCCTCGACCGTATTCCCGAGGCCCAGCGCATGGCGCTGCTGATGGTTGGGGCCGAAGGCTACACCTACGAGGAAGCAGCCGAGTTGCTCCGCTGCAGGGTCGGCACGGTGAAGAGCCGGGTCAGCCGGGCGCGTGCTTGCCTGTCGGAGGCGTTGGGCCTGGGCGAGATGCCTACGGTGGATGCCGTCGCCTGAACGTCCGGCCATCGGCTCGGGACACGACCACGCGTCGAAGGAAGTCCGCCTTGTCGGATACGCCCATTCCCCTGGTCCAGCCCCAGGTCCTGGCGGTCGCAGGCTTGCGGTCGGTCGAGGTCATCGACGGCGGTGACACAGTCGCCGCCAGCCTCCAATCGGCAGGCGGCGACGGTGTGAGCCTCCTCCTCTCGCTGTCCGTGGTCAGCGATCTCCTCTCGCACCTCGCGTGCGCGCTGGACCATCGATTCGACGATCTCGACCTGTTGCCCCCGGGTCGAAACCGCCGTGTGTCGGCAACCCCATTGCGATGGATCCGGTGGGGTAGAACTGGGAAGACGCTTGCGAGCCAACGCGGGCTGGCCCGTCAAGCGACGACCGCAAGGGCAGGCCGAGGAGAGGGGACGGCCGGATCGTGATTCGAGCCGTCCGCTTCCCTCAGACATGCCTCGACGGCGTCCCGGAGCGAGGAGACGTAGGCGTCCGCACCGACCTCGCGGCCGAGCGCAGCGTCGGTGAGCACACGCTCGCCCACCGGCCAGAGGCCGACCAGCACCGGCACCCCAGGCGCCCGGCGCCTCATCCGTTCGAGCAGGTAGCGCAGGTGCGCCGGGTTCCCGGTGATGTCGAGATAGGAGATGCAGACCATCGCGACGCCGGTGAGGTCGAGGTCGCGGATGCCCTCGCGGGAGACGGCCTGATAGGGGGTAACGCGCGCGCCGAGCCCGTGCTTGCGCAGCAGTTGGGCCAGCATCGCCGAGGATGCCTCGTCGAGGGGGCCGCGGCCGGCGACGCACAGGACGGGCGCCTCTCCGCGCCAGGCCTCCGGAAGGGCATCGCGGGGTGACGCCTGCCCCGGTACGGCCTCGGTCCTGGTATGGGTCCGCTCGGCCAGCGTCGGCGTCTCGCTCGGGTTGACCGCCTTGTCGTCGCGTTCCGGCTCCGCGTCCGGATGGTCCTCGAAGTCCTCCACGAGCGAGCGGGCCGAGGCGCGGATGTTGTCCAGTTGCGCCGGCGTGACGACGCCCCGCGCGAAATCGTTGGCAGCGAGTTGCAGGCCCTTGAGCGCCACCTCGTCGTAGTACGAGGATAGCGAGCGTTCCTTCAGCATCGCCTCCGCGACGTCGCGGACCTCGTCCGGGTCACCGGCTAGCATGCGCTGGTAGAAGTTCTCCACCGGCGTGAGGGGCGGCCGGTCACCCAGCAAGACGTCGAAGAACTCCAGGCTGTCGACATGGCGGCCGAGCACGACGAGGCAGACGGTGAACGGGGTCGCCAGGATCAGGCCGATGGGCCCCCACAGGAAGCCCCAGAACAGGGTCGAGACGATCACCGCGAAGGGTGAGAGTCCAGTGGAGTGGCCGTAGAGCAGCGGCTCGATCACCTGTCCAAAGATCGGCTCGGCGATCAGGAACAACGCCGCGGTCGCGATGACCATCGACCAGCCGGGGTCGACCGCTGCCGCCAAGGCCACGGGCAGGATGCCGGAGGCGACGGCGCCGATGTAGGGGACGAAGCGCATGATGGCCGAGAACACGCCCCACAGGAGCGGGTTGGGCACGCCGATAAGCCAGAGGCCGACCCCGACGATGACCCCGAAGGCGGCGTTCATGCCGAGCTGGGCGAGGAAGTAGGTGCCGAGCCGACCGGCCGCGTCGTCCATGGCCACGGTGGTGCGGTGCAGGTCGCTCGATCCGAACAGGCGGATCATGCGGTTGCGCAGGTCCTCGCGCTGCAGGAGCAGGAACACGACCACGACGAGGACGATGCCGACGTCGGTCAGCGGCGACACGATGGGGCCGAGCACCTTCTGGGCCAGCGCCAGGGGCGAGGGCTCGGGCTCCTCGACCCGCACGAGTTGCGCCTTGGGCGTCTCGCCTGCCGGTCCGGTCGCGGCGGTGGTGCCCGCGGCGTCAGCCTTCTGGGTGACGTCGTGGACCTGATGGTTGAACTTCTGCAGGACGCGGTTGGCCTCGCCGAGCCAGCCCTGCTGCAGGCCCGATACCTTCCTCTGCACGGTGGCTTGGTACTGGGGCAGGTTGCCGGCGAGCCCCGCGACCTGGGTGCCGATGAGCGCACCGATGCCGCCGAGGACACCGAGGGCGAGCAGGACCGCGACGATGACGGAGGGCACCCGCCCGAGCTTCGCCTTCCGCAGCAGGTTGACGACCGGCCCGAGGACGAAGCTGAGAAGCACCGCCAGCACGAGGGGGATGAACACCTCTCGCCCGAAATAGAGCGCCGCGACGAGGACGACGCCGACCGCGAGGGTCAGGAGGCCGCGCAGGCCCGGGACGAGGGGCGGCGGCACCTGGGCCGGCTGACGCGGGGCGACGGCATCGTTGGCTGGCATGCGGCGTGGGCTCCTCGGCGCGTCGCCGTCATCCGGCGGCATTCGGCTTCGTCCAGGGAACGCGACGGGCGTCGCGCGCGGGAGTTCAGGTCTTCACGCTCCGATTCCCGGTCGATGCGCCGGGCGCCGGGGCGCGTCGTCACCGTTCCGAAGCGGCGTTGGACCGGTTGGAGCACGCGGCTAGCGACGTCCACGGACAACGCATAAGACCAGATAAAGAAACCCCGCCCGGCTGCGGCCGGGCGGGGTCAGGCACGTGTCGGCGGTTTAGGCCGACGGGCCGATCAGTCGATGACCTCGACGATGCGGCGGCTGCGGTCCACCAGCACCGGCTGCTTGTTCACGACGGTGTAGCGGTAGCCGGGCCGCGCCCGGTACTCGGCGGGCATGTCGTAGTAGGTGACGCCGTCGTCCGGCAGCACGGTGCCGACCTGGACAGGCCCGCCCCAGCTGGACGAGCTCACGCCGCGCTCGCGGACGTAGCTACGGAAGCGGGGACGGTCGTCGACACCGAGGATGCCGCCCACCGTACCGGTGGCCGCGCCGACCGCGCCGCCGACAATGCCGCCGACCGGGCCCGCTGCATCGGCGCCGACCGCAGCGCCCTCGGCCGCGCCGCGTAGGGTGCCCTGCGCCTGTGCGGCCACGGGCAAGGCCAGAACGCCGGCCGTGGCAAGGGCAAGAAGCAGTTTGTTCGTCATGAGGATGTCTCCTGAAGTGTCAGACGAAGGAGCGAGGCGGCGTCTCAGTTGCATCCTTCCTTGTGGATCGTCTTGGAGTTGCCCATGCCGTCCTCCTTGTGGACGGTCTTCGAGCCGCAATCGACGGTGCCGGTGGTGACCTCACGCTTCTCGACGACGGTGTCGCGGTGGTCGACGACGGCGGGGCCGTCGCGGCGGATGACGGTGGTCTCCTCGGCCATCGCGGGGGCGGCAAGGCCCACGAACGCGGCGGCGAAGAAGCCGATGATGACTGCCTGGCGCATGAAGATCTCCGTTCGCTTCGGGTGGTCGGATCGAATGACCGCAGCAACGGCTCACGGCGAATTACGGTTCCATGCCAATTTTGCGCAGTATCGTGCCCTAGAAATCATTTACTTCGACGGGTAGTCCGCGATTAAATTGACGTCGATACATAAACTCAAAGTTTGCGACCGAGATTTGAGCGGATTTGCCTCCTGCCGTTTGCGGTATGCACCGTCGTCCGTTCCACTGTAGTCCGCATCCCGCACCCAAGGGCGTTCCCATTCATGGGCAGTGGACCGGATCGGTACGCCTGTTTGCGTCCACCTTGATCGCGCGAGCCGCATGAATTTCAGGTCCGGATCGGTTTCCTGGGAACGTTCGTTTTCAGGCTTTCCATCGGGGCATCCCGCTCGGTCACCGGCTCCACCGAGGCCAAGCCGCCGAAGTCCCCGCTTGCACTGAATTTCGCCGAAGACGTCCCAGAGAAGTCCGGCCATGACGCTCGCGGTCAGGGGGTGTCACGGCCAGGACGGCAAGTCAGCCACGCGGCGGACGAATGCCGAGCGCGCGGATGATGCCGTAGGTCACCGCCGCCGAAGCCAGCGACAGCCCGGCGACGAAGGCAAATCCGTGTGGATCGTCCGCGAAGGGAAGCCCTTTCACGTTCATGCCGAACATTCCGGTGATGAAGGTCGGCGGCAGGAACAAGGCTGAGAGGACCGAGAGGACGTACAGCTGCCGGTTGCTCTCCTCCGCCACGCGCGCGCCGACCTCGTCCTGCAGCAGCCGGGCACGCTCGCCCATCGCGCTCACGTCACGGTCCAGGGCGTCAAGCCGCTGGGCAAGGCGTGCCGCGGCGTCGACGGCCGGTCCGTGCAGGTGCCGGGCCGCGTCATCGTCCTCCAACCGATGGAACACCGCGGAGAGGCCGAGCAACTGCCGATGGAGCCGCACCGCGGCTCTCCGGATCGGCCCGAGGCGCCGACGCTCATCGCGCACGCGCCCATCGATGACGTGGTCCTCGATGCCGTCGAGTTCATCGGCGAGCCGCTGGCCGGTCTCGGACATGGACGCGACCACGTAGCCCACCATCGTCTCCAGCAGCAGCACGGGGGACGGTATCGGACGACCCTTCTCGGCGCTCTCCCGTGCGGCGCCCGGGCTTTCGACTAGCCCCGTCCGTCCACTCACCAGGGAGCGGGGCCCCAAGATGAAGTGCAGGCGTCCGGCGGCGTCCGGCTTGGCTCCGGGACGGGCGAGGTCGGCTACCACGCCGCCGATATGGCCGCCCTCGACGGTGACGCGTTGGTGTTCGTCAGGCCGGAAGACGGCCTCGAAGAGCGCGGGCGGGCCGACGTGCCCAGCGTCGAGCAAGGGCGTGAGGTTGGCGGCCTTCAGGTCGAAGTGCAGCCATACGAATCCTTCGCCGAAGGCGTCGAGGTCCGGGAGTGGCTCGCCTGGCACGATGGGGTGGCCGCACCCCCTCGCGTCGAAGCTCATCGCCCAGAGCAAGCCGGGAAGCGGGGGATTGGGGGGCACGGTGGTCATGGTCCGACTCGGGAGGGACGGGCCGGTTCAGTCGGTCGACCCGGCCACGACGGCCGGACTGCCAGCCAACTGGTGGGAGGGACGGGCCAACGGCGACTTCCGTGGGGCTTCAACCGGATCAACGCCCGCTGCCACGCTTCCGTTGCCGGACAGTTGGCGACGTGTCCCGTGTCGCACGGGGTGGTCCCTCACCGGCCAGGCGTTTCGATGCCTCGGATCCTAACGGCTGCGTTTACCCCTCTGCCTGCCGTCTGCTTGGTCTGTCGTACCGGCGACCTGTCCGACCCGGCGCGGCAGCTCGCGCATGAGGGACGTCCGCCGGAAGGGCGTCATTTTCCGCCACGCGCGAGCCTCGGGGATCGTGCGCCCGCAGCCCAGGCACCACCCCGTCCGGCCGTCGAATTGGCAGACCGAGATGCAGGGGTCGTCCTTCTTCATGGTACGGCCTTGGCACGCCGTCGAGCACATTCCGCTCGACATCACATAGGGTACCCCCCTATATATCACTAAGGACGCAAAGCCGACCCATGGCTCACACGATCAAGGACAAGACCAAGCTGCTGGCGCGGGTGCGCCGGATCAAGGGACAGGCGGAAGCCGTCGAGCGGGCCCTGGAAGCCGAGCTCGGCTGCAGCGACGTCCTGATGCTGGTCGCCTCGATGCGCGGGGCCATCAACGGCCTGACCGCCGAGCTGATGGAAGACCACATTCGCCATCACGTCGTGAACCCGGACGCCGAGCCGGACGCGGAGCGCGCCAGGGGCGCCGCCGAGCTGATCGAAGTGGTGCGGACCTACCTGAAGTGACGAGACCTCATGACCTCCTTGTCTGACCTGCTGCGGCAAGGGACCGCGCACGCCTGGCTGTTCGTGCCGAGCGCGATCCTCCTCGGCGCCCTGCACGGCCTGGAACCTGGTCATTCGAAGACGATGATGGCGGCCTTCATCATCGCCGTGCGCGGGACGGTCACGCAGGCAGTCCTGCTCGGTCTGGCGGCCACGCTCTCCCACACGGCGGTCGTTTGGATCATCGCGCTGGGCGGACAGTACCTCGGACGGGAATGGGGTGGCGAGGACCCCGAGCCGTACCTCCAGCTCGCCTCCGCGGTCCTCATCGTCGGCATCGCGGTCTGGATGGCGTGGCGCACCTGGCGGGAGCAGCACGAAGGCCATCATCACCATCACGAAGAGGCGAAGCACGTCGCGACCTCCGACGGGCTGCTAACCCTGGAGGTGTTCGAGAACGGTGCGCCGCCGCGCTGGCGGGTGCGGGCCGAGGGGGGCGAGTTGCCGCCGACCGGCGATCTCCTCGTCGAGACGGTCCGTCCCGATGGCGGCCGGCAGACATTCGCCTTCGCGAACGGAGGCGACTTCCTCGAGAGCCTGGAGACGATTCCCGAGCCGCACGCCTTCACGGCGCGGCTGGTCCTGAAGGGACCGTCCGGGGGCGAAATCCACGAGATCGCGTTCGACGAGCACGACCACGGGCACATGAACCTGGGCGACGAGGATGACGCCCACGCCCGGGCCCATGCCGAGGACATCCGCCGCCGCTTCGCGGGCCGGCAGGTGACGACCGGTCAGATCGTCCTGTTCGGCCTGACGGGAGGCCTGATCCCGTGCCCGGCGGCCATCACGGTCCTGCTGCTGTGCATCCAGCTCAAGCAGTTCAGCCTCGGCTTCGCGCTGGTGGTCTGCTTCAGCATCGGCCTTGCGCTGACGATGGTCTCGGCTGGCGTCCTGGCAGCACTCAGCGTCAAGCACGTCGCCTCGCGCTGGTCTGGGTTCGGCGCCTTCGCCCGGAGGGCGCCGTACGCCTCCGCCGCGCTGATCGTCCTCGTTGGCCTCTATACCGGCTGGCTCGGCTTGGAGGGCATCCGACAGGGCCATCAAGACCGTAACGCCGCATCGACCGCGGCCTACCCGACCTAAACGGGCGACCTCCCCCAGATGACCTTCTAACCCTGGGAAGCCCCATCTCATTGGGACGCCATCGAGAGGTGAGCGCCATGGTCCGCTTCAAGGTCGAGAAGATGGGTGCGGCAGCTGCGCCAAGTTCGTCGCCCGTGCGGTCCAGGGTGTGGAGCCCACCACCGGCGTCGAGGTCGATCCTGGCGCGAAGCTGGTGAGCGTGTCCGATGTCACGGGACCGGCCGACCGGATAGCCCGGGCCATCGCCGAGGCTGGCTACTCTGCCGAGCCCGCCTGAGGCCCGGCGCAATCAAACCGCGTCCGTGCCGTTCCTCGAACCGCCGGACGGACTTCCGTATCGGCCCGAAATTTGGCATCCTGAATTCCGTGATGTTCTGGCTCGCCCTCCGGCGACTGTTGCCGCTTCTGGCGGTCTTCAGCCTTGCCCTGACGCCGGTGACCGCCCCGGCGGCCACCGCGCGCATGCATGGGTCGATGGCGGGCCATCACACGGTGATCATGGCCAGCCACGGCATGACCCAAGGGCACATGCACCACGCCGCCGTGGACCGCGACGAGACCACGTCCGTCGGCATGGCTGACATGGGCATGGACGACATGCCGTGCTGCCCCAAATCGGAGGCCACCAAGCCGGACTGCCCCAAGGGCTGCCCGCTGATGGCCTTGTGCCTGGCAAGCGTGGCCTCGCTGCTGCCGACCCCATTGCCGGTCCCAGTGCCTGTCGCGAGCCGCATGAGCGTGAGCTGGCCGAACCTTGAGGCCTTCGCCAGCGTGCACGGGACCCCGTTACCCGAGCCTCCCCGAGCCTGAACCCGATGCCGCCGGCGCTCGCGCCGGCACGGTGACGCGCGCCCGCGCGCCGCCATCCATCGCGTTCAGGAGAGATTACCCGTGACCAAGAACCCCTTCGCGCGCGCCGTGTCGGCCGCGCTGCTTGGCGCCTGCCTGTCGGCATCGGTGCTGACCGTGCCCGCCCTGGCAGGCATCAAGGACTACCAGTTCCAGCTCGTCCACCAGGAGGCGAAGGTCGGCGAGGCCGTCGTCGCCGTGCGCCTCGTCGACAAGCGCAGCGGCAAGCCTGTGCCGGACGCCGTGATCTTCGCCACGCGTCTCGACATGGCCCCCGACAGCATGGACGAGATGATCACCAAGGTGGAGCAGGTGCCCTCGACGGAGCCCGGCGTGTACCGCTTCAAGGCCAAGCTCTCGATGGCCGGTGGCTGGCGCCTGTCGCTCGGGGCCAAGGTCCAAGGCGAGACCGGCACGGTCGAGGGCAAGCTGGTCTTCCAGGCCGTCAAATGAGCCGGTCCGCATGGCTCGCCGGAACCCTCGTCGCGCTCGCGGCGGGGGGCGTCGGCTACGTCGCGGGGCATGGGGAGAACCCCATAACGGCCCTCGTGGAACGGGCCCGTTCCGAAGTCGTCCCGTCGCTGGCCGAGCGCGCTCGGTCGCGGTTGGCCGACTGGCTGACCGCCAGCACGGGCCAGGCGGTCGCGCCTACTGCGGCAAAGGCGACTGGGCCGGTGGTCTACTATCAGGATCCAGACGGGAAGCCGGTCTACTCGGCATCCCAGATGGTCACCGAGGACGGGCGCGAGTTCCGGACTGTCCGGGCGAGCGAGGATGTCCGCTTCGACGACCCCGACGAGGGCGAGGCCATGCCCGCCGACGTGGCCGTCCACGACATGTCCAGGCACGGCATGGCGCAGGACGAGGGCGCCAAGCCCGCAGGCGGCGACCGGCGCGTTCTCTACTACCGCAACCCGATGGGCTTGCCGGACACCTCGCCGCTGCCGAAGAAGGACTCGATGGGGATGGACTACATCCCCGTCTACGCGGGCGAGGATGAGAGCGGGAACGTCGTGACCGTCTCGCCCGGCAAGATCCAGCGCACCGGCGTCCGGACCGAGGTGGCGGAACAGCGGGTGGTGGCCCAGCCGGTGCGTGTGCCGGGCACCGTCACCCTCGACGAGCGCCGCGTCACCGTCGTGGCGACCCGCTCGGACGCCTACGTCGACCACGTCGAAAACGTCACCACCGGCGACCGGGTCCGCAAGGGCCAGCCCTTGGTCCACGTCTACTCGCCCGAGATCAACGCGGCGGCCGCCCAGCTGATCGCCAACCCGGGCTTCGACGGGGCGCGCCGCCGGCTGCAGAACCTGAACGTCTCCGAGGCCGTCATCGACGAGATGGAGCGCACCCGGAAGGTGCCGATGGCCATCACGTGGGCTGCGCCGCGGGACGGCCTCATCCTGCAGCGGACCGCCGTCGAGGGCATGAAGGCCGCAGCCGGCGACACCCTGTTCCGGATTGGCGACATCTCGACGATGTGGGTGCTGGCCGACGTGCCTGAGCGCGACCTCGCCGGGGTGCGCGTGGGGCAGCCTGTGACCGTGCGCCTGCGCTCGGCCCCGGGCCGGGCGTTCACCGGCAAGATTGCGGTGGTCTACCCTCAGGTGAACCCCGATACCCGGGCAACCCGGGTGCGGATCAAGCTGGCGAATTCGGACGGCCTGCTGCTGCCCGACATGTACGCCGATGTCGAGATCGCCATCGGCGACGCGAAGCCCGTGGTGGCGGTTCCGGACGACGCGGTCATCGATACGGGCGAGCGGCAGGTCGTGCTGCTCGATCGCGGCGAGGGCCGCTTCGAGCCGAGGGCCGTGAAGGTCGGCGTCCGCGGCAGGGGCTTCACCGAGATTCGCGACGGCGTCGCGGCCGGCGATCGGGTGGTGACAGCGGCGAACTTTCTGATCGACGCCGAGAGCAATCTGAGAGCAGCGCTTCAGTCCCTGGCCGCTCCGATGGACGACCGACAGGTGGCGAACGCGGGAGGTACGCCGTGATCGCGCGCCTCATCGACTGGTCCGCCCGCAACCTCGTCCTCGTATTGGTCGGGACGGTGTTCGCCGTCGCGGCCGGCATGCTGGCGCTCCGAACGCTGCCGCTCGATGCCATTCCCGACCTCTCGGACGTGCAGGCCATCGTGTACACCGAGTATCCCGGGCAGGCGCCCCAGGTCGTCGAGGACCAGGTTACCTACCCGCTCACCACCGCCATGCTGACGGTGCCGAAGGCGAAGGTGGTCCGCGGCTTCTCGTTCTTCGGCGTGTCCTTCGTCTACGTGATCTTCGAGGACGGCACCGACCCGTACTGGGGCCGCTCCCGGGTTCTGGAGTACCTGAACGCGGCGGCGAGCCGCCTGCCTGTCGGCGTAACGCCGACGCTCGGACCCGACGCGACCGGCGTGGGCTGGGTCTACCAATACGTCGTGGTGGCCAAGGAGCGGACGCTCGCCGAGCTGCGCTCGATCCAGGATTGGGTGATCCGCTTCGGCGCCTCGCGCGCCGAAGGCGTGGCCGAGGTGGCCGGCGTCGGCGGCTTCGTGAAGCAGTACAACGTGGTGGTTGACCCGAACCGCCTGCGCGCCCAGGGCATCAGCCTCAACAAGCTTCGCGACGCGATTCGGTCGAGCAACGCCGATGTCGGCGGCCGCACGGTCGAGCTCTCCGAGTTCGAGTTCATGGTGCGGGGCCGCGGCTACCTGCGGGGCGTCTCCGACATCGAGAACATCGTCCTGAAGACCGCGGGGGGCACGCCTCTGCGGGTGCGGGACGTCGCCCGGGTCGAGCTCGGGCCGGATGAGCGCCGCGGCATCACCGAGATGAACGGCGAGGGCGAGGTCGCCGGCGGCATCGTCCTGCAGCGCTTCGGCGCGAACGCCCTCAGCGTCATCGAAGGGGTCAAGGTGAAGCTCGCCGAGGTGGCCAGGAGCCTGCCGGCCGGCACCGAGATCCTGCCGGTCTACGACCGCTCCCAGCTCATCGACGCGGCGATCGATACCCTGCGTCACACGCTGGTCGAGGAGAGCATCGTGGTCTCCCTCGTCTGCATCGTCTTCCTGCTGCATGTGCGTAGCGCCCTGGTCGCCATCCTGATGCTGCCGGTCGGCATCCTGATGGCTTTTGCCGGCATGAAGGCGCTCGGGATCGGCGCCAACATGATGAGCCTGGGTGGCATCGCCATCGCGGTCGGCGCCATGATCGACGCCGCCATCGTGATGATCGAGAACGCGCACAAGCACTTGGAGCGGGCGCCGCCGGGGACACCGCGGGTCGAGATCCTGGTCGAGGCGGCGTCCGAAGTCGGGCCGTCGCTGTTCTTCTCGCTCCTCGTCATCACGGTGAGCTTCCTGCCGATCTTTACCCTGGAGAGCCAGGAAGGCCGGTTGTTCGGTCCGCTCGCCTACACTAAGACCTTCGCCATGGCGTCCGCCGCGCTCCTGTCGGTGACGCTCGTTCCGGCGCTGATGGTGCTGTTCGTGCGCGGGCGGATCATCCCGGAGCATCGCAACCCGCTCAATCGCCTGCTCATCTGGCTGTACAGACCGCTCATCGCGGGCGTGTTGCGGGCGCGGGTTGTCACCATCCTGCTCGCCGTCGGAGTGCTGGCGGCGACCGTCTGGCCGGCCCAGCAACTCGGTTCCGAGTTCATGCCCGACCTCGACGAGGGCAGCCTGCTCTACATGCCGACGACCCTGCCGGGGATCTCGGTGACGAAGGCGGGCGAACTCCTCGCGACCCAGGACCGGATCATCAAGAGCTTCACGGAGGTCGCCTCGGTCTACGGCAAGGCGGGCCGTGCCAACACGGCGACCGACCCCGCGCCGATGGAAATGTTCGAGACCGTCATCGCCCTGAAACCGAAGGCGGAGTGGCGCCCAGGCGTGACCCTCGCCAGCCTCAAGGGGGAGATGGACGCGGCCCTCCAGTTCCCGGGCGTCTCGAACGCCTGGACGCAGCCGATCCGCGCACGCATCGACATGCTCTCGACAGGCATCCGCACGCCGGTCGGCATCAAGGTGCTCGGGACCGAGCTCAAGCAGATGGAAGCCGTCGCCCGGCAGGTCGAGGCGGTCGTCCGGGCCGTGCCGGGCACGTCGAGCGCCTATGCCGAGCGGGTGATCGGCGGCTACTTCCTCGACATCACCCCCGACCGCGAGGCGCTCGGGCGCTACGGCCTGATGGTCGGAGACGTGCAGGACGTCGTGGCGACGGCGCTCGGCGGACAGGCCGTGACGAATACCGTCGAGGGCCGCGAGCGCTACACGGTGAACGTGCGCTACCCGCGCGCCTTCCGATCGGACCCGCGGGCCATTGCCGACGAGGTGCAGGTGCCGCTGCCGGTCGGTGGGACGGTGCCCCTGCGCGAGGTGGCCAAGGTCGAGCTGACCCGAGGGCCTACCTCGATCCGCACCGAGAACGGGCAACTCGCGGTCTTCATCTTCGTCGACATCGCCGGCCGCGACCTCGGCGGCTACGTGACCGAGGCGCGAAAGGCCGTGGCCGACGAGGTCAAGCTGCCGCAGGGTACGACCCTGCAATGGAGCGGGCAGTACGAATATCTGGAACGCGCCGAGGCGCGACTGCGAATCGTGGTGCCGCTGACGCTGCTCGTCGTGTTCCTGCTTCTCTACCTGAACTTCCGGCGCCTGACCGAGACGCTTATCGTGATGCTGTCGCTGCCCTTCGCCCTGGTCGGCGGGGTGTGGCTCCTCTGGTTCATGGGCTTCAACATGTCGGTGGCGGTGGCGGTGGGCTTCATTGCGCTCGCCGGCGTTGCCGCCGAGACCGGCGTGATCATGCTGGTCTACCTCGACCACGCTTGGGACGAGGAGCAGGCCCGGGGCGTACGCGAGGGGCGGCCTCCGACGCGGGCGGACCTGCGACGCGCCATCATGGTCGGCGCGGTCGAGCGGGTGCGACCCAAGATGATGACGGTCGTCGCCATCATGGCTGGGCTCGTCCCGATCCTCTGGAGCACCGGGTCAGGCTCGGAGGTCATGCAGCGCATCGCCGTGCCGATGATCGGCGGCATGGTCTCCTCCACCGCGCTGACCCTCGTTGTGATCCCCGCCGTCTATGCGCTCGTGAAGGGGTGGACGCTGCCGCCTGGCCACCGATCCCGCGCCGAACCCAACGAGGAGGCGACACGCCACCGGGCTTCTGCCGAGTAGCGACACCGTCCCCGACCTGCATTGAAGGAGCTGTCCATGTCGTCACCAGCCCGAAAGGCCGTCCTCCATTGGATGGTCATTCCGAACACACCTGTCCTTACGGACTGAAGGCCAAGGATCTCCTCGAACGCCGGTGCTGCGAGGTCGAGGATCACCGGATGACCGACCGCTTCAAATCCGAGCATCACGTCAAGTCGACGCCGCAGACCTTCGTCGACGGCGAGCGCGTCGGCGGCCCGACGACCTCCAGCGCCATTTCGGCAAGGCGGCAAACGGTCCAAACGCCATGACGTACAGGCCCGTGCCCGCGGTGTTCTCGATGACCGCGCTGATGGCCTTGGCAGCGAGCTACGCCGCTTACGATGCGCACCGCCGAATGGTTCATCGCCTTCAGCATGTGCGTGCTCGCCCTCCTCAAGCTCCAGGACGTCGAGACCTTCTCGTCAATGTTCCTCGGCTACGACCTCCTGGCTGCGTGCGGGGTGCGCTACGCCTATCTGGAAGTCGGCGCCGGCGTCCTTATGGTAGCGGGTGCCCTGGATTGGCTGTCCATCCCGGTGGCTCCGTTCATCGATGGAATTGGGGCGGTCTTGGTGTTCAAGGCAGTCTACGTCGACGCGCGCAAGATCAAGGGCGCCTGCGTCGGCGAGTCGAGGAAGGTGCCGCTCGGCTTCGTCTCGTTCGCCGAGAACGTGATGATGGTCGCCATCGCCGTTTGAATGCTGGCGGCGCACCATTGAGCGTGATTTTCGCCGCTCTGTCCTGGCCATACCTTTTCGATGCGCCGCAGTTGGAAGCGCGTCCTTCCCGTTGGACGCCACCCGGATGCGCTCTCGCATCGCTCAAAGCTTCAGGCTGCCGCCCCCGGGATCTCGTCCCGCCGGCTCGTGTGACGCGGCGAGCGCATTTCGAACTTGGTCGACCATTCGCGCTTCGACGCGAGCCCTCTGGCAGCCGGGACGACCGCCCCGCGCCCGAAGCGCCGGTTGCAGGCATCCAGCTCCGCAATCAGCGCGGAGCCCTCCTGCTCGCGATCGATCTGGCGGAGCCTGGGCAATCGTCCGCTGCGATGCGGGGCGCGGCAGGAGGTCGGTCGTGACCAAGCCGACGTCCGAATAGCGGTAGCCGTCCCGCCCGATCTTGCGGAGATTATGTAGGGCGGCCTTCACTAGCACCTGAGTGCCATTGCTGGCCTCAGCCAGCCCGAGCAAATCCTTGCGGTCCTGCTTGGCGTTCGCGGCTATGTCCGGTTCTGTTGATGAGCGGTCGGCGCGGCTAACGCGGCAGCACCTTCGCCTCTTGCAGGCTGCGAATGGCACTCACCAGAGCGGCGACGCTATCAACGCTCTCTCCAAACCCGGCGCGTCGGATCTTGCCCATGTCGGAGACAAGATCGAAGTCGCTATGGAACACGAAGTCGCCGAAGCTCCATCCGACTGCGCTCTCGTAAGGAAGGTCGCTCAAGCCCTGCTCGACAACCAGCCGCTCCCAGACCGGTTTCTTGTCGGCCATGTGCATGGCCAGACGCATCGGAACCGGTGGTCCGAGCGGCAGCTCGAACGCGACGGCGAGCTTCTCCCAGACGCGTCGCCACCGGAACGGCTCGTGCACGTAGTTGAACGCCTCACCGCGCGCGGCGTCGGACGTCGCGGCCCAGAGGCTCGCACGGCCAAGGGCGCGGGAGTCGGTCACCTGGGCAAACACGCCCTCGTAGACGTGCGCCGGCCCCGGAAAGCGGAACGCCGCTCCTTCAACCCTGCAAAGGGCGGCGTAGGCGCCGATCACCATGGCGATGTTCATGGCGTTTCCGGCGGCGTCGCCAACCACCACGTCCGGTCGCAGAATCGACCAAGCCGCGCCGCCGCGATCGGCCCGGGCCCGCAGCTCGCCCTCCTGAGTGAAGTAAAAGTTCGGCCCGATGTGGCGCGGGTTATCGTCCTCGTAGAAGGGCGCCGGAACCGGTCCGAGATGAACACCGTAGACCTTCGCGCCCTGATACAGCACCACCCGCTTCAGCGGCGCGCCGACAGCCTCCAGCCCATCGAGCAGGTTGCGCAGCATCCCGCCATTCACGCGGTCCTCGTCTGCGAGGCTCGGCTGTGGCGCGAGGGCTGCGTAGAACAGGTGCGTGGTATCGCGAGCCTGGACGAGGGCGGCTCGGGTCGCTTCACGATCTGTAAGGTCCGTCGCGATGGCCTCGTGCGACGGGTGCGGCCGGCGTGACAGAGCTCGCATGCGCCAACCGCCTGCGGCCGCGAACTCCTGCATCAGTCCTTTGCCGATGATGCCATTCGCACCCGCGATCAGGGCTGTTCGGGTTTCTGCCATCATCGCCTGCAGGTGTCAGGAGGATTACAGCGCTCGATCGCGCCACTTGGTCTGGGTGCTTCGTGGCCGACATGCGGGAAACCCACCGGAGCCGGATCCGTTCGGCGCCTCACGCTCCTGCGCACCGCACACCGCCGGCAGCGGCACAGCCATCGCTTCGAGAGCCTGCCGTGTAAGCTCGATACCGACCGGGGGCGGCGGAGATAATCGCCGCCTCAAGCACCTGCATCCCCGAACGATGGCCGGCATCCGCGACACTTTGAGTAGCCGGGACGTCGGCGGAAACCGAGGCCGCCCGCATGGATTGTATCCCGTGCCGGCAGTCCGAACACTCTGCGCCTTGGGGATAAGGCCTGGGTCGGAAATGCGTCCAGGAGTCGTTGCGAGTGTCGCGTACAGGGGATGACGGTCCGATCGAGATCGACCTCAGGCTGCTTCGGGCCGCCGTCGAGGCCACCGGAGAGGCCATCCTCATCACCACCGCCGACCTCGATGAGCCCGGGCCGGTCATCCTCTACGCCAACCCGGCCTTCACCAGGCTGTCCGGCTACGACGCGGCGGAGGTCGTCGGTCGCAGCCCGCGCTTCCTGCAGGGCGAGGGCACCGACCGGACGGCGCTGGACAGGGCCCGCGCCTCGCTGGAGGCCGGCGAGGCCTTCCAGGGCGAGGCGCTGAACTACCGGAAGGACGGCGCGAGCTACCGGGTGGAATGGCTGATCACCCCCGTCCGCGACGCGGATGGGCGCATCACCAACTGGGTCTCGGCGCAGCGGGACATCACCGAGCGCAGCGCGTTCGAGGACCGCCAGGCGCTGATGGTGCGCGAGCTCCACCACCGGGTGAAGAATACTCTGGCCACGGTCCAGGCGGTGCTCAACGCGACGATGCGCTCGTCGGTCACGATGGCCGAGTTCTCCAAGGCCTTCAGCGGACGCATCGTGTCGCTGGCGCGGACCCACGCGCTGATCACCGAGGACGAGGCGCAGGTAGCCCGGTTCGACGGCCTGCTCCGGGCCGAGCTTGATCCCTACCGTGAGGGAGACCGGATCAGCCTCGAAGGGCCGCCCCTCATGCTGCCGTCGGAGGTCGCCGTGCCGGTCAGCATGGCCCTGCACGAGCTGACGACCAATGCGCTGCGTCACGGGGCGCTCGCCCATCCGGGCGGACGGGTCGTGGTGACCTGGACGGTCGAGGACAGCCCTGCCGGTCCGTGGCTCGCCTGGACCTGGAACGAGCACGACGGGCCGCCCCCGACGCTGCCCACCCGCGAAGGGTTCGGGACGCGTCTCCTGAACAAGATCCTGACGGCCCAGGTCGCGGCCGAGGTCGACGTCGCCTTCGATGACGATGGCCTGCGGATACACGTCAGGCTGCCACTGGGCCGGCGGTAGATCCCGCGCCGGCACGGTTCACATCTGGCGGCAGACCGCATGCCCGCGCCGGTGTCACGGCAGGGTTCTCAGGCCCGCTTGGATCGTGCGCCCGGAACGTTCATGCTCGACCAGGCGGACGGACGTCCCGGAGTTGGGTCCGGAAGATCGTCCCGCCACGCGAAACTTCATCGCACTCAGACGCTTGCCCGTTTGATGGACCGTAGCCACAAGATCACCGAGGAAGCCGAACGCCTCCGGGCCCTGGACCGGTATCGCCTGCTCGACACCCCGCGCGAGCAGGATTTCGACGAGATCGCGGAGGCCGCCGCCGAACTGTGCGAGATGCCGATCGCGGTGGTGAACCTCGTCGGGGACGGGCGCCAGTTCTTCAAGGCCGAGCTCGGCCTCGGCGTCCGGGAGACGCCCCTGGAGAACGCGTTCTGCCGGCAGGCCCTACTGCAGGATGATTTCCTCTGCGTGCCGGATGCAATTCTAGACCCGCGGTTGGACGGCAATCCCCTGGTTCATGGCGGGTCCGGGCTGCGCTTCTACGCTGGCGCCCTGCTGAGGACCCCCGAGGGGCACCCGGTCGGCACCGTCTGCGTGCTCGACACCCGGCCGCACGCGCTCACCGAACGCCAGCGCAAGGGTCTGATGCGGCTTGCCCGGCAGACGATGGCCCAGATGGAGTTGCGCCGCTCCCTCCGCGAGCACGCGAGCCAGCGCCTGCTCCACGAGCGCATCCTCGACAGCGCCACCGATTACGCCATCGTCGCCACGGACCCGCAGGGTCACGTCACCCGCTGGAATGCAGGTGCCGAACGCTTCTTGGGCTGGACCGAGGCTGAGATGCTCGGCCGGAGTGCCGAGGCATTCTTCACCCCGGAGGACCGGGCTGACGGACGGCTCCAAACCGAGATGCGGCTCGCCATCGAATGCGGCAGCGCGCCGGACTAGCGCTGGCACCAACGGAAGGACGGCACCCGGTTCTGGGCATCGGGCGAAAAGACGCCCCTGCGGACCGACGACGGCGAGACCATTGGATTCCTCAAGATCCTACGGGACCGCACCGGGCAGCGCAGCCCTGCAAGCCAGCGAGAGGCGTTACCGGTCGCTGGTCGAGGTCAGCCCGCAGGTGGTCTGGTTCGGCGACGCGGACGGCAATGTCACGTACTGCAACGCCTATTGGTACGACTACACCGGCCTGCCACCGGGCGAAGTCGGCGAGGCGAGTTGGATGGGGGCGATCCATCCAGAGTACCGGGGGCCGACGAGGGCCGCGTGGATCGCGGCAGCGCGCTTCGGGCAAGCCTACGAAATCGAGTTTCCCTTGCGCCGCGCCGATGGACAGTACCGCTGGTTCCTGTCGCGGGCACGTCCCGTGCAGGACGAGGCCGGCATCCTGACGAGCTGGGTGGGTACCAGCCTCGACATCCATGAGCGCAAGGTCGCCGAGGAGCGTTTCCAGACGCTGACCGAGTTGGCGCCGGCCGTCATCTGGTTCGGCGACCCGGGCGGGAGCCTGAGCTACCTGAATGACCGTTGGTACGCCTACACGGGGCAGACCCCGGAGCAGGCGCTCCCCCTCGGTTGGATCGACGTCGTTCATCGCGACGACTTGCGCGGACTGATGCACGCCTGGGAGCACGCCCGAACCCACGGAACCCTGTACGACACCGAAGCCCGCCTGCGCCGCCATGACGGCGAGTATCGCTGGTTCCTGATCCGTGCCGAGCCGATGCGCGACGCGGCTGGGCGGGTCGTCGGCTGGCTCGGCAGCGACATCCACGACCGGCGCCGGGCCGAGGTCGACCTGCGCGAGGCGCGCGAGCAACTGCGCTTGGCGGTCGAGTCGACCGGGACCGGCATCTTCGACTACGACCTCGTCGCCGACAGTCTCGTCTGGGACGGGCGTACCCGGGCACTGTTCGGGCTGACGCCCGACGCACTGGTGAGTTACGAAACCTTCCTGGCCGCCGTGCATCCGCACGACCGCGAATGGGTCGATGGGGAGGTTCGGACCGCCATCGACCCCACCGGCCAAGGCACCTACGACATCGCCTTTCGCGTTGTCGGCCTTCAGGATGGCGTCGAGCGCTGGGTGGCGGCCAAGGGCCGGGCCTTCGTCGAGGATGGCCGCACGGTTCGGTTCATCGGCACCACGCGCGACGTCACCGAGAGTCGACGCGCCGAGCAGGCCCTGCGTGAGGCCGAGGAACGCTACAGGCTGGCCGCCCAGGCCACCAACGACGCGATCTGGGATTGGGATTTCGCCACGAATCATATCCGCTGGAACGAGGCGCTCCACACGGCGCACGGACATCCGCCGGAGGTGGTCGATCCGGCCGGCGATTGGTGGATCGCCCAGATCCATCCCGACGACCGCGCCCGCGTCAACCGTTCGATCCACGCGGTCATCGACGGGACCGGGACGGCCTGGAGCGACGAGTACCGCTTCCGTCGGGCGGACGGCACCTATGCGGACATCCTGGACCGCGGCTACGTGCTGCGCGACGCGGCCGGCAAGGCCCTCAGGATGATCGGTGCCATGCTCGACATCAGCGCGCGCAGGCGGGCCGAGGAACACCAGCGACTGCTCGCGGGCGAGTTGCAGCACCGGGTGAAGAACACTCTGGCGATGGTCCAGGCCATTGCGGCCCAGACGTTCCGGAACGTCACCGGCGCGGAGGCTGCGCGGGAGGCATTCACCGCGCGCCTGATCTCGCTCGGGCGGGCGCATGATGTTCTGACCCAATCCAGTTGGACGGAGGCCCCCATCGCCGAGGTCGTCGACGGAGCGCTCTCGGTCCACCGCGGCGAGGCGGCCTCCCGTATCCGCGCCAGCGGCCCGAACGTGCCCGTGGCGGCGAAGCCGGCCCTCGCACTGGCGCTCGCCCTGCACGAGCTCGCCACCAACGCAGCCAAGTACGGGGCGCTCTCGAACGATGTCGGGACGGTCGACCTGCGCTGGCCCGTCGTACTCGAGGATGAACTGCCTCGGTTCGTCCTGACCTGGTCGGAGCAGGGCGGCCCGCCGATCCTGGCGCAGCCGACCCGGCGCGGGTTCGGCTCGCGCTTGATCGAGCGCAGCTTCGCGGCCGAGGTCGGTGGCGACGTGGGACTGACCTACGCGCCGACCGGGCTGACGTGCCGCCTGGAGGCCTCGCTCGCCGCGATGCAGGAGTCTTCAGGAGACGAGGCAGCGGCGTAAAGGCCGTGTGGGCTGTCCCGGTCCCCGGGGCCGCCATGGCAGGCTCGGGCGGTTCAACCGCTGTCGGACCCGAGCTGTAGTCCGGGCGCTGATTGCCCGGCGGGGGTCGCGGCGACCGTGCGTTCCAACTCGCCGTCCCGCAACGGCTTCAGCACGAGGGCGTCGGCCCCGTCCGCTCCGGCCCAGGCCAGCGCGGCAGGGTCCGCGAAGCCGGTCACGAACAGGACTGGCATGGCCCGCCAGCGCTTGCGGATTTCCGCCGCCTCGACGCCGTTCATGCGGGGAATGGCGAAGTCGAGCACGACGTGGTCGACGCATGGGTCAGCCTCAAGAGCGGCCAGCCCCTGCAGGCCTGAGGATGCCTCGCGTCCATCGTACGCGGCTTCCGCGAGTTTGGTCGCGGTGACCTCGCAGACCCCGGCGCCTTCGTCCACTACGAAGAGTGTTGGGCGGCTCCCAGGCGGATGCGTCAGAGAGCAATCGACGGGTTTAGAGCCGTTCCCGTGGACGTTGCGACGGAGTGGCGGTTGCGGCGTTGAGTGGTGGAGGAGCCAGCGTTGCCCTCACGCTTGTCTGCAGATCTGCGCGAGCGCGTCGTGGCGGCTTTGGCCGAGGCCGCTTCCCTTCACCGAGCAGCGGCCCGGTTCGGTGTGCGCTTTTGGGGATGACCAATGACGGGTCAAATGACTGGAATGGGCGCCAAGCCGCTGACCGGGTTTGGCCGAAGGCGGAACAGCGGCTTCCAAGCATGTTCGCTGCGAAAGCGAAACTCAGTCCCATTCGTGAATAGACAAGCCATCGATGGAGCGCACCAAGTTATACAGCATCCTCGGCTGAGAGAAGGACGGAGGATGCTTGTTCAGATGATCAAGCCGAGGTTCGGATCGTATCTCCGCGAGCCCGATCTACATCGGGCATGCAGAAAAACTTCTCCTCGATCGCTGCTAGGCGAGACGGTACGATCTCGGTTCTAGTGCCCGTCCATGAGCAAACTCGGATGCACGTGGGCACGGGTAACGCGCCCTTCGAAGGCCGAAGTAAGGCCCAAGACCTGGGGATCGTCGTTTATGGTCCCATGTGGTGCCGCGGCGACTGCTTCCAGTTGAAGGGGGCAACACGGCGCGTCCATGGCCTGCGATGCTATTGATGTCAGACCGACCAATTCGAAATAAGTAGGCTCGTACCCGTAGCCCAGCCGCTGCTTCAGTTCAGGTGTCCTCTGGGTGTCGTCAGGCGCGCCAGCTGGTTCACTGCGTTGGCTCGTTTCGGTGCCTGCCTGGCGGCGGAGACAAGCTGTGGGGTTGACCGAACTTAGATGTGGCCGGTCCTCCGCGCCCGGCGATCATGCGTCACGACCCGATCGGCAGAATGGATACGTGTGCGGACACTACCTTCCATCCGAGACCGGGCAAGCGCATCCAGGTCTGGCTCTGACGCCCGATGCCGGGCTTACCGCGCGGCTTGAACTCGAGATTGACGGTGGCGAAGTCGCTCCCGAGCGTCAGGATTTCCAGCCGGATCCGTGCTTCCTTGGCGCCGCCCGGCGGCGGATCAGCCGCCACGCGGGCAGCGTGGATTTCGTCGAATCCGTAGCAGTTCTCGGCCAGCGCATAGCGGATCGTGTGTGGACTGTCCCAGAAGGTTGCGTCTAGGACGGCGACATCCTTCTCGACGAGCGCCTGCTCGTAGCGCTCGAACAGAGCTGCGATCTCCGGGCGGTTCACCGTCACGTCCATTCAACCCTCCAGAGCGACCGCCAGGCGAATCAGGTCGAGATCGGTGCCGCGCGCACCGATGATCGACAGGCCAACCGGCGCGCCATCAACGTCGGCGCCCGGCAGATTGACCTGCGGGACGCCGGTGAGCCCGCCGTGGCTCGTCAGGCAGGCGATGCGCTCGCGCAGCGGATGCAGCGCGCCGAGCGGCAGCCCGCGCAGGGGCGCCGGGAACGGCGTGGTCGGGAGGCACAGGATCGTGCCCGGGGGCAGGAGCCGCGCGAGGCGGGCCCTTGCCTCGATCCGCATCAGGCTCGCGGCGCTGCGCTCGGCATCGGTCATCATCGAGCCCTGGATCAGCGAGCGAGCAACCGAGAAGGCCATGCGTGGATTGCAGGCATCGAGCCAGGGCTCGAAGGTCTGCCACGCCTCGCTGCTCTGCAGTACCCGCTGCGCCCGCTGCCAGACGGACAGGCCCTGCGGCGCAAGCGTCACGTCGCGCCGGTTGCCGATCAGGGCGGCCAAGCGGTCGATCTGCGGAGCCAGCGCCTCCTGCACGGCGGCGTCGGCGAAGCCGAGTGCGTCGGCGGCCACGAGCAGCGTGTGCGGCAGGCGGTCCGGCATCCCTTGGCCGAGCAGCACCGCGCCGACCCGCGCGAAGGTGCGCGCGTCCCGGGCGAACCAGCCACAGGTATCCGAACTCGGCGCCTGCACGCAGATCCCGGAAAAGTCGATGCGGCCGTGCGTCGGCCGGATGCCGTAGAGGTTGCAGAAGCTCGCCGGCACACGCACGGAGCCGCCGGTATCGGTGCCCAGGGCGAAATCGCAGGCCCCTGAGGCCACCGCGGAGGCCGAGCCGCTGGACGAGCCGCCCGGCACCCGGTCCGGCATCGCGGGATTGAGCGGCGTGCCGTCGTGGGCGTTCTCGCCGAGGATCCCCAGCGAGACCTCGTCGGTGACCGTCTTGCCGACGATTGAGGCGCCCGCATCGAGCAGCGTCTGCACCACCCCGGCATGGCGGGTCGGCGTCGGGTAGACCCGCGGCCAGTCCGGGTTGCCACCCCCCGTGGGGGCGTCGGCGACGTCGATCAGATCCTTGACGGCGAAGGTGAGGCCGGCGAGCGGCCCCGTAGCGGATCCGGCGACGCGCATGCGCGGCCCAGGCAGGAACGGGTCCGTCGAGAGAGGCTGCGCGGTCGTCATGCGGGGATCGGTTCCTGCCATTGGGCGCCGGGCACGGCGGCGAACAGCGCCTTCGTGTAGGGGTGCTTCGGCGCGTAGAAGATCTCGGACGTCGGCGCGACCTCGACCACCTGACCAGCGCGCATCACCGCGATCCGGTCGCAGACCTGCAGCGCGACCCGGAGATCGTGGGTCACGAACAGCATGCTGAGATGCAGCCGCGCCTTGATGTCGGCGAGCAGCGCCAGGACCTGCGCCTGCACCGAGACATCCAGGGCCGAGACCGGCTCGTCGGCCACGAGGATCTCGGGCTTCATGGCGAGGGCCCGGGCGATGCCGATCCGCTGACGCTGGCCGCCGCTGAACTCGTGCGGGAAGCGCTGCGTCGCCGCGGGGTCGAGGCCGACCAGCGCCAGCATCTCACACGCCTGGACACGCGCAATTCCGGGTTCGGTGCCGTGGATGATCGGACCCTCGGCGACGATGTCGACCACGCGCTGGCGCGGGTCGAGGGAGCCATAGGGGTCCTGGAACACCATCTGCACGCGCCGGCGGTGCGGACGCATCTGGCGGCGGCTCAGGTCGGCGACGCTGTGCCCGGCGAGGAGGATCTCGCCGCCATCGACGGGCATCAGCCGGGTGATCGCCCGCGCCAGCGTGCTCTTGCCCGAGCCGCTCTCGCCGACGACGCCTAGGGTCTCGCCCCGCCGCAGCGTGACGTCCACGCCGTCGAGGGCCCGGGTGACGCGGCCGCCGAACAGGCCGCGGGCGCCGTAGGTCTTCTCGACCCGCTTGGCCCCCACCACCAGGGGTGCGGTGCTGACGGCACGGCGCGGCGGCGGCGCGAGCTTCGGCACGGCGGCGATGAGCGCGCGCGTGTAGGCATGCTTTGGCGCCCGGAGCACCGAAGCCGCGGGCCCCTGCTCGACCAAAACGCCCTTCTGCAGCACCGCGACTGTGTCGGCGATGTCGGCCACGACGCCGAAATCGTGCGTGATGAACAGGACGCTGGTGCCGTGCTCGCGCTGCAGGTCGCGGATCAGGTGGAGGATCTGCGCCTGCGTGGTGACGTCGAGCGCCGTGGTCGGCTCGTCGGCGATAAGCAGCCGCGGATTCAGCGCCAGCGCCATGGCGATCATTGCTCGCTGCCGCTGACCGCCCGAGAGCTGATGCGGGTACGAGCGCAGAAGCTGCGCCGGGTCCGGGAGGTGGACGCTCTGGAGGAGCGCGAGGATGCGCGTCCGGCGGTCTGCGTGTCCGAGCGTCGTGTGGATCCGCAGGATCTCGTCGATCTGCCGTCCGATCGTGTGGAGCGGGTTCAGAGCCGTCATGGGCTCCTGGAAGATCATCGCGATGCGCGCCCCCCGGACGCGCCGCATCTGACGCGGGGTGATCGCGGCGAGATCCGCGCCCTCGAATAGGATGCGCCCGCCCGACACGCGCACACGCGGCCCCGGGAGCAGCCCGAGGATCGCGCGCGCCACCATCGACTTGCCCGATCCGCTCTCGCCGATCAGGCAGGTGACCGCGCCGGGCCGCAGGACGAGGTCGAGGTCGGAGACGGCATTCGGCCGGTCCGCGCCAAGCGGCAGCGTGATCGTCAGCTTCTCGATCTCGAGGACGGCGTCGCTCATCGCTCACGGAGCCTCGGGTTTAGGACCTCGTTCAGGCCGTCCCCAACGAGATTGATGGCGAGGACGGTCAGCAGGATCGCCAGCCCGGGGAACGTGCAGATCCACCAGGCCGACCGGAGGACCGCGCGGCCCGAGCTGATGATCAGGCCCCAGCTCATGACGTTGGGATCGCCGAGGCCGAGGAAGGCGAGCCCCGCCTCAATGAGGATCGCCGTGCCGATCAGGAGTGTCCCGACCGCGATGATAGCCGCGGTGCAGTTCGGCAGCATGTGGCGGAAGACGATGCGAGCGTCACCCGCCCCCAGGCCGTCGCAGGCCAGCACGAACTCGCGGCTGCCGAGCGCCACGAACTCGCCCCGGACGAGCCGGGCAATGCCGGGCCAGGAGACGGCCACGATGGCCACGACCTCGCTGAACAGCGACGGAGACAGGATCGCCACGATCAGGATTGCCAGCACGAAGGCGGGGATCGTCTGGAAGAACTCCGTGATCCGCATCAGCGCGACCTCGACGCTGCCCCGGTAGTAGCCGGCCAGCCCGCCGATCAGCGTCCCGAACAGGATCGCCGCCCCGGTCGCGCTGAGGCCGATGATCAGAGAGGTGCGGGCGCCGTACGCGATCTCGGCGCCCACGTCCCGGCCCAGCGTGTCGGTGCCGAGCAGAAACGGGCCGCCCGGCGGCTGGAGGGCGGGGCCCACGAGCCGGAACGGATCGCCCGGATAGAGCAGCGGCGTGAGCGCCACGAGGGCGACCAGCCCGAGGAGCACCGCCGCGCCCGCCAGCGCGAGGCGGTTGCGCGCGAACCGCGCCAAGCCCGTGCGCATCGCTAGAGCTCCAACCGCGGATCGAGGCAGACATAGACGAGGTCGACCGCGAGATTGATCACGACCACGAGGCAGGCCGAGACGAAGAAGATGCCGAGGAGCAGGTTGAGGTCGCGCGACTGGAGCGCGTTGAAGGCCAGCGTGCCGACCCCGGGCCAGCCGAAGACCGTCTCGACCACGATGGAGCCGCCGATCAGGTTGCCGGCCTGAACGCCCGCCATGGTGACCACCGGGAGCAGCGCGTTGCGCAGGACGTGCCCCGTCATCACCCGCGCCTCAGTCTGGCCCTTGGCGCGGGCGGTGGTGACGTAGTCCATGCCAACCTGCTCCAGCACGGAGGCGCGCATCACCCGCGCGTAGACCGCGAGGTAGAACAGCGCGAGCGCGACGGCTGGCATGACGAGGTGGCGGCCGACATCCCAGACCTCGTCCCAGCCCTCGTTGTCGGCGCCGACCGTGTCGTAGCCGCTGGTGGGCAGCCAGCCGAGGCGGATCGCGAAGACGACGATCATCATCAGCCCGAGCCAGAAGCCCGGAGTCGCGTAGGCCACGAGGCTGACCAGGGAGATGACCGCGTCGCGCCATGAATTGCGCCCGGTCGCCGCCACGAGGCCCAGCAGCGTGCCGATCAGCAACGCGGCCGCGAATGCAGTCAGCATCAGCAGCCCGGTCGGCCAGAGCCGGTCGACGATCAGGCTTCCCACCGGGCTGTCATTGCGGAACGAGTAGCCGAGATCGAGGTGGAGCATGTTCAGCAGGTAGACGCCGAACTGCGTGGCAAGCGGCTGGTCGAGGCCGAACTTGTGGCGCAGCTGCTCCATGTATTCAGGGCTCGCCGCGCCGCTCTCGCCCGCCAGCACTGAGGCCGCGTCGCCGGGGGCGAGGTGGATCAGGAAGAAGTTGAGCACGACGATGCCGAGCACCACCGGGATTGCCAGCAGCAGCCGGTAACCGAGGAAACGCGTGAGTCGCACGGGACTACGTGTCCATCCAGGCCCGTTCGAAGGCTTGCTGGGTTCCGAGGGGGCCGGTCGTGTGGTCCTTGAGGCGTCGGTTGGAGACGCTGACGTACTGCACGTCGATGAGCCAGATCATCGGGCTGTCCTCCGCCAGGACCTGCTGGACCTTCTTGTAGAGCGCGGCGCGCTTCTCCGCGTCCAGCTCGCGCGCGCCCTCGCGCAGCATGCGGTCGACCTCGGGATTCGAATAGAAGGTGTCGTTGACGAAGGTCACGCCCTTGCGGATCTGGCTGGTGAGGAACTGCTTGTTCAGCCCATAGACCGGGTCGACGCCTTGGCTGAGGAACGGCTCGTTCAGGTCGTAATCGTAGTTGGTGTAGACGCGCCTCAGCCAGGTCGCGGTGTCCTCCGAGCGCAGCGTCACGGCGATGCCCACGCCGGCCAGCGCCTGCTTCAGGTACTCGGCCTGCCGCAGCCACTGCTCACCGAAGGAATTGACCTCCAGATGCAGGGCGAAGCGGGTCCCGTCCGCGCCGCGCGGGGCGCCGGCCTCGTCTAGCAGCTTGTTGGCGATGTCCAGCCGGTCCGGCACGTCGTACTGGCGCACATCGTCGGTGTAGAGGCCGGCGGTCTTGAACTTGCGGCTGAGCGGTCCGGTGGCGGGCAGGCCGTAGCCGAACATCACGTCCTTGAGGATGACCTTGCGGTCGATGGCGTAGGCGATCGCCTGGCGCACTTCTTTCTTCTGGAGCTGCGGGTGACGGCCGTTCAGCTCAAGGACGCTCTGGGCCGGCGTCATCTCGTAGCCTTTGGTCGTCAGATCGAGGATCGGGTTGGTCTTCATCCGCGCCAGGTCAGCGTAGTTCACCGCGCTGTACCCGGCGAAATGCGCCTCCCCTGCCTCCATGGCGGCCGAGCGGGTAGCGGCGTCCGGAATGAATCGGGCGACGATCCGGTTGAGATACGGCAGGCCGGGCTTCCAGTACGTCTCGTTGCGATCGAGGCGGACGAACTGACCGCGCTCCCAGCTCGTGAACTTGAACGGGCCGGTCCCGATCGGCTTGTTGGCGCTCGGGTTCTGGAGGACGTCCGTGCCCTCGAAGACCGAGCGGGACAGGATCGGCAGGTCGCGCCCGGAGAGCGCCTTCATGAGGTAGGGCGCCGGATTGGCGAGCCGCAGGATTGCGGTCATCGGGTCCGGCGTATCGACAGCGACCAGCTCCGCAAGCATGACCGGCGCGATCGGATTGTACTTCTTCAAGATCTCCATGAAGGAATACTGCACGTCGGCGCTGGTGAACGGCTTGCCGTTGTGAAAGGTCACGCCGTCCTGAAGCTTGAACGTGATCGTCTTGCCGTCGGGTTCGACCTCCCACGACTTCGCGAGGTTCGGCTGTGGGTTCTGGTCCCAGTCGTAGGTGCACAGCCCCTCGTAGACCTGCGTGGCGATCGGCGGGATGTTGCCCGCCGATACCGCGTAATGGGCCAGGGTCGAGGGCTCGGGATGGACGATCATGACCATCGTGCCCCCGCGCTTCGGCTCGGCGGCGCGCGCGCCGCTCGCGGCGGCCGCGAGGCCGAGAGGAAGCGCCAGAACCGTGCGGCGGGAAAGATTGGTCACGTCGGACGTGCGAGACAAGCCGGAAGACTCCTGAAGCGTCCAGCCCTTTCGCAACACCCGTGCCATGCAGATGCGACGTAGATGGATCGATTACGCCGCAAGAGTGAGAGTATTATTTCGCGCAACAGTCGCTTGCGCTGAAAGATCAGGCACATAATCGTGCCGACTTTGCCCGATACGGGCGTCTTGATGGCCAGCTCGACCGATCAGTGGCAGGCCGGCACAGCGCCATCACGACAGCTTCACGACGATCAGGCGGTGCGCATCGGAATGCGAGACGGGCGCATGCCTAGGAACCGGGGAAACGCCATCGCCACGCCTTCACGACGATCAAGTCCTCTCCTCACGCATCCGCCGCGCAAGGTTCTCGCCGATCATCACGCAGGTAAAGTGCAGGTTGGCCCGGCAATCGCTCGGCATGATCGAGGCATCGCAAACCCGCAGCCCGTCGAGTCCTCGGACCTTGAGATCGGGATCGACGACACCGGATGCGTCCTGCCAGCCGGTCATGCGGCATGTGCCGGCCGCGTGCTGGATGTCCCCGGCCTCGGCGAGCATCAGCGCATCGAGTTCGTCGTCCGGGAGGCATGCGGCGTCGCCGATCGCGAGCGGGCTCTCGCCGAACCGGATCGCCGTTGCGAGACCGGCCAGGGCCGGGTTCTCCGACAGGCCCGCAAGGCGGCGCACCGCGTCGCGCATCCGCAGGCGATCGCGCGGGTCATCGAGCATGTTCTCGTCGATGATCGGGTTGGCTTCTGGATCGGCCGCGGTGAGGTGCAGCGTCCCGCGCGAGAACACGTCGTAGAGGCCGACGCCGATCGCGCCCTGCGGCGTCGGTGCCGGCCCGGTCAACGTCCGGTGGTTGTAGGCGACGAAGATCATGTCGCGCTCCCCGCCGCCCGCGAGGCCGCTCGAATAGGTGACGCAGCAATTGGTGTGGCGCGCATCCGGACCGAGGGCCCGGTGTTCCGGCTTGAGATCGATGGTCGCCCGCAGGATCGGGTGGTCCATGAAGTTGCGGCCGACCGCGTCGTGCGCTTGTCGGACGGGGATGCCAAGGGTGCGGAGCGGCTCGGCCGGTCCGATCCCGGAACGCATCAGGATGGCCGGGGAGTGGATGGCGCCGGCGCACAGAACGATCTCACGGCCCTGGATGTCGGTCCAGGGCTCCGCACCGAAGCGCACGCGCAGGCCGACCGCCCGTCGTCCCTCGAACAGGACGCGGTCGACCAGGGCCTCGCAGCGGATCTCGAGATTTGGCCGGTCGCGCGCCGGTTCCAGATAGCCGTCATTGGTGGTGACGCGGTGACCGTCGCGGCTGTTGATCGGGTTGCATGAGACGCCCTCGCCCGTCGGCGCATTGAGGTCCGCTTTCCAGGGATGGCCAGCCGCGAGCGCAGCTGTGCGGAGCCCCAGATCCACCGCGCCCCAGGCCTCTGGCTTCGCGCGGTAGACCGGGAGCGGACCGCCGCGCCGGCAGCCATCCTCCACGCCGAAATCGGCATCGTCCTCGATCCGGTCGAAGAGGGGCAGCACAGCCGCGGCCGACCAGCCGGTGCAGCCCTGCTCCGCCCAGGCGTCGAAGGCCGCGGGCACGCCGCGGATCGCGATCTGCGCGTTGACCGTCGAACTGCCGCCAAGCGCGCGACCGCGCCAATAGAAGCGGGGCTCCTGCACACGGGTCCGCCGGCTCATCAGTCCCGGCCACTGCCAGTCCGCTTGATGGCCCGGGTCATACATGAACGGGATGATGTTGGCCGAGCGCAGCGCCGGCGGCGCATCGGCGGAGCGCCACTCGCGACCGGCTTCCAGCAGGAGCACCCGGCGGCGCGGATCCTCCGAGAGGCGGGCCGCCAGAGCCGCTCCGGCGGAGCCGGCACCGACCACGACGACATCGTACGGGGCTGTGCTCATGGCTTCGCGACGTTCCAGAAGAGCGGGATGGCGGAGGGGATCAGACCGGTGAGTGAGGTCCGGTAGGCCGCGGGCTGCGCGAACTGGCCGAACGGGACGACCAGCCCCTCGCCGTAGACGATCGCCTGGATCTCGCCCGCGATGGTGCGCCGCGTGTCCAGATCAGGCTCGCGGGCGAAACGATCGAACAGGGCGACCATGCGCGGGTCGCACATGAACCCGGAACTCGCAGCGTCCTTGCAGTTGAAGTTGATCGCGGAGTTCGTCAGCGGCGAGCTGAGATCGAGCCCGAGTGCATGGATGCCGAAAACGCTCCAGCCGACCTTCTTGGTGCGCCGGGCGAGCAGAGCAGCCCAATCCATGACCTGCAGATCCACGGTGAAGCCGGCCTGCTTCAGCCGGTCGGCCAGGATGGTCGAGGACACGCGCGCCGCCTCGAGATCGTTGGCCACCATCACGGTCACCGGCTCGCCCTTGTAGGCGGTCGCCTTCAGGGCAGCCCCGGCCGCCGCCACCGAGGGGTCGTGCAGGAGCGCCGTCCCCACATGGGTCTCATAGGGCGAGCCGCAGATGAAGAAGGCGTCGCAGGTCTGCGAGAAGCGCGGATCAAGGCCGAACCCGTCCAGAACCTCGCGCTGATCGACGAGCCGCAGCAGGACACGCCGGATCGCCGGATCGTCAAAGGGCTTGGACGCCGTGTTGATGCGATAGTGGCCCGTGAACCTGTGCGGCCCGGTGAAGTTCATCACCGCCAAGTTTTTGTTGGCCTCGATCTGACCGATCAGATCGAAGGGCGCGTATTGCATGTAGTCGATCTCGCCCGCGCCGAGGGCGCCCGTCGCCGTCGCCCCGTCGGGGATGACGCGGATATCGAGGGCGTCGACCTTCACGACCTTGCCGCCGGCCAGGAAGTCGGCTGGCTCGGGACGCGGCCGATAATCGGGGTTCCGGCGCAGCAGCATGTGGTCGCCGGGGATGTGCGCGGCGCGGTCGTACACGAACGGACCGGATCCCACGACCTCAGCGAGCTGCGTCGTCGGGGGCGTCGCGGCGAGCCGCGCCGGCATGATGAAGGGCGCGGGGCTCGACGTCGTGCCGAGCGTGTCGAGGACAAGGCCGTAGGGCTCCCGGAGTGTGAGCACGAAGGTCCCGTCGTCCACGGCCTCGAGGCCGGCGGTCACGTCCATGAGCCGGCCGCCCAGCGCGCTGCGGGCTGCCCAGCGCCGCAGCGCGGCGACGCAGTCGGCGGCCCGGACCGGCGCGCCGTCGTGGAAGCGCAACCCGTCGCGCAGGGTGAAGCGCCAGGTTAGACGGTCATCCGACACCGACCACGTGTCGACCATCTGCGGCCGGAACACGCCCGTCGCGTCCGGCGCGAACAGCGTGTCGTAGACCATATAGCCGAAGGTCCGCGTGATGTAGGCCGTGGTGAAGTAGGGGTCGAGGGTGACGATCTCGGCCTCCAGCACCGCCTTCACCGTCGTTTCCGCGCGGCCGGAGATCGGCGCAAGCAGCGCCGCGGCCGCGAGCAGTCCGGAAAACCAGAATCGTCTCATTTCGCATTCACCCTTTGCCCGGCCCCGTTAGGCAAACGGGATACCAAACGGGACACCAAGCCGATCGCACGCGCCTGGGGCTAGAGCCGAGACACCGGCATGGATGCTGCAAAGCCCATGCGTCTCCGAGGCGCTCAAACGGTCCAGGGAAACGAATGGCCTCCGCAAGTGGACGGGTTCTCACAGGTGCCGAGGTGAAGGTGCTGTCGCAGCGTTCGGATCGGCGCGGTGCCATCCGCCTCGGCGCGCATCTCCTGATGCTGGCCGGGGCCGGCTGGCTGGTCTGGCAATCGGGGCCCTGGACGCTGCTGCCCGCCATGCTGTTGCTGGGCATCGCGCAATCGGCCCTGTTCGCGCCCATCCCCGAGACCGTCCATCTGACCGCTTTCCGCTCGCGTAGGGCCAATGCAATCGTCGGCTGGCTGGTGGCCTGTCCGTCGCTGCTGAATTGGCACTTCTATACGGCCTTCCATCTCGCCCACCATGGCCACACCCAGGATCCCGAGCGGGATCCGGAACTCGCACTGATGCCGCCCTCCACCCTGGACGCCTATGTCTGGCGCGTGCTGGCGCCGCCCTACTGGCGAACCCGCCTACAGGTGGCCTCAGCCGGCCTGCGCGGCGATCTATCCGCCTACCCGTTCGTCACCGATCGCGCCGCGCCCCGCATCATCCGCTCGATCCGGTCGATGTGTGCGTTCCTGCTCGCCGGGGCAGCGCTCGCCGTGGTTCTGGTCGGCTGGTGGGCGCCCCTGATCTTGTGGATCGGGCCGCAGCTCCTCGGGCAGCCGTTCCTTCGGCTCTACCTCCTCACGAAGCACACGCTCTGCACGATGGACGACAACGGCCTGACCAATACGCGCGCGACCTTGACCAACGGCCTCATGCGGCTCCTGATTTGGAACATGCCCTTCCACACCGAGCACCATCTTTACCCGTCGATCCCGTTCCATCGCCTTCCGGACGCCCATACCGCGTTGCGCGCGCGGCTCGGCGTGCTGCAGCGGGGCTACGCCCGCTGGCATGTCGGGTTCGTGCGGACGCTGCGCCCGTGAGCGGCTGGACGACGGCCACCGGAACCTTCGAACTCGGCGACCTGACGCTTCAGTCGGGGGCGGTGCTACCGGGCGCGCAGTTGCGCTGGAAGACTCACGGCACCCTGTCACCCGGGCGCGACAATGTCGTGCTCTACCCGACGAGCTACGGGGCCCAGCATCCGGACCTCGAATGGTTGATCGGCCCCGACGGGGTGCTGGATCCCGGCCGCTGGTTCATTGTCATCCCCGACATGTTCGGCAACGGGCTGTCGTCGAGCCCGTCGAACACATCCGACTGGCCCGGCCTCGTCACCGCCTGGGACAACGTGCACGCCCAGCGCCGTCTGCTCGCCGAGGTGTGGGGGATCGAGCGCCTACATGCCGTCTACGGTTGGTCCATGGCGGCGCAGCAGGCCTATCATTGGGCAGCCCTGTTCCCCGACCACGTCGCCCGCGCGGTGATCAACTGCGGCAGCGCCCGCACCGCCACCCACAACCGCGTGTTCCTGAAGGGTCTCATGGCGGTGCTGGAGGCGGCGCCGGAGCATTGCGGCGGGGGCCGCTTCTCGGCCGAGCCGGACGCCGCCCTCCGGGCCTTCGGGCGCATCTATGCGGGCTGGGCGCTCAGCCAGGACTTCTATCGGGCCGACCTCCACCGCACCGCGCTCGGCGCGCCGGACCTCGACTCCTTCCTGCGCACCGACTGGGAGGAGCGCTTCGCCAAACGCCCTGCGGCCGATCTCTACGCGCAGCTCCGCACCTGGGAGGCGGGCGACATCAGCCGTGATCCGCGCTACGGCGGCGACCTCGCCCAAGCGCTCAACGCGATCGCGGCCCGGCTGCTGCTGATGCCGGGCGAGACGGATCTCTACTTCCGCGTCGCCGACAACGCCGCCGAACTGCCGCACCTGCGCGATGCCGTCCTGCAGCCGATCCCGAGCATCTGGGGCCACCGCGCCGGCAATCCGTCAACCAACCCGGCCGATGCCGCCTACCTCCGCGACACCGTGCGGGCTTTTCTGGCCTCAGCCGAGGCGAGCGCGGCTTGACCACCGGGCCCATCCTCCATCGCGGGGAAAGCGGACCTGGGTGCGCGTGTTAGACGGTCGAGCGCACCGCGCGTCGCGCGATCGTACAGAGGATCTCATGGACTACAGGCAATTCGGACGCTCCGGCCTCACCGTGCCGGTGCTGAGCTTCGGCACCGGTACGTTCGGGGGGACGAACGAGTTCTTCCAGCGCTGGGGGCAGACGGACGTATCCGAGGCGACCCACATGGTCGATCTGTGTCTCGATTCCGGCGTCAGCATCTTCGACACGGCCGATATCTATTCGGCGGGCGCCTCGGAGGAGATCCTGGGTCAGGCCCTCAAGGGGAAGCGCCAGCGGGCTCTGATCTCGACCAAAGCGACGTTCCGCTTCAACGACGAGCTGAACAAGGTCGGGTCCTCGCGCTATCACCTGACCCGCGCCTGCGAGGCCAGCCTGAAGCGGCTCGGCACCGACCATATCGACGTCTACTTCATGCACGGCTTCGACGCGCTCACGCCTGTCGAGGAGACGCTGCAGGCCCTCGACGATCTCACCCGCTCGGGCAAGATCGGCTATATCGGCGCCTCGAACTTCTCGGGCTGGCAGCTCATGAAGGCGCTCGCGACCTCGGAGCGCTACGGGCTCGCCCGCTACGTCGCCTATCAGGGCTACTATTCTCTCATCGGCCGGCACTACGAGTGGGAGCTGATGCCGCTCGGGATCGATCAGGGCGTCGGTCTGATGGTTTGGAGCCCGCTTGGATGGGGCCGTCTCACCGGCAAGATCCGCCGCGGTCAGCCGAACCAGAGCGGCCGCATCGCGGCCGGTGGCGCCGAGGGCGGGCCGCCGGTCTCCGATGAGTATCTCTTTGGTGTCGTGGATGCCCTCGACGCCGTGGCGGGCGAGACCGGCAAGACCGTGGCGCAGGTGGCGCTCAACTGGCTCCTGACCCGTCCGACCGTCTGCAATATCGTGGTCGGCGCACGCACGGAGGAGCAGCTGAAGCAGAACCTCGGTGCCCTCGGCTGGACGCTGGCGCCCGAGCAGGTTGCGCGCCTCGACGCGGCGAGCCAGGAGACACCAATCTATCCTTACTGGCACCAGAAGGGTTTCGACGAGCGCAACCCGAAGCCGACGACTTGGTAGGGGTGCGCTGACAGCGTCCGCGCGCGTCGCATCGATCGGGGTCCACTCCAGCGGGGCGTGCCGGCAGATGGCGCTGTCAGCCGCCCTCGGGCGGTACGGGGGGATAAAGCAGCGCGTCGCCATCACCCGGATGCTCGCCAACGAGGCTGAAGTGGTACTGATGGACGAGAGACCGTCGGGCTCTCGACGCCATGACGCGCGAGCGCCTGCAAGACGAACTGCTCCATCTCTGGTCCCGCACCGGGCTGACGATCCTGTTCGTCACCTTCAGCTATCGATGAGGCGATCTTCCTGGCCGGCCGCAACGTGATGATCTCGCCCGGCCACGGCCGGATCGAGGCGATCCATCCGGTCGACCTGCCACGGCGACGCGACGTGGCGAGCTCGACCTTTAGCGACTTGCGCCAGATGCTACCGGCCCAACTCCACGGTCACCACGCATCGCGGGCGGCCGCCTGTTGGGCACAGCCACCGGCAATCCCCGCCGACTCGACCACAAGACTTCCTCTACGCCCTGCCGCGAGGCCTGACGCAGCGTCCCGGACTGCTCCGGATGGCCGGTGACGACAGGGCGCGATCAAGAGGGAGGTCTGGGCCCTGGCGCCGGCTGCCTTCGGGTCCTTCGTGGCCGCCATCCCAGAACCGCCTGCGATTGGCATTCTGCGACTCGCCGACGGAACTGCACCGAAGGGTTTCCTGGTAGGGGCGGCGGCCGTCGCCGCGGTGGTCGACATCACGCGGTGCGGCGGCTGGCGCCGCTACATAGCCAGCCGTGCCGCGACATCACTGATTTGGCGATGCCGAAAATCCATGACTGCGGGGATTGACGACATGCGTTTCTGAAGCGTCCGCTTACGAGGCGTTGTCACGGTCAGCGTGATGACCGCATTGGACGCGAAGCTGAATGTCCGGTCTTGCACGCGGCGGAAATCCCGAGTGGCGTAGTCTGGCCGAAAACTGCCGTTCCGCTTTCTGTATTTAAAGGTAGAAAAGCAGACGCGTAGCGCGACACAGTACCGTCACGTTGCTCCGTTGAATTCAGGAAGAGCGGCGACCCGAAGACATTTTTTGAGAAACGATTACAATTTGCCCCTTGCAGCTGCACGGAATTCGCAAGAATTGTGATTTTCTGACGGATTCCCTCCCTCTCGACGAAAGCGTCCAGCCCAACGACCAAGACGAGCCACGCACCAACGCCTGGTCCGGGCACGCGGGCATCACGGGCCTACAGCATGGGCAGCCGACGCGGCCGCGGCCCGAGCGGGAACGCCGTATCGAGTCGGGCGAGTTCGGCATCCGTCAGCGAAAGCGCGCCCGCGCCCGCGTTGTCAGCGGCGTGCTCGGGGCTGGACGCTTTGGGGATCGCGAAAGTGGACGGCCGCCGCACCAGGAACCTGAGCGCGACTTGGCGTGCGGTCGCGTCGTGGTTCGCTGCGATCTCCTCCAATAGGTGGCCACCCGGTGTGAGCGGGCTGGGAAAGCTGTCATGACCGAAGGGGCTGTAGGCGACGACGGCGACGCCGTGCGCCTCGCACCAGGGCTGCACGGCGTGCTCGATCGCGCGCTCCTCCAGATGGTAGAGCACTTGGTTGCAGGCCATCCGGCCCTCGCCCCCGGCTTTCCAGGCGGCATCGAGATCGGGCACGTCGAAGTTGCTCACACCCCAGGACAGGATCTTGCCCTGCTCGCGAAGCCGCTCGAAGGCGGCGAAGGTGTCTACGAGCGGGTGCGCGCCAGGCCAATGCAGGAGGTAGCAGTCCAGCCGGTCGGTGCGGAGGCGCGCGAGCGAGCGCTCGCAGGCCGCTACGGTCCCGGCAAGCGAGGCGTTGCTCGGCAGGACCTTGGAGACGAGGAAGACTTCGTCGCGCCGTCCGGTGATCGCCTCACCGACCACGGCCTCGGCGTCGCCGTACATCTCGGCGGTGTCGACATGGGTCATACCGAGATCGAGACCACGGCGCAGGGCAGCGACAGCGGTGGGCCGGTGCGCGTCGTCGATGTACCAAGTTCCCTGGCCGATCGCGGCAACCTCGCGCGGCACCGGCCCAAACGGGCGCTGCTCCATTGGCGAATTCTCCCTGTGAAGAGCCCATGCCCCCGGCAGCGCCGGTTGGGTCCGCAGATCATGCTCGGCCGCCGTAGGACGATCGCCACCGAGTGCCGGCGGACCGCTGATCACCGCCGACGCGAAGGCCGGGATGCGCCGCTGGAGCGAAGCACCTCCGCGGGGGCCACGTCTACGGTGCGAATACTGCGCGCACGCAGCCATCCGTCTTATGCTTGAACATGTCGTAGCCGCGCGGTCCGTCCTCGAGGCTGAAGCGGTGGGTGGCGAGGTAGGCCGGGTTGAGCTCGCCCTTCGCGGCATGCGCGAGCAGCCGGTCCATGTAGGCCTGGCCATGCTGCTGGGCGGTGCGCACGGTCATCCCCTTGTTCATGATGACGCCCATCGGGAACTTGTCGATCATCCCGTAGACGCCGAGGACCGACAGCGTGCCGCCCTTGCGGCAGGCCATGATGGCCTCGCGGAGCGCCTGGCCGCGGTCGGTCTCCAGGCGCAGCGCCTGCTTTACGCGGTCGTAAGCGTATTGGGACCCGGTGCCGTGCGCCTCCATGCCGACGGCGTCGATGCAGGCATCCGGCCCGCGCCCGCCCGTCATCTCCTTCAAGGCTTCCAGGACGCTGTGGACCTGCGTGTAGTCGAGCGTCTCGGAGCCGGCGTGTTCCCGTGCCATCTTGAGCCGCTCGGGAAAGCGGTCGATGGCGATCACCCGCTCAGCACCCATCAGCCGCGCGCTCTGCTGGGCCATCAGGCCCACACCACCGCAGCCCCAGACCGCAACCGTGTCGCCCGGCCTGATGCCGCAGAAATCGGCGCCCATGTAGCCTGTCGGCGCGGCATCGGAGAGGAACAAAGCCGTCTCGTCCGCGACGCCCTCGGGCACCTTGAAGCAGTCCACGTCGGCATGAGGCACGCGGATGTACTCGGCGTGGGATCCCGCATAACCCCCGAAGGCGTGCGTATACCCGTAGATGCCGGCGGTCGGGTATCCGAGGAGAGGCTCCTGCAATTCCGGCTTCGGGTGCGTGCAGTCGCAGAGCGAGAAAAGTTTTTCTTGGCAATACCAGCATTCGCCGCAGGCGATGAACGAGGGGACGACAACCCGATCGCCCTTCTTCACCCGCCGCACCTTCGGCCCGACCTCGACGACTTCGCCCATAAACTCGTGGCCGATGACGTCACCGGCCTTCATGGTCGGGATGTAGCCGTCGATGAAGTGCAGGTCGGAACCGCAGGTGGTCGATAACTTGACCTTCAAGATGGCATCGTGAGGGTTGACGATCTCGGGATCCTTGACGGTTCCGACACGCAAGTCGTTGACGCCATTCCAATACAACGCGCGCATGGCCTAAGCTCCTCAGCGGGGATCGCGCCGGGCTGCCGGCTGACGATCGGTGGTGGGGATCTCGCCAGTCAGGACGAGGCTCTTGAAGGCGTGCAGCGCTTTCGACGCCATCTCTTTCGGTACGACGCCCTTGAAGAAGCGCGCCGCCACGTCGCCGAGCATGCCCCCGGGCGGATCGAAGCGGATGCGCAGCGTGGCGACCGTGCCGCGATCGCCCGACGCTGAGCGGAAGCGAATTTCACACTCGGTAACGAGGCCGCCGTCGCCGTCAGCGTTCGCACGGATGAGTTCGCCGGGCCGCTCTTCGGTGATCTGCATGATCCAGGTATGGCTTTGGCCGAGTGGTCCGTCGGCGCGCCACTCGCTTCGCCCCTCTCCGCTCGGGCGGATCTCAGCCAGAAATGCCACTATGCGCGGGAGGGTCTCTGGATCCCGCCAGATCCGATAGAGTACATCCGCAGGGCGCTCGATGGTGATGGAGTATTCGACCTCGGGCTCATCGCTCAAGCCGTTCGCAGGGTCGGTCTCGCGCGCGGGCCTTCGTTTCGGCGAATCAAGCCGTTGCGCGCCGAGGACGGCGAGAGCGGCTACTCCCGCTGCACCGGCGAGTGCCCATCCGACGCTGCCGAAGCCGGGCCCGGAATACTCGCGCGAGCCGGCCGAAGCGCGAAAAGTCTCCCTGTGGTCGCCTAGTCTGCCGTTGCCGGATCGATCAGCCATGGGTCACTCCCTTGGTCAGAGTGCTGCGACGGGCGGACTCGTGTCAGGGTCCGGTGGCGTAGGGGACGCGGAGCGAGCGGCTCCGAACCGGTCCCACCATGTCTCGACCCCTGCTCTTGGAAGACAAACGTCGGCTGCGGCGCCCTGGTTTGATACGGGATTTCCCTAAGGATGATCTCGTTGGTTGCGCGAGCCGGCAAGCTTCGGCGATCCACCGAGGTTGTTCTGCCAAGCCCCCATGCGTCGTGCGCCGATCGCGTGGGAATCGTGCTCTTCAGGAATGGCTGTTGCACCGCCGGCAACGATCAGGCGTGTTCTTGAGGCAAAGCTTCGAGCGGTGGCCCGGCCGGCATCTCCCTTAGGATGCATCCAGGTGCCACGCTTGCTGACCGACACCATCTGCCGGGTTTGCCACGCGCCCGAGCAAGAGGCTTGGCGGGTGGCGCGGATCTGGGCCCTCCCGCTCACGCCGCGCCTCATCGGGTTTTGTCCAGGGAAGCGATCCACGGACGAGCGCGCGGAGGGTAGTTCCTGCGCCGCTTGATTTCCCCTCGGCGCAGCGGCGTTTGCTGTCGTACGGGAGAGCACTCACCGAGAGGGCGATGTGATGGACCAACCGACGCCCAAAGAACCGGTCAGGATCGCCCGATCCGGCGCGGGACGGCCGGGCTTCGTCACGGTGAAGGGTGCCCGGGAGCACAACCTGCGCGACGTCGACGTGGAGTTGCCCCGCGATGCCCTCGTGGTGTTCACGGGCGTCTCCGGCTCCGGCAAGTCCTCGCTGGCCTTTGGTACGCTCTATGCGGAGGCCCAGCGTCGTTACTTCGAGTCGGTCGCCCCCTACGCGCGGCGCTTGATCGACCAAGTCGGCGTGCCGGACGTCGACGCCATCGAGGGACTTCCCCCTGCGGTCGCCCTCCAGCAGCAGCGCGGCACACCGAGCGCCCGGTCCTCGGTCGGCAGCGTCACCACCCTGTCGAGCCTGGTGCGGATGATGTACTCGCGCGCCGGCAGCTATCCGCTGGGCCAGCCGATGCTCTACGCCGAGGACTTCTCGCCCAACACACCCCAGGGCGCCTGCCCGTCCTGCGGTGGGCTCGGGCGGATCTACCGGGCCACGGAAGCCTCCATGGTGCCAGACCCTTCGCTGACGATCCGCGAGCGCGCCGTCGCGGCCTGGCCGCAAGCCTGGGGCGGACAGAACCTGCGGGATATCCTGGTGAGCCGGGGGGTTGATGTCGATACGCCCTGGAAGGACCTGCCGCGGGCGCTCCGGGACTGGATCCTGTTCACGGACGACCAGCCGCAGGAGCCGGTCTATGCCGGCCTCTCCCCGGAGCAGACGCGGCGCGCCCGCCAGCGCCGCTTGGAGCCGAGCTATAGGGGCACCTTCACGAGCGCCCGCCGCCACGTGCTGGGGACCTTCACCAAGTCGCAGAGCGCGCTCATGCGCCGACGGGCGGCGCGCTACCTCGTCAGCGAGGACTGCCCCGCCTGCCAGGGCAAGCGCCTGAAGCCCGAGGCGCTCTCGGTCACCTTCGCCGGGCTCGATATCGGGGACCTGTCCCGCATGCCGCTCGCCGACCTCGCCGCGGTGATGCGGCCGGTCGCCGAGGACCGGCTGCGCGATGACGACACCGCCGCCGACCCCGGGACGCTCGATCGCGAAGCCGGCCGGCGGGATCGGGCTCGGCGCGCCGCCTCCGGGGGATCGGCCCATGCCGGTGCGCCGGACGTGCGCGCGACGCCGAACCTCTCGATCGAGAAGCGGCTCGCCGCCCAGCGCCTCGCCACCGATCTCATCGAACGGATCGGGACGCTCACGGAGCTGGGCCTCGGCTACCTGTCGCTGGACCGGGTGACCACGACCCTGTCGTCGGGCGAGTTGCAGCGCCTGCGCCTCGCCACCCAGCTCCGCTCGCAGCTCTTCGGCGTCGCCTACGTGCTCGATGAGCCCACCGCGGGCTTGCACCCCGCCGACGGCGATGCCCTGCACGACGCGCTGGCCGGGCTGCTCGCCTCGGGCAATTCGCTGTTCGTCGTCGAGCACGACATCGGCACGATGCGCCGCGCCGACTGGCTGGTCGATGTCGGCCCGGCGGCGGGCGAGCACGGGGGCACCGTGCTGTACAGCGGCCCGCCGGAGGGGCTGCGCGCGGTGGAGGCGTCGCGCACGCGCCTGCACCTGTTCGGACTCGCCGAGCCGCCGCGGCGCCCGCGGCGCGAGCCCTCGGTATGGCTGCGCCTGGAGGGGATCGTCCGCAACAACCTGCGCGGCGTCTCGGTCTCGGTTCCACTCGGATGTCTCACCGCGGTTACGGGCATCTCGGGCTCCGGCAAGTCGAGCCTCGTCAGCCAGGCCCTGCTGGACCTCGTGGGCGACCGTCTCGGCAGGCCGATCGAAACCGACGACGAGCCGGAGGATCCCCTCGACGAGGCGCCTGGTCGGACGGAGGGGCGCATCGTCGGCGGCCTGGAGGGGGTCCGGCGTCTGGTCCAAGTCGATCAGAAGCCGATCGGGCGCACGCCCCGCTCGAACCTCGCGACCTATACCGGCCTGTTCGACGGCGTCCGCAAGCTGTTCGCCGCCACGCCCGAGGCACGCCGACGCCGCTACGACGCCGGCCGCTTTTCCTTCAACGTCGCGAAGGGCCGATGCCCGGCCTGCGAGGGCGAGGGTTTCGTCAGTGTCGAACTCCTGTTCATGCCGAGCGTCTACGCTCCCTGCCCGACCTGCCACGGATCTCGCTACGCGCCAGAGACGTTGGCGGTGGCCTGGAACGGGCTGACCATTGCGGACGTGCTCGGGTTGACCGTCGAGCGCGCCTGCGAGGCCTTCGCGGACGAGCCCTCCGTGCTGCGACCGCTCCTCGTGCTACGGGATCTCGGCCTCGGCTACCTGCGCCTGGGCCAGCCGGCGACCGAGCTCTCCGGCGGGGAAGCCCAGCGCATCAAGCTCGCGACCGAATTGCAGAGGGGGCAGCGCGGGGGCACGCTCTACGTCCTCGATGAGCCGACGACCGGGTTGCACCCAACCGACGTGGATCGCCTCATGCTCCAGCTCAACGGCTTGGTCGATGCGGGCAACACGGTCGTGATGGTCGAGCACGACATGCGCGTCGTCGCGGGGGCCGATCACGTCATTGATGTGGGGCCCGGCGCCGGAAACCTGGGTGGCACCGTCGTATCGGCCGGCCGTCCCGAGTTCGTGGCCCGGGCGCGGGCGAGCCGCACGGCACCCTATCTGCGGGAGGAGCTTGAGGCCCACGGCAATGGGGGCTGGCAACCCTGACATCGCTGATGGACCATCGACCCGGATTCTCCGCTCGATCAGCAGCGGAAGACGGTGACGGCAGCCAGAACGACAGACCCAGACCAGCCCCGGAGACCGACGATGAAGATCCTGATGGTGCTGACCTCACACGACCGGCTCGGCGACACCGGCCGCAAGACCGGCTTCTGGCTGGAGGAGCTCGCCGCGCCCTACTACGTGTTCAAGGATGCCGGTGCGGAGGTGGTCCTCGCCTCGCCGAAGGGCGGGCGTCCGCCGCTCGATCCCAAGAGCAGCGAGCCGGACTTCCAGACCGACCTGACCCGGCGCTTCGAGGCGGACCCTGAGGCCGACGCTGCCCTGTCGAACACGGGCCGGCTCGACGGCGTCGCCCACGCGAGCTTCGACGCGGTGTTCTATCCCGGCGGGCATGGCCCCCTCTGGGACCTCGCCGAGGACCCCGCCTCGATCCGGCTGCTCGAGACGACGCTCCGGGCCGGGAAGCCTGTCGCCCTGGTCTGCCACGCCCCCGGCGTGCTGCGTCATGCCAAGGCGCCCGACGGCACGCCGCTCGTCACCGGCAAGGCCGTCACCGGCTTCACGAATACCGAAGAGGAGGCCGTAGGTCTGACCGCGGTGGTCCCCTTCCTGGTCGAGGACGAGCTCAAGCGGAAGGGTGGCCTGTTCTCCAAGGCCGGCGACTGGCAGCCCTACGTGGTCGGGGACGGGTTGCTGATCACCGGCCAGAACCCGGCTTCGTCCGGACCGGCGGCCGAGCGCCTCAAAGCGTATCTCGACGATCGATGATCGGCCGGAGCGATCAACCCGTGAGGCGCGGTGGTAGCCTTTCGTGAATCGCAGCGGGCTCCACTTGCGGGCTGCTGCATGAAGCATCGATCTCCGGCCCAGGCGGGCGCAGAGATGGGAGACACTCGGGCGAACGCACGCGGTCGCCCGAGTGTCTCCCACTGCTTGCGCCAGTCAGCGAGGGCGCGCGTGACCTGCGGCAGCCGCTGGCTAGACGGCGATGCCGCAGCGACCCGGACGTGTTCGGCTCACGCGGACCGAACGTCCCCGCGCGCACCGGCGAATAGCGTGATCACCGCCCGGTTGAACGCCGGGATGTCATCGGGCTTACGGCTGGTGACCAAGTTGCCGTCCACGACCGCCTGTTCATCCACCCAATCGGCTCCTGCATTCCGGAGATCGGTCTGGAGCGACGGCCAGGAGGTCAGGCGCCGCCCGCGCGCGGCGCCCGCCTCGATGATGGTCCAGGGGCCATGACAGATCGATGCGACGGGTTTGCCTTCGTCGAAGAAGCTTTTCGCGAACGCCACGGCTTCGGGGATCGCTCGCAGCGTGTCGGGGTTGATCACGCCGCCCGGTAGCAGCAGCGCGTCGTACTCATCTGGGCGAGCTTTGTTCAGCGGCACGTCCACCGGGAATTGATCGCCCCACTCGGTGAACTTCCAGGCCTTCACCGCGCCGTCCTTCGGCGACACGATCCGGGTCTCGGCACCGGCTTGGTCGAGCGCCTTGCGCGGCTCGGTCATCTCGACCTGCTCGAAACCATCCGTGATCAGGATTGCGACCTTCAGGCCGTTGAGGGTGTCGGAAGCCATGATTGTTCCTCGGTGAGATTGGGATTGTGCGCGCTGGGTGCAGCCTCGTGCGGGCCCCGTTACGGACCGCCGGGCCGGACTGGCCCGTGCGCCGTGAAGACCCGTCCGCCCGCGGAGAGAGCGCCGGGAAGGCGCGCGCGGTGGATGCAGCAGCCGCAGCCGGCTGGATGGGCTTTGGAGGCCCGGGGCGCGTGGGTCGCACGCGCCCCGGTAGCCGCGCATGTGAAGCGGCCACCTGCGCTGCCGCCGATGATGGCGGGTGCGCTCAGGAACGTCCGTGCGACCCCAGCGCCGCATTCCGGGCAGGCACAGGGGTCCCGGAACTGCGCCATCGGCTGGATGGCCTTGAACGGCCCGCAGGCGTCGCACGCGTAGTCGTAGAGCGGCATGGCGTCCTCACGCTCCAAGCCCGTCTGACAGCGGGTGGAAAGGCCGGGCGAGCGGCTGCCCGCCCGGCTTGATAAGTCGGCTTGGCCGGTCAG
>NZ_JALNUL010000027.1:0-58889 GCF_026540775.1 Methylobacterium sp. GC_Met_3
CACGTACATGGAGCGCTTCGCGAACATGATCTCGCAACACGAAATGGTTCGATTGGTTGCCGGCGCGGGCCGCATCAAATGATCGCTCCTGAATCATGCGTCTCGGGAAGCGGGTCCGGTAGATGACCCGGAAGGTGGCTTGGCGCGCCCCGTGAAAGCCCATTCCGCTCTCGGTTTCCCCATGCGCCAAGTCATGATCGCTTCCGCCATGAGGCTCGACTTGGAACAAACGAGTGCACCTGCGTGGGAAAGGTCGTCATCCTGATCGGCTGATCGACCTCGGCCGGACTGGTCATCCCGAAATTCGTAGCCTGTAGCGTATGCCGTTACGCGGTATGCGTTACCCTCGGAGTCGCGCAGCTCTTGCACGAGGCCCTGGTCGCCCCCGACATGTTCTCCCTCGTCCACGTCATCCTGCCCGTCTCGGAGCTCGCCCCCGCCGAGGCCATCCGCGCCTCGCTTGCGCCTTTCGAACGCGGCGGCAAGGGCGAGGTCCCGGACGACTGGCTGGCCTTCCACGACGAGACCGACGAGGTCCGCGCTCTCCACCGGACCGAGTTCACCTTCACGCGGGTCGCGGGACCCGGATCGAGGGCGAGGCACACTGGCACCTGGACGTCGGGGCGATTAACGCCGAGATGGCGCGCCGCGGTCTTCGGCGCTGGCAGGTGCGCTTCGCCGACGCCGAGCCCGACCTGGACGCCTTCGTCGGCCGCTGTCGCCGAACTAGGTCCCGTTCGGGCATACCGTGAGGACGTGCATCCGTTCTACGGGTAAGGGCGAACCAACGGGAGAAACCATGCGCCGTCTCGTCCCCCTTCTGCTCGCCTCCATGCTTCTGGCAGCCCCGGCCCGCGCCGAGCAGGACCTGCTCCTGGGCGCCGACATGGGGTCGGCGGCGATGACCAAGGCAGAGATGACCCGGGCCGACGTCGAGGCTCTGATCGCCAAAGCCGACGGCAAGCCCATCGACCTGTCCGATAAGGCACTGGCAGGCATCGACCTTTCCGGGCTGAACCTGAGAGGCGCGAACCTGCGCACCGCCCGCTTCAACAAGGCCAACCTGCGCGGTGCCGACCTGACCGGTGCGAACTTAGAGCAGGCATGGTTCATCAAGGCCAACCTCAGCGGGGCCAAGCTCGCCGGCACCAAAATGTTCGGCATCACCGCCCGCGACGCAAACCTCAGCGGGGCCGACCTCAGCCGAAGCATGCCAATCGGTGACTTCAAGGGTGCCAACATGGCAGGGGCGACGCTGGTCGACCTCAAGGGTGGAGCCGACATCAAGAACCAGTCCATGGGTCTGATGCGGGCCGTATTCGTTTCGGTGAACCTTAGAGGAGCCAACCTGAAGGGGGCGAACCTCGGGCGGTCGCGCCTGGAATATGCCGATCTCACGGACGCCGACCTCACCGACGTGGTGCTGATGGGATCCGACCTGTCCGGCGCCAACCTCACCGGCGCGACGGTAGCCGGTGCGGATTTCAGGAACGTCGACGTCAGCGGCGCGCGTCTGATCGCCCTCAAGGGCCAGGACAGCGCCAAGGATTGGTCGGCGCGCGTGAACGCCGACCGTGCCATCGACCACGTATCGAACTGAAGTCAGCCAGGCCACCCTTCATGCTTGGGTGACGCGAACCTCGACCGTCATACCTAGGAAATCGCTCTGAAGCCCCATGAAGCTGCCGACCACGGGCATCGCCTGCCGGATGTCCCGCGCGACCGCGACCGGGATCAGGTTCGCGCCACCCATCCTGCGATTGGTCGGATCGAAGGTGATCCAGCCGGCGCCGGGCACGTAGACTTCCCCCCATGCATGGGTCGATCCGGCATCGGCGGAGCCGACGAGGGTCCGGGTCGGATCGTGCAGGTAGCCCGAGACGATCCGGGCTCCCATGCCGAGGCTGCGGGCAGCCTCGACGAACAGGGTCGCTAGATCCCTGCAGGAACCCTGCCCGATGGCCAGGGTCTGGTCCGGCGACTGCGTGCCCTCGTCTTCCCGGGCGATGTAGGCGATGCCGTTGGCGACGCCTGCGTTCAGGTCCTGAAGCAGGGAGAGCGTATCGGTCGGATTGGACGCCACAAAGCCCTGCGCCCAAGACAGCAGTCGCCCATCGTCCGAGTATTGCTGGACGGCGAGCGCACCAAGATCGGTCCGAGCGTCCTCGGAATAGGGGAACGGGTAACTGATGGCGGAAGCGTCGATGTCGAAAACCGGATAGGCCGCGGCGGAGAGTTCGACCCGGGCGACGCTGTCGATCACCAGGGTGTCCGAAGGTGCGCCGAAGGTGGCGGTCGCGATGGCGTTGCCGAAAACGTCGTAGGCCCAATGCAGGATGCCGGAAGGCGCCAGGTTCACTTCGCTGCCGATGAGGCGCACGTCCCGGCTCTCTCGGGGCCGCAGCATCAGTCGGTGAGAACCAAGGCTTACGGGCCGCCCATAGCGATACGTGGTCCGATGATGGATCCGCAGGGCGACCATTCGACGTTCCTTCGGTTCGGAAGGGTTTGTCATAGGGACGTTTTGGTCATGACTATCGGGAGGACGATGGCCCGCTGCCTCACCGTACGAGCAGAGCCTTGTTCATCGTGAGGTTCACGACAACCCCGCAATCGTCCCAGGTCCGTTCGACGGACCCGTCGAGCTGCTGCGTGATCGCCCGGTCGAGCAGCCGGCTTCCATACCCCCCAGGTCCCGTGGGTGGCGCGACGGGTGGACCGCCCCGCTCCGTCCAAACCAGCGCGAGGTTCTCCTGTCGGTCCGTGGCGGAAACGTCCAGCGTGCCGGTCGGGACCGATAGGGCGCCGTACTTGAGCGAGTTGGTCGCAAGCTCGTGCACCACCAGCGCCAGGGTGGTCGCGGCGGCCTCGCCCACGCCCATACGGGGAACCGAGACCCGGATGCGCCCGGTGAACGCGCCCATGTCGTCGTAGGGCTTGAGCAGGATCGCGATCAGGTCGCCCAGGAGCGCCGCCTTGCCCTCGTTGCCCGGTAGCGGGCGGACGAGGTCGTGGGCGCGACCCAAGGCGGTCAGCCGCTGGGTAAGCTCGCGCGCCATGTCGACCGTCGTCGTCGTCGAACGCGAGGTGATGGCGGTTAGGCTCGCAGCGATGGTGAGGAGGTTCTTGACCCGATGGCTCATCTCGCCAGCAAGGAGCTCGTGTCCCTCCTCGGCCTGCTTGCGCCCGGTGACGTCGAGGAAGATGCCCGACATGACCCGTGCGACGATGCCCTTGTCGTCACCCTGCCCTCGCGCCGAGATCCATCTTGCGATCTCGCCGTGCAGAATGCGGAAGTCGATCTCGTAGGGTCCGACAATCGCGCGAGTCGCGGCGAAGGCGGCTCGGACGCGGTCCCGGTCGGCCGGGTGGATACGCGAGGACAGATCCTCGAATTTGACGGATGCGCTCTGCGGCAGGCCCCATAGTCCGAACGCGCGTTCATCCATGGCGAAGGCGTCGCTGTCCACGTTCCACGACCATAGGGACACCCCGGCCGCATCCAGGGCGAGCCGCAGTTGCTCCGACGTCCAGAGCGACGGGATCTGAGTTGGTGAAGGCACGGGAACGCTTCCGATGGTCGGATCTCCAAGATAGGTTTTCCGCAATCGGAATGGTGCCGCATTCATGCGTCCGTCGCTACGGCGTTCTCGCATCAACTTCGACAGAAACGGCACTACGGTGCCGGCCGAGCCTTATTCATCGTCTACGCTTCGCGTCCACGGTCCTGCGCAGGAGGCGCGAGAGCTCCTCGACCGAATAGGGCTTGCGCAGCAGATCGAAGCCGTGGGTGCCGTTCTGGGCCAGCACGTGGCTGTAGCCCGAGGTCAGCAGCACGGGCAGGTCAGGGTAGTCGCGGCGGATGCGACGCGCGAGATCGACGCCGTCCATGCCGGGCATCATCACGTCGGTGAAGACCACATCGAATCGAGATGCATCCTTCGCGAGTTCGGCCAGGGCGGCTTCGGCATCCGATGCCAGAACGGGTAAGTACCCGAGTTCGACCAGGCTCTGCGTGGCGAAGCTGCCGATCTCGGCGTTGTCCTCGACCACCAGGACGCAGGTACCCTGGCCATCCAGGAGCGCTTCGGATGCGATCTCGACAATCGGCCGTCCGGCTTCCGCGGCGCGCGGAAGGAACAGCGTGAAGGTGGCGCCTGCGCCCACCCGGCTCTCGACCGTCACCTCGCCGCCGGACTGCTTGGCGAAGCCGAACACCTGGCTCAGGCCGAGGCCGGTGCCCTGGCCGACGCCCTTCGTCGTAAAGAACGGCTCGAAGATCCGGTCGAGCATCTCCGGCTCGATACCGATACCCGTGTCGGTGACCGATACCGCAACGTAGTCTCCCGGGATCGCACCGTGGGAGCGCACGGCGGGCATGGTCTCGACGGCGGCGACAACGACGACGATGCGACCCTCGCCGTCCATCGCGTCGCGGGCATTGACCGCGATGTTGACCAGCGCCGTATCGAACTGGCTCGGATCGACGTTCAGGTACAACGGTTCGTCGGGAAGTCGGATCTCGACCTCGATGCGCGAGCCGGCCAGAGTGGACATCATCCCGCTGATCGCCCGGACGCTGGCACCCGCATCGAACACCTCCGGCTTGAGCGACTGTCGTCGGGCGAAGGCCAGGAGCTGCGCCGTCAGCTTGGCCGCCCGGTCCACGGTGTCGGAGATCGCGCCGACGTAGCGTGCGCGTCGCTCCTCCGTCAGGTTCGGCCTCTTGAGGAGGTCGGTGGACGACTTGATCACCGTGAGCAGGTTGTTGAAGTCGTGCGCCACGCCCCCGGTCAACTGCCCGACCGCCTCCAGCTTCTGCGATTGCCGAAGGGCGTCCTGGGCCATCTCAAGCTCGGCGGTGCGTTCCGCCACCCTGGCTTCCAGCGTCGCGTTCAGGTCGCGCAGCCGTTCCTCGCCGGTCCGCAGCGCCTCCTCGGCCCGCTTGGCGGCGGTCACGTCGCGAGAGACCGACAGCAGCTTCTCCGGCCTCCCGTCGGGGCCGTTGACCGGTGTCACGATGACATCCCACCAACGTGGGCTTCCCTTCAGCGTCGTGGCGAAGCCCTCGAAGCGCGCGATGCCACCGCCACGGGCCGTCGCCACGGCGTCGACCGCCTTCGCGTGCCCGTCACCCATCCAAAAGTCCGGCCAGCACGCGCCGCGGATGGTCTCGAAATCGTCGACCTCCATCACGCACATGCCCTGTTCGGTCATGAATTCGAGGCGCGCGTCGAGGTCGAGCACCTTGATGCAGTCGGCGGAACTCGCCAGCACGCGGCTGCTGAACTCCTCGCTTCTGCGAAGCTCCGCCTCGGTCGCGATAAGCCGATTGATGACCCGCTGCTGATCATGAGCCAGCCGGTCCATCGCCTCCGCCTCGCCACGGAGCCGGACGGTCTCGGTGACTTCCTCGACCCGGTGAAGGATGAGGGCGACCTCGCCGTCCGGCCCCAGAACCGGCACGTTGACCGGGCTCCACCACCGCTCCTCGAAGCGACCCTGGGCGTCGCGCACGGCGTAACGTTGCACCGCCATCGTATCGGACGACTTCGTGTCCAGGACGCGTTGGAAGGAGGCTGTCAGGTTTCGAACGCCATCGGCGGCGGGATCGGCCGGATCGTCGGGAAAGAGATCGAAAAGCCGACGTCCGACCTGGTCGGCCTGCGTCGTGCCGGTCGCACGAAGCCTGGCATCGTTCGCCGCGACAATGATCCAGTGCGGAGGGGACACGACCAGAAGTGGCGCCGGGACGGCTTCGAACAGCGACCGGTAATCGAGTGCCTGAACCAAGTCGGCGCCAGGAAGTGTGATCAACGAATCCGTCGGACGGTCGATGTCTCTCATGCGGCGTCTTGGTTCTGGTTTGATGTTGCCCGGTCACCGTCACGGAGACGGAACGCAGAACCGACCGGTTGGAGGACCCTATCCATAAGGCGTTCCAACCGGCGAGAATTCCATCGGTTGCCGGCTCCCTCGACGATTGAGGTTCGGTCTCGCGGGTTTTCCGGCCAGTACCGATTCCGATCTTGGACCCGGTGTCGTGTGATGGGGTTTAGGCAGCCATCGCATGGGCCATGAAGAACCGAAGCATCTCACGGCTCGCATCGGGACCCTGGGGATCGGTGTGGGACCCGGAGGGGTGGCCGCCGGCCCAGGCATGGCCGGCACCGTGGAGGACCCATTGCTCCGAGGACCAAACGCCGTGGGTCTCCGCCAGCACGGTCCGCGTGAATGCCATCCCGCCGGCGGAACGCCCCTCGGTGGTGGAGCCGGTGAGCTCCGTCCCCGGCCGGGATTGGGCGATGGCCTGGTCACCGTTGATCGGCGCGACAGTGGTGTCGCGGTCCCCATGGAATACGATGGTCGGAACCGGGTGCACCGTCCGCGCCGGTTGGCGCAGGGCGCCCCGACGCATCGTCGAGAAGGCCGCCGCCATCGATCCGGCGGCCCCGCTGGCCAGTCCGGAATGGATGCCGACGGCGGCATAGATGTCCGGGTAGGCTTGGCCCATCACCGCGGCGGCGGCCCCGCCCGAGGAGAGGCCGGCGACGTAGACCCTTGCCGGGTCCACGTCGAAGTCCTCCATGATCCGTCGCGTCAGCCCGGCGAGGATGCACGGCTCGCCCCGCCCACGCTGCTGGTCGCCGTCCCTGAACCAGTTCCAGCTCTTGACCAGGTTGGCCGACCTCGGCTGGTCGGGATAGGCCACGATGACACCCTGCTCCTCGGCCAGCCGGTCCATCCGGGTTCCGATGGCGAAGTCGCGCGCCGTCTGCGAGCAGCCGTGGAGCATCACCACGAGCGGACGGGAACCGCGTCCGGACCCGGCTGGCACGAACAGGTCGTAGGCGCGGCTCCCGGCCCTGTTGCCGTACCGACGTGCCAAGGCGCCAGGCCGGTCGATGGACCGTTCCGCCGACTCCCTCGACGTGGGTCCGGGAAATTCTGTCATCGGAATGCTTTCGGGGATGGCCCAGTCCGGTGCGGATCGCGAACTACGGCAGGGCGCCGATCATGCCCTTCGCCTCGGTCATCGTATTCTCGCAGGCGCGCTTGTCGCCGCCACGGTCCTCGGCGGACGCCCGGACGATGAGGGCCCGCGCGGCGGCGATGTGGTCGGCGGTCGAGACTGTTTCGGGATCGCTCGGGGAACCGGTGCGGACGGTCGTCAGGCCCCGTGGGGAGCCCGTACGTAGCTCATGGCCTTCCATCAAGCCGGCGACACGAACGGCCCCGGCGCTGTCGAGGCGACGCTCGATGGTGCCGATCTGCTCGGCGCAGGACGATGCGAGGGCGGGAAGCGGTAGGGTCGCAAGAACGGCGGCGGCAACCAAGCGCATCATGGTGTCTCTCCGGGGGGTGGCAGCACCTGCGGATCCGCTCGGCGAGCGAACGACCGGGATGCCGTCCCTCACGCGGTGATGCGAGGGTAGCGTCAGTCCAACCTGGGCCAACGCCGAATGTTGCGCCGCAGCACGAAACGCGGGGCAGACCCGTGCCGACCGCCGCCATCGTCACAACCAGTCGCTGAGGCCAATCAGCGATAACTCGGCGGGGACATGCTCGCCGCCGGTCCGCTGAACGACGGGCCAGCGACCCGAAAGGCGAGCGGACGGCCTCATCCGCAGAAATTCTTCTTAGCCTTCGTGGGATCAAGCGACCCGTCGGTTGGTTGTTATCATGCTTAGCGCTCGACGGTGGATGGTCTTTCCCACGGTTTTGAGCGCGATATTTTCCAACGGGATCATCGAAATGAAGGCACTTACTTGGCAAGGTCGAGGCAAGATCTCGTGCGACACCGTGCCGGACCCGAAGATCGAGCATGGTCGTGACGCCATCATCAAGGTGACCGCCTGCGCGATCTGCGGCTCGGACCTCCACCTCATGGGTGGCTTCATGCCCTCGATGGAGTGCGGCGACGTCCTCGGGCACGAGACCATGGGCGAGGTCATCGAGGTCGGACGGGACAACCAGAAGCTCAAGGTCGGCGACCGCATCGTGGTGCCCTTCACCATCTGCTGCGGCGAGTGCCGCCAGTGCAAGTGGGGCAACTGGAGCTGCTGCGAGCGCACCAACCCGAACGGCGCGATGCAGGCCAAGGTCTTCGGCTATCCGCTCGCCGGACTGTTCGGCTTCTCGCACCTTACGGGCGGCATCCCCGGCGGCCAGGCCGAGTACCTGCGGGTGCCCTATGCCGACGTCGGTCCCATCGTGGTGCCAGAGGGTCTCACCGACGAGCAGGTGCTGTTCCTCAGCGACATCTTCCCCACCGCCTACCAGGCGGCCGAGCACTGCGACATCGGCCCGGAGGACACCGTGGCGATCTGGGGCTGCGGCCCGGTCGGCGTGCTCGCAGTGAAATGCTGCCTGATGCTCGGCGCCAAGCGCGTCATTTCCATCGACAGCGTTCCCGAGCGCCTCGCGCTGGCTCGGGAAGCGGGCGCCGAGACCATCGACCTGTCCAAGGATAACGTGCAGGACACCCTCATGGAGATGACCCACGGTCTCGGTCCGGACTCGGTGATCGAGGCGGTCGGCATGGAGTCCCACGGGGCCGACACGACGCTACAGAAGGTCTCCTCGGCCATCATGGAGCACACCGTCAGCCTGGAGCGTCCCTTCGCCCTCAACCAGGCCATCCTGGCCTGCCGCCCCGGCGGCAACGTCTCGATGCCCGGCGTCTTCGCGGGCCCCGTCGGTCCCGTCGCCCTTGGCATCCTGATGAACAAGGGCCTGACACTGAAGACCGGGCAGACCCACATGGTTCGCTACATGAAGCCGCTGATGGAGCGCATCCAGAGCGGCGACATCGATCCGTCCTTCATCATCAGCCACCGCTCCACGAACCTGGAGGACGGCCCGGCCCTGTACGAGATGTTCCGGGATAAGAAGGACGCCTGCACGAAGGTGGTGTTCAAGCCGCACGGCTGAACCGAAGACCGCGGGGGCGGTGCACATGCGCCAATCGTGCCCGGCCCCGAACCAACAAAACGAGCGGGAGGAGACCGGATGTCGAACTACGTTTTCGACGACAGCAACATCACCTGGCGGACGTTGGATTGGCTGCCGTACATCGCGTTCTTCGTCTACAAGGTCGACGAGGACAACCGCATCGTCGATGTCGTGTTCAAGTTCGCGTCGAACCGGAAGGTGATGCTCCATCGGCACAAGTGTCCCTACGTGACGCTCGTGATGCAGGGAGAGCTCCGGTTCTACCGCGAGGACGGGACCCACAAGGAGACCCGACCTACCGGCAGCTTCGTCTCCGGGCCCGCGAACGGCGAACCGCACATGGAAGGCGGCGGCAACGAGGACGCCATCGTGTTCTTCAGCAACCGCAACGTCGAGGATGCCCTCTACGAGTTCCTCGACGACGCGGGCAATCCGGTCCAGGTCCTCGGCATCGCCGACTTCAAGGCGCAGCTCGCCGAGCAGGTTTCGTCCGGGACCTACGCCAAGGTCGAGGGACGACCCGCCTGATCGATGCCGCCACTGCATCGGCCGGGCCCCGTTTCCGGCCCGCCGGCGGGCGCCATTCGCCTCGCATCGGTGAAGGACGGCAAGCTCCCGGATGTCCCTCGCCGCCCAACACAGACAGGAAAGCGACTGATGCCCACCGCAGTGATCTTCGACGTCGATGGCACCCTGATCGACTCGGTTCCCCAGCACGCCCGTGCCTGGCAGGACGCCTTCCGGGACTTCGGTCACGACATCCCGTTCGAGGATCTGCGCAGGCAGATCGGCAAGGGCGGGGACCTCCTGATGCCGGTGTTCCTGTCGGAGGCGGAGATCGCCGAGAAGGGCGACGCCCTGGAGAAACACCGTTCGGGGATCCTGAAGGAGCGCTACCTGCCGACCATCAAGGGCCTGCCGCAGGTCCGGTCGCTCCTCGAACGCCTGCTGGCCGACGGCAAGCAACTCGCGCTGGCCTCCTCCGCCAAGGGCGATGAGCTCAAGACCTACAAGACGATCGCCGACATCGACGACCTCATCAACATCGAGACGTCGTCGGACGACGCGGAGGAGAGCAAGCCGAACCCGGACATCTTCCAGGCCGCCCTGAAGCGCCTCGACGGCATCACGGCGCAGGACGCCGTCGTCGTCGGCGATACGCCCTACGATGCCGAGGCCGCCGGCAAGGCCGGCATCCGCACGATTGGGCTGCTCACGGGTGGATGGACGGCCGAGGAGCTCATGCAGGCCGGATGCATCGCGACCTACAAGGACCCGGCCGACCTTCTCGCCCAGTACGACACCTCGCCACTGGTCGGGTCGCGGACCTGATCGCACAAGGGTGGGGTGTCCGACATGACCGATACGTTCCCGAGCGTCACCGATGGCCCGCACCTGCGCACCGTCGCCATGCCGCGCGACACGAACGCCGCCGGCGCCATCTTCGGGGGCTGGACGGTGTCGCAGATGGATCTGGCGGGCGGCACCTTCGCCGCACAGCGCACCAAGGGCCGCGTGGCGACCGTCAGCATCGAAGCGATGCGCTTCCTCCGGCCGATTGCGGTCGGTGACGAGGTGAGTTGCTACTGTGCCCTGCAGGAAGAAGGCGAGACGTCGTTGGGCGTCAGGATCGAAGTCTGGGTCCGGGACCGTACCGGGAGCAATCCAGAGAAGGTCACGGAAGGGGTCTTCACCTACGTGGCCCTGGACGAAGAGGGGAAGCCCCGGCAACCGGCCGACGACCGGGCCAGCGAGACCTGAAGGCAGCCGCCGCCCTTACGCGACGGTCTCGTTCGAGAGATGCAGTGTGGCGATACAGGCCCGCCGCCATCGTCTCGGGCACGTCGTTTCGGTGAACAACGGATTCGGGGACCGATTGAATCGTCATGGAAACCTATGTCGTCGTCGTCGCCGGGTTCGGTGTCCTGGTGCTTCTGACGGCATGGTTGCCGATGGTACTCCGGGCGCTGCCTCTTTCGCTTCCCATCTGCTGCGTCGGCATAGGTGCGGCCTTGTCGACCATCCCGGTCGTCGCGGAACTCACACCCCATCCCGGCTCCCACGCCAAGCTGATTGAGCATGCCACCGAGGCCGTGGTCGTAATCTCGTTGATGGGAGCGGGCCTCAAAATCGACCGCCTGTTCGGTTGGCGAACTTGGTCGGTGACTTGGCGGCTCCTGGGTATTGGCATGCCGCTGACGATCCTCGCCTTGACCGTGCTGGGATCGACCCTGCTTGGGCTTGGTCTCGCGTCGGCACTGCTCCTCGCGTCGTCCCTGGCTCCGACGGATCCGGTCCTGGCATCCGACGTTCAGGTTGGTCATCCCGACGAGGACCATGAGGACGAGCCGCGGTTCGCCCTGACCTCGGAGGCAGGGCTTAACGACGGCCTCGCCTTTCCCTTCGTGAACCTCGCCATTGGCCTCGCCGGTGGCGGTCTTGCCGGAATGTCGTGGTCGCATTGGCTTGCGGTCGACGTGCTCTGGAAGATCGCCGTGGGGGCCGTTTTCGGCGCGGCGGTCGGCCGAGCGTTGGGATGGCTGATGTTTCACCTGCCCAACCTGTCGAAGCTTTCCCGCACCGGAGACGGCTTCGTGGCGCTCGGCGTGACCTGCATCGCCTATGGATGCGTCCAGGTTCTCGACGGATACGGTTTCGTCGGCGTGTTCGCGGCGGCCCTTGCGCTGCGTGCATCAAGTCGCGGCCATGAATACCATCGCAAGATGCACGACTACGCCGAGGAGCTCGAACGCCTTCTGATGATGGTGCTGCTCATCGGCTTTGGGGCGGTGCTTGTCAGCGGCGGGCTGCTCCGTGCCCTGACCTGGCCGGCGGTTGCCTTCGCCCTGCTCGCGCTTCTCGTCGCGCGACCCTTGTGTTGTTGGATCGGACTGCTCGGAAGCGGGCGATCCACCGAGGACCGTGCCGTCGTGAGCTTCTTCGGTATCCGTGGGTTGGGAACGGTCTACTACCTCGCGTTCGCAACCGGTCATGCCGCCTTCGAGGAGATGGATCTCCTTTGGGCCACGGCCGGGCTGACCGTGCTGATCTCCATCCTTCTGCACGGCGTCACCGTCACGCCGGTCCTTCGCGCCCTCGACCGTAGGATGGGACGGGACACGGAGAGCGCGCAGCTGGACCTGACCCTCCCCAAACCGATGGCGTAAGCGATCGGCGAGCGTAGCTCGCCTCTTGCAGGCACCGTCGCCTTCGCGGTCGAGAGGCGGGATTGAAAGCGGTCGGTCATCGAGCCGGCAACCACCGTGACGACACCGTGTTGTTGATGGCACCAGCGGTCAGCAACGCGCCAATCCGCGGTCTGGCGTCGGCGAGCGCACAAGCCCCCGCCAACGAGCCGCAGCATGACCGATCCGACGACGCCTCCGTCCGAGGTGGCCGATATCCGGCGTCTCGATGCCCTGCGGGACTACGACATCCTCGACACGCCTCCCGAGAAGGGGTTCGATGACATCGTGGAGTTGGCCCGCATAACCTGTGCCGCCCCGGTTGCCCTGGTGAGCCTGGTCACCGGCGACCGCCAATGGTTCAAGGCGAAGGCGGGCTTCGCCCCGTGCGAGACGTCCCTCGACAAGTCGGTGTGCGCGCATGTCCTGGGCGCACCGGACCTGCTGGTCATCCCGGACCTGACGCTGGACTCCCGCACCCGCGAAAACCCCCTCGTCACGGGTGAGCCGTACCTGCGCTTCTACGCAGGGGCCCCGCTTCAGGCTGCGGGCGGCGAGAGGTTGGGTAGCCTGTGCGTGATTGACCTGGCGCCCCGGCTGGAAGGGCTCACCGAGCCTCAGGCGGGGGCTCTGCGAGCGCTCGCCGGGCAGGTGATGACCCAGATGGACCTGCGCCGTTCGGTGGCCGAGCGCGAGCGCATCCTCTCGGGGCAGGCGGCGTTGATCGCGCAGCAGAACGTCTTGATCGCGGCCCAGACCGCGGTCACTCGAGCGGCCGGGGACCGGAACGCGATCCTCGACGCACTCGTCGCAGGCGTCATGGAGGCCGTCCCGCAGGCCGAGGGCGGGGTCATCGAGCTGCGCGAGGGGGACGAGCTCATCTACCGTTCGGGACGCGGTTCGCTCGCCGGACACGTCGGGTTGCGACGGCCCCTGGACGGCAGCCTTTCGGGTCATTGCCTGATGACGGGCAAGCCGGTGCTGTGTCCGGACGTGCTTCTCGATCCCCGGGTCAAGCGCGACGTCATCGCCCCCCTCGGGATGCGGTCGGCCATCTACGTCCCGGTCTCGCGGGGACCTCGCCGAGATCGGCCACTCGGATGCGGCCCACGATCATGGCGGCTGCCTTGGTCGCGTAGGGGTATGTCGATCTCTCGAAGAAGAGGCCATCCGCGGACGTCACGATCCAACGGAAGCATCCTGCATACGAAGGGCAGGGCACTGCCGCGAGCCTGTAGGTGCGAGACAACGCGTTGGCCTCATCGATCAGGCTGAGCAATAGAGGAGGAAGGGCTCCGCGAGGAGCCCCCCCTTTCACGGTGGAAGTGATGCCTCACATGTGGTGCATCATCCGCTTCTTCATCATGTGATGACGCATCATACGCTTATGCATCATGCGCTGTTTCATCGTCATCCGGTCGCCGTGCATCATACGGACTTGCGTAACATCCGACTGCCCGGGCTGCACGCCGTTCACCGGCATTGGAGCTGCGGACGCGGTGCCGACACCGAGAGCGAGGCTGCCAATTAGGGTTGCTGCGGCGAGCGAGAAGGTGATCTTCACCATCGTGGTCTCCTGAGTTCGGCGGCGGTGGACGTTCGTGGCCGGTAAGGCTTTGGAATTCCACTCCCGCGGAGCGGCGCCCGGATGGGGCGTCAACGGCCCTGTACGGCCCTGCTGATGCAAAGGTTTCAGCACCAGGTTCGATAAATCGAGAATGCTCAATGTATGAGTACATGCAGTTTAGTCGCTGCGGCGTGGCCGAGAACGAGCTACGGTTCAGCTTGAGCGCAAGCTTGACTGAACTGACACCCCATCATTGACGAGAGCTGAAACTATTTAGACGACGCTTCCGTTCTTCGAAGGCGTGGTCACCCCCGGCGGCGCAACCGTTGGAGCTGCCTGTGACCCGTATGCCCATCTCAATCCTTGCGACTATCCTGCTAGCCGGGTCTCTCTATCCGGCGGTTGCAGCTACGAAGAAGGTGCGCGTGCCGGACCAGTTCGACGGCTCCTGGACCATCGTGGCGACCACGGCTGAGGGACCTTGCTCGGCCAGCACGAGCTATCGCGTTAAGATCAAGAACAGCGACGCCTCGATCCCCGGCGAGGAGGTGGACATCGACGGCGGCGTATCGGCTGGTGGCGCCGTGCAGGCTACGATCACCCAGAGCTCAAACAAGGTGCCGATCGCCGGCAGTTTGACCGCGAAGGGCAGCGGTAGCGGCACGTGGCGTACCTCGGGCGGGCTAGTTGAGTGCAGCGGTATCTGGAGTGCTAAGCGGGCAAGCTGATGAGCATCAATCTAGAATTCGAAGCCCGCAATTGGCTGATCGTAGCGTCGACCCGGCAACCTGGATCTTCTCAGTCCAAAATGTGCTGGATCAGCTCGCGGTTCGCGCTGATGAGCGCGATGGTCCCGGCCCATATCACCTCAGGCGACATGCCGATCCTGTACTATGACCGCGGATATTATCATCCAGTACGCATATGATTGTCCATGACAATACGGCGTTGTAATTTCTCGTGCCCTGCCGCCATTCGAACCCACCGGGGAGCATTTCATGCATTTATACGCCGGTGCGCGACTCGCCCTGATGTGTTGACCAGCACACTGGAGCGGCGGCGCGAGGCTTCGGTCGTTGCAGGATTGACGTCGTTCGGTGGTGCGCTGAGGTTCCCAACTGGTCGACCTTGCGATCTTGCGATTGCAATGCCGGGGCGCCCCGGCATCTGGAATCCGACTGACCGAAACGCGGCGGGGTCGACGACCGCACGCCCTACGGCACATGAACGCGTACCGGGTGCCGAAGCATCCGGCGACAGTCACTCGGCCATATGCTTTGGAAACCAGTTTCCGTGAAAGCCTGGCGGGATCCGGTGCCCGAGATGGACCGTGGCGACGGGTGCCGCCTCGAACGCGCGCGCGTCGAGGATGATGAAATCAGTCGTGTCGTTCAATGTGTCGACGACGAGCCCAACGAGCCAGCCCTCGTCTTCGCCGGCCTCCGGCCTGGCCGGCACGAAGACGAACTCTCCCGGGATACTGTCAGGGCCGAACTCGTGCACATGCCGCTCCCCCGTTGCTAGGTCATGCTTGTAGATCTGCGTCGCGTCCACGAGCTGCGTGTTGCCGTCGGCGGGGACGGAGCCCGTGTAGACGTACCGGTGGGGTTGTCCGAAGCGACGCTCGTCGATCCGGGGGAACTCCTGCGCCGCGGGATCGATCACCCGACGGTCGACCTGTCCCGTCGCCGGGTCGGCGGTCCAGCGTTCCAGCCAACCCGGTGCGTCGAGGCCGCCGCTGGCCGAGGCGAACACCCGCTCGTAGACCACCACGTCGAGAACCACGCGCCCGTCAACGTCGTCATAGGCGTTGGCGACGTGGAAGGCGAAGCACGGCTCGATCGCGCACCACACGATGTCGGCGGCCGTACCATGCCGCGGGAGCAGGCCGATGCGGGCGGCATGGGCCGGGTTCCAACGGAACGGGAAGCGGTGTCCTGCCAACACCGCCCGCATCGAGAAGGTGACGGGCAGGTCCAGCACGACGACGAAGCGCGTCGTGATCGCGCAATCGTGGATGCAGGGGCCGTGCTCGACCGGAATCGCTACGTCACGCACAACGCGACCGGCGGGCGATATGACGACGTGGCGCACGCTGTCCCAGATGCGGCCGTCATAGGCGACGGCATGTGTCTCACCGGTCGCTGGGTCGCGATGCGGGTGTCCGGTGAAGGAGCCGGCGAGGGTGCCGTCGAACGGATTGTAGCGCTGCGTCTCCAAGTCCTCGGACAACAAGACGGGAAAGCTGCCGGCCTCGACCACGGCGAAGGCGCGGTCACCGATCTCAACGACGTTGGTATTCACGGTGTCGTCGCCGCGGCGCGGCCCCGGTGCAGCGGGCCGGCCGAGGGCTGCGGACGCCGCACGCGAGCCGATCCAGCGGTTACGGTACCACAAGGCCTTTCCGTCCTCGATGCAGAGACCGTGCACCATGCCGTCGCCCAGGAACCAGTCGTGGCCGCGCGTTGTCGGGCCGGCGGGGTTGGCACCCATCTTGAGGTAGCGGCCGTTGAGCCCCGCCGGGATCGTCCCGCTTACGCGCAGATCCCGCAGGGTTAGCTCCTCGCGCATCGGCGCGTGGACGCCGACCACGAAGGGGTGCTGCGTCCACGGAAGCCGCAGCCGATTGCAGGCCGCCACCAGCGCCACAAGGCCCTCGGCGGTGGCACGCAGGCTGGACTCTATCAAGTTCGGCATCTGGCGCTGGCTCGGGGCGATCGGAGGGAGAGCGAGGGCCCTTGTGATGGAGGCCTTCCCCTTTTCCGGGCAAGAATGTCAGCTCTGTTCGTTTGGGACGACTAGCCGATCTTGTCGTTGATGTATCCAACTACGTCCCGCTGTGCGACGGACGTGGATCGCTACGTCGACAGCTCGATCAGCCAAGCGCCCGGACGCCTCCAGCCGCCGGATAAATGGCCGCTTGCGGATTTACCATCGGAGAGCTTCTTCGGCGTGATTGGGTCGGTAGCAGGCCGTCCGCTTTTCCGGTCGGCCTGCTCCGAAGCGGATAGACCGCTTACGGCCAGATCCAGTCCTGCGCCGGGCGCCCCTGAATGGCTGGGTTGGGTGGAAAGCTTCCGGTCCGCTTCCGGGCTGTAATAGGCAACTACCGCCATTCGCCACCGCATCAGCGTGACGGCAGCGGGATAGCCCGCAGCACGCCGTCAGGATCGTACCGGCGTTTGAGAACCGCTAGCTTGGCCGCGTTCGGACCGTAGGCCCCGGCGACCTGCTCGGTCGACGCATCAGGTAGCAGGTTGGCGTAACCGCCCGGCATTGCGGCAGGCGCTAGATTGGCCATCAGTTGCGCCGTCCAGGCGCGAGGCACCGCCCCGTCGGCAGATGGCGGGTCCCAGGTGGCGTAGAGCAAGGCGGTGAAGTGCGGTTCGCGCTGCCCAAAGGCCGTGGCGTCCGCGCTGATGGCCGTCGCAGCGCCGTAACAGTGGTGCACGATGATCGATGACAGAGCCGATGTCCGCGCCTCGAACCCGGCAATCAAAGAGTCGATGGCGTCGGCGGATAAGGTGGCGAACCAGCGCGTGCCGACATCGTAGCCGCGTCCCTGCATGAGCTTGCCGTCGGTCAGCGAGAGGAGCGCACTTGCCGGCATCAGCCCGGCTTTCACGACGATCGGCGTGCCTGCCGCGACCACCTCGGTTACGAAGGTCTCGCCTCGGTCGTCCGCGCCGGTCCATACCAGGGACACGACTGCCACCGGCGCACCACCAGGCCCCACGGCCAGCACCGCCGACCCAAACAGTTCAGCGGGGGCACACTGCATCAACTCAGCGTATGCCATGATCGCGGCACGCGCGTCTGACCAAGGGAAGACCACGGTAATGACCAGTGGTGGCGGTAAGTCATACAGGCGCAGGCGCGCAGCGGTGACGACGCCGAAATTGCCACCGCCCCCGCGCAGCGCCCAGAAGAGGTCGGGCTCGTCGTTGGCATCACAGCAGACTATCCTGCCATCGGCCAGGACGACTTCGGCGGACAGAAGACTGTCGCACGCCAGGCCAAAGCGCGTCATCAAGGGTCCGTAGCCCCCGCCCATGAACAGGCCGGCCATACCCACGGCGCCGTCGTTGCCTATGATGGCCGTCAAACCCTGTTCCCCCGCCGCCGCGTTCAGTTGCCCCGCGGTGACGCCACCACCGATCGCCGCCTCGCGCCGCTCCGCGTCGATGCTGATCGTTGTCATGGCAGACAAATCGAGGACGACGCTACCGTCGCGCAGCGAACGCCCTAACCAGTCCTGCCCGCCGTTGTGGATCGACACCGGCTGATGGACCTCCCGAGCGAGGCACAGGGCGCGAGATACCTGCTCGCCGGTCTGGCAGCGCACGATCAACGCTGGATCAGCGTCGAGCGCCCCGTTCCAGTGCCGTCCGGCGCCACCGGCATCATGAAGATCGGTCAGTGTGCATCCGGCCGCCATGAGACTTTGACGAAACGCAACTGCGCTCAATGCCTGAAATTGTTGCATTTCCCATCAACCGTGCTGAACGCTTCGGCGAGACACGCATCATGTTAGATCACGATGGTGCCACCTATGTTACGAGATCGATTGCAGAGCCCACAGGGCCGCTTTCGAGCTATACCTTCAAGTACTGAGATGTGCATTTGGGTCGCTACGAGACCGTCCACTTCTCCGGCGGACTTCCTCAGAAGCGGACCAGGGGCTATCGGCCAGATCAGTCGCAATGAACCATTCTGCATGGGACACTTCACGACCGGAAAAGGGTCGGTAACCGGTCACCGTCTGCCGTGAAACCCAGTCCGGCTTCGGGCTGGAGAGATCCAGATCGACCGTTGCGATGCACTCATCCTGGAGTGGTTTGGCCTTATCCGGGGTCCGCACCCCTGCAATCGGCTCGACCACTCCAGCGGCGGCCAATCGTTCGACGACATACCCGCCGACGTTGCTCGTGGCGCGGACAATCAAAGCCTTGATTTTCGTCATAGCCGAGCTCGTCTATACTGAAGTGAGCTGAATCCATGCATGGGCAGCAGGTTCGCCGGCGCTTGACGCAACTTCACTGACCCGGAAAGGCATGCCCGGATGAAGTGTCTCCGGGTGCCCGTGCTTCCACCCCCGCGAGTGCGCGCAGCCGTGGTTCCCCGACCTGCGAGAGCATGTCCCCATGGACCGACTTCCAGCCAAGTTCCGTTCGAGCACGGGGGTCGAGCGAGCGGCTGCACGCGGAATAGATCATCGCGCCGAGCGGCCCGAACATCTCCTGCGCCTCCTCCATGGAAAGACTGCGGGTCGGTACGCCCAGGTCTCGGGCGACGGCTTCCGCGATCCACCGCCAGGCGATCTCCCCACCGGCTGCGTGGTACAGGGCGCCGGGCACGCCACGGTCGATGGCCAGCGAGTACAGCCGCGCCAGATCGGCGTGGTGGACGCTCGAATAGGCCGCCAAGCCCGAGCCAACGTAGCAGGCTGCCCCCGCGGTTGCGACGGTGCGGTAAACCCGGGCCACCTGCCCGTTGTCGCCCGGTCCCCAGATCGCCGGGGGACGGACCACCATGCCGCGAACCCTTGTTTCCGTTGCCACTCGCACGATGCGCTCGGTCCTCACGCGCTCGCTAAGGAACGCGACGGGCTCGAACGGGTCGTCCTCGGCCATCGCGTCCGAAGTCCAATCACCGTCGGTTCGCTTCATGAAGACGCTGCTTCCGGAAGTGAAGATCAGCGTCTTGCCCGTTCCTGCAAGCGCCTGGCACAATCGCTCCAGGACCTCGGGTTCGCGGTCCAACTCGACCAGGGCGGCGAAGACCACCACGTCGGCATTGAATGCCGCTGCCAACACAGTGGCTATGGCGGTGTCGAGGTTGCCCAACACCGGCGCAATCCCATCCCTCGCCAGCCTCGCGCTGGCCTCCTCCGTCCGTGCCAAGCCGGCGACCTCGTACCCCTCCTCGACGAAGTGCCGCGCGAGCACGCCGCCGAGATAGCCAGTGGCGCCTATGACGAAGATGTTTTTCGACATGGATGATGCCTCGACGAAGCGAGCGGATCGAGGGGATGGAGCGAAGAAGGCGCCAGGGCTTGGGACATGCCGCGCACAGGGAAGCGCCGCTGCGTGCGGACGAGACTTCCCAGACGGGTACCGTCCTAGACCGAGGTTTGGGCCACCTCGGCGAGGAGGTCGGCATGCCTGGGCTTCCAACCGAGCATTCGACGTGCCTTTTCGCTCGATGATTGACTGTTAGAGGACCAGTAGTCGGCCATCGGCGGGAAGCCGATGGCTTCGGCGAGCGCGGGGCCGTCCAGGGCGACGGTCTTCCCGCCCAGCCCCATGCCGTGACTAAGGGCGACCGCTATGTCCCGGGTGCGAAGCCCGTTCTGAGCCCCGGCGTGGAAAAGCTGCCCGGCGGGGGCCTTTTCGAGAGCCAGGACGAAGAGGTCGGCCAAGTCGTCGACATGGACGAAGGTCCAGAAGTTGTCGCCTGCCCCGACCGCGTACGGGACGGCCCCCAGCCGTTGGGCGGCGGCCCGTATCATCCAGAATACGGCACGGCCGTCGCCAAGCCCGTAGACGTTGGGGGGGCGCAGCACGATGCCGCGCAGGCCGGGTGCATCCAAGACCGTCCTCTCGATCTTAAGGCGCATCTGGAGCGACCTGACAGCGGGCAGCTCCGACGCCGCGATGGGGGTCTCCTCGTCGTAGATGGCCGCCCCGGTATCTCCCAGCACCCCGGTTCCGCTGGTGTAGACAAGCGGCTTGTCGCTCCCTTGCAGCCCGACGATCAGGGCTTCGACGGCTTCGGCGTCGAGGGCGTTGGACGTCGCGAAGTCGCCCGTGCTCATGTCGAAGGCATTGTGGATGACGCCGTCGGCGCTCCGAGCCGCATGCGTGAGGATCTGCGTATCGGTGAGTGCGCCGTGGAGAGGCTCAATGCCCTGCTTTTCCAGTTTCCGAGTGGCGTCATCGGAACGGGCGAGCGCGACGATTTGGTTTCCCGTTTCCAGCAGCCTTCGGGCGATGGCGCTTCCGATGTAGCCGGTGGCGCCCGTCATGAATACTTGCATGGTCCTCGCTCAACCTTAAGTTGTATCAGGAGACGTGTTTCGAACATCGGCACAGCCGGCGGTTTCCGTTGGAGGTGGAGGCGGCGGCCGCTTGGCGGCTCAGAATACGAGCGCGCTCTTCCCTCGGACGTGCCTTCCTAGGATCGCGTCATAGGCGTTCGGCGCATCGCTGAAGGGGTAGGTTGCGCTGACCTCCCAATCGAGGTCACCGGCCACGATGGCGGCTAAGATGCGCTCGACGACCTTTGGGTCGCGTCGTCTCCAAATCTGCTTGATCCGCAGCGACGAGGGTTGCAGCGCAGCTACGGACCCGACGGTCCCGTCCGGTTTCACGCGGGCCAGCGAGCCTCGGGTCGCCTCGTCCGTGCCCGCCATATCGATGGCTGCATCGAACAGGTCGGGCCAAGCCATTTCCAGCCGCTCGATAAGGCCAGGTCCGTACACGACCGGGATCGCGCCGAGCGAGGCGAGGTAATCCTGGTTGACCTCCGAGCCAGTGGCCACGACGGCAATCCCCCGACGTCGGGCGAGTTGCAGCAAGATCGAACCGACGCCGCCGGCACCGCCATGGGCGAGGAGAGAGGAGATTGGGCCGAGCTCCTTTAGGATCGTCATGGCGGTCTGCGCCGCCCCGGCCAGCGAGCCAGCGATCTGCCAGGGAACCGACGGCGGGCGTCTGATTAGGTTAGCGACGGGTACATCAATGACCGTGGCATGGGTGAAGTCGCCACCCGATCCCAGGACCTCATCGCCGATGCCCCATCCGGCAGCATCGCCCCCCAGCGCGACCACGGTACCGGCGAACTCAGTGCCGAACGAGAGGGGGAGCGTGCCGTAGCGGAACTCGCCTGTCATCCGTCTGGCATCAACCGGATTAACCCCGGTCGCCCTCACGGTGATGCGGGCCAAGCCGCTGCCGAGTGATGGCAGTTCGAAGGTGGTGAACTCAAGCACGTCGGATTGACCATACCGCTGGGCGGTCAAGGCTGTGGTTTCCATACAGGTCCCTTCTCCCGGAATGTCTCGTGCCAAGGCGGGGATCAGACGAGTTCGGAGAGAGAGGCGAACTCGAAGCCCTTGAGGGATTCAGTGTTCCGTCCTTGCGCTTTCAGGACCCAGTTGGGATCGCTGAGCAGTGTCCGTCCGACCGCGATGAGGTCGAACTCGTCCCGCCCCATGCGCTCGATCAGCCGCTCCAGGCCCACGCTGGTGGAGCTCTCGCCACAGAAGGCGGACAATGAATCGCTGGACAGGCCGACCGACCCGACGGCAATCGTCGCGGCACCCGTCAGCTTCTTGGCCCAACCCGCGAAGTTCAGTCCGTCCGTCCCGTCGATCTCCGGGAACTCAGGCTCCCAGTAGCGACGCTGGGAGCAATGGAGGATGTCGACGCCTGCCTCCACCAGGGGCAGCAGCCATTCGGTCATGAGCTTCGGCGTCTCGGCCAGCCTCACCGTGTAATCCTGCTGCTTCCATTGGCTCACGCGGAAGATGAGCGGGAGGTCGGGGCCGACAGCCGCCCGGACGGCAGCGACGACCTCACCCGCGAACCTCGCCCGCTCCTTGATGGTCGCGCCGCCGTAGCGGTCGGTGCGCAGGTTCGTGCCGGACCAGAAGAACTGGTCGATCAGGTATCCATGCGCACCGTGGATCTCGACCGCGTCGAAGCCGAGCCGCCTAGCCTCGGTCGCCGCGGTGGCGAAGGCCGCCACCGTATCGGCGATGGCCTCCTCGCTCATGGCCTCTCCCCGCGGTGTGCCGGGAGCCAACAGACCCGCGGGGCTCTCGACCGGGGCCGCCGGCTCCCATTGCAGGTGCTTGGTCGATCCGGTGTGCCAGAGCTGCGGTGCCATGCGCCCGCCGGCCTCGTGGACGGCATCGATGACGCCCTTCCACCCGGCGAGGGCGGCCTCGCCGTAGAAGGACGGCACTTCGGGATGGTTGCGCGATGCGGGACGGTCTACGACCGTGCCCTCCGAGAGGATCAGCCCAACCTGTCCCTCGGCTCTGCGCCTGTAATAGGCCGCGTTCGCCTCGCGCGGGACGCTCCCAGGGGCCATGGCGCGGGTCATAGGCGCCATCACGATGCGGTTTTTCAGATCGAGAGTTTTGAGCTGGAAGGGGCGAAACAGCGGAGCGCTGTCGGAGACGGACATCGGGGAACCTCCTCGCGCGCTTAACGGAAGCCGCCGCTCGCCATCAGGCGCTCGCCGGTCATCCAGCGGGCGTCGTCCGAGGCCAGGAAGACCGCGACGCCGGCGATGTCGTTCGGTTGGCCGATGCGTCCGAGCGGGGTGCTTGCAATCGCGTATCGCTCGAAGTCCGAGCCGATTATCCCCATGGCACGGGTGCCCTCAGTTTCGACGACACCGGGGAGGAGGGCGTTCACCCGGATTTTGCGCGCGCCCAGCTCCTTGGCGAGCACCCCCGTGATGGACTCGGTGGCCCCCTTCGTTCCCGCGTAGACGGCCGACGTTGGCGGCAACAGGGTCGTCACGTTCGACGAAATATTGATGATGCTGCCGCCCTCGCCGAGGTGCTTGAGCGCGGCTTGGGTAGTCAGAAGGAGACCGAGGACGTTCACGTCGAAGGTCCGGTGGTAGTATTCCTCGGTAACCTGCTCGATGGGCACCATGGCGTAGATGGCGGCGTTGTTCACCAGTACGTCCAGTCGTCCGAACTCGGCGACGGCGGCTTCGACCAGGGCTTGCGCCTGATCCGCCTTCGAGACGTCGCCGCCGACCGCGATCGTCTCTCCGCCGGCATGTCTGATCGCCTCCACGACGGCGTCGGCGCCTTCCCGGCTGGACGCGTAGTTCACCACCACCTTGGCGCCTTCAGAGGCGAACGCCTTGGCGATGGCCGCTCCGATGCCCTTCGAGGCCCCCGTCACGACAGCGACTTTCCCAGTGAGCTTGGCCATCTTGCAACCTTTCAAAAGGGCGAGCACCGCGTTCCGGTGCGGATTAATTCATTTATCCCGTTGTTCAGGATTTCCGGATTATTGAACTCGCTGTCAAGGCCGTTTATGGAAATCGCATGCGCCAGCCTTCCCATCCCGCCATCGAGGACGTACGACCAGACGCGATCCTGCACGCCCTTGGCGACGCGGAGCGCGCAGCGATCTTCGCGCAAATCGAGGGCGTGTGTTCCGGCGGCACGTGCACGGCATTGGCGAACACGGGCGAGCGCGTCGTTCCGCGGTCGTCCCTGTCCCAGCACATCAAGGTACTTCGGGAGGCCGGCCTTATCCGGAGCGAGCGTCACGGCGTCGAGATCCGAAACCACTCGCGGACCCCCGAGCTGCAGGAGCCAATGAGGGACCTCGTCCGGTCCATCATGGATGCGTATGCCTGGCATTACGGTCCGCGAGCGGCAGCTGACCGGTAGCATCCCCGTACAGGTCGGCCGCCATCGGAGTTCCACCCTGATCAGCCTGAGGACTCCGTCTGGCGTCCGTAGGGGAGTGAGGAGTGGCACCATGCTGAGGCGTGACGGATGGACGTGTCGACGGGGGATTGACCGCCCGGCGTTACGTGAAGGAGACCATCACGGCCCCGCCAAAGAACAACATCCTCATAGGCGAGAAGGCCGGGCCTGAAGGCCGGCTGTCAAAGCTTTACGCCGACGCTCTCCAGGAAGGTGTCCATCCGATTGTCGACTTCCGCCTTCGTTTCCGCCCACGCCGGGAATGACCGGAGAAGATTGTCATGCCAGGCGACCAGATTGGGATATTCCTTGATTGGGAACCGCGCCCTGTCGACCTGGGAAAAGGGGGCCGCGACGTCGAGATCAGCCAACGTCAGCGCATTGCCGACCATGAACGCGCGGCCTTCCAGATGCTTATCGAGCACCCTGGCCGAAGAGCGGATCTTCCCCTCGGCGAAGGCGATAAGATTTTCATCCTTGGGCAGGTTCATGACGGTCTTGCCGATACGCTCGTCAAAGATCGTGACGGTGAAGGTGCGCCACTGCTCGCCGGACCAAAACATCCATTGAAGCACCTGTGAACGCTCCTTCTCAGTGTTACCCAACAGCGGCGAATTGATTTTGTTAGCCAGGTATAAGTTGATCGCGGCGGCCTCGTAGAGAATGAAATCCCCGTCCTCAAGAACTGGTGTCAGGCCGTGCGGATTGAGGCGAGACTTGAATTCGGCGGTCTGACTTTCACCTTTAAACAGGTCGACGAACACCCGCTCCAGTTCAACTCCCATGATCTTTGCAGCGGTCGTTACGCGCCGCAGGCTACCTGAGCCGGGGTCGCCGTAAAGCCTCATCGTCATGATTGACCATCCCATCCCGGGCCATCGCAGCCCGTTGTGTATGGATCATCCACATTCGATCTTGGAATGATATTAGAAAAATTACGATAGTATCTATTCTCTCTGAGAATTGGTGCTGAGGTGGAAACGGAGGGAGAGCTAGCCTAGCCAGCAAACTGGACCGACACGCGGTCGGGGTAGAAAGCAAGGCGACCGGAGATGTCCACGACAGCTTCGAAAGGTGCTTCGTAAGTCCACATGGCGTTCAAACCTCCCTTGCCGAGAGCAGGAATGCTGTAGTAGTTCGCCCCGACCTTGTAATGACAATATGTCCCATGCCGATATCGCACCAATCACGACATGCCGATATCGCTACGTAGTTTGTATTGAACAGGCTAATATGACGCTTCTTTGAGCGTAAAAACTGAACGTGTGCTCGCGAGGTGTAGCAGATCCTTCCCGGCAATGACCGTCATCGGGCATGAATGCATGACGATGGAATGGGCGGAGGGGGCGTTAATATATTGGAAGCGGTCACGAGCTTACCTTTCCCACCCTACATTAAATCGTTAAGCCGACTCCGAAAGAGCTTTGGCCAATATAAGTTCTATTCCGAAATGGAATGGCAGCGATGGATAAGTTTAATGCAATGCGAATGTTTGTACGGGTTGTCGAGAGCGGAAGCTTTTCGCAGGCGGCGCGAGATCTGAACGTCAGCCAGCCTACGGTCAGCAAGCAGCTCGCTGCGCTTGAGGCGCGCTTGGGCGCCCAACTGCTCGCAAGGAACTCGCGTACCCTCTCCGTGACGCCTACGGGGCAGGACTATTACGAGGACACCCTGCGCATCCTGCAGGATCTCGACCTTGCCGAGGAGAGGGTCGCCGCGGGACAGTCGGCTCCGGCGGGGCTGATCCGCATCACCCTCTCCCCGGCCTTCGGAAGGATGTTCGTCATTCCCCGGCTTGCCGGTTTCAGGGAAGCCTTTCCCGACGTGTCCATCGAGATGGAGGTCTCCGGGAGGCATGTCGACCTCATCGAGGAGGGGATGGACGTCGCGATCCGCATCGGGCGCCTTTCGGACTCAGCCCTCGTCGCACGGCGTATCGGCGACATGCGGATGATCACCTTGGCATCCGCCGCATACCTTGCTCGACATGGCACGCCAATGACCGTGGACGAACTTCGCCAGCATCACCGCATCGGCTACGTCTACCAGAGGGATATCGTCGGGTGGGGTTTCGAAGTGGACGGCCGTCAGGTCACTGTCGAGGGTGGCGGTGCGTTCCGCACCAACGATGCCGAACATGTCCGTAGCGCCGTACTGTCGGGCCTCGGCATCGCTCACCACGCAAGTTGGCTGTTTACCGATGTGCTCGCCTCGGGCGAGGTGGTTCAGGTCCTGGATCAATATGCGCCGCCAACCTTCCCGATCAACGCGGTCACGGCCGCCGGGCGACGCATGCCCTCGCGCGTGCGGCATTTCATCGAGTTCCTCGCGGCGATTTGCGCCGAGGAGCCTCAACTGAAGGTGAGCGAGGACTGAGATGCATCATGGTCATGGCTTCATACGTATCCTAACGGACCTGGACCGAATTCCTCACCAGCCTTCGTCGTTTCGCGAATGTATGACACCTCCGCAGGCGTCGACCGCCGCCACAACGCTTCGTTGCGCGAGGCTAGGGTCCACTTGCCACCCCGAGGCGAAGTTGCCGTAGGACTAAGGAACGGCCGCTTTGGAGATGCGCCGCGGGCGATCCGGGTGGCCGCGTTGGGTCGATAGGAGGCCGTCCGCTTTTCCGGCCGGCATTCTTCGAAGCGGCCGTTCTGCTTACGGCCAGATCTGGTCGACTGCTTCGGACCCGCTGCAGCCAGATGCATCTTACAGCGCGAGCTGTGATGGCGGTGCAGCCAATCGAGATGCGTTTGCGTGCGCCTTCCGTCCTGGGCAGCTTAAGGAGCAGCTTGGCCTCTTATCACCCGGAGCACTCGCCCGATCTGGCAGCTTATTTGCGTCGTAGGATGGCCAACAGCGGTAATCGTACGATCGTATACCAAGGCGATCACACGTCTGCGGCAATCTACCGGTCGCCCGCTTGGGTCTCGCGGAGTTCGTATGCCCCAATCCTGGTCGCCCCAGCTTCGTAGGCGCTCGATCCTGAAAGGTCTGGCCGGACTGGCGGTCGGTGCGCCGCTGGCGCCGATAGTCGCGCGCGCTGCGGGCCTCAAGACCGTCCGCTTCAGCGAGGCCGTCCACAACCTCGGATACATCAATCTCTACGTCGGAATGCACGCCGGCATCTTCGAGAAGAACGGCCTCGACATGCAGGTGAGTGCCGCCGGCGGTGACACGCAGACCTTCGCGGCCGTGCTGGGCGGCTCGGCGGATTTTGCCATCGGCGATCCCACGATGGTGGTGATCTCGCGCGAGAACGGCGGCCCCGGGATGGTCGTCGGCACCGTCGTTCAGCGGGCCCACTATTTTGCGGTCTCGAAGACGGTTGAGCCTTTCACCGATCCGAAGGGCTTCAAGGGCAAGCGGATCGCCACGTCGCCCGAGCCCAACACCAACTTCAGCGTCACCAAACGCCTCGTCGAGAGCAACGGGATGAAGCTCGGCGTCGACGCGACGATCGTACCGGTCAGCCCCGGAACCGAGATCGCCGCCATGCTCGCCGGCGCGGCCGACATCGCCGTCGCCTACCAGCCCGGCGTGGCGCAGGCGGTGGCGCAGGGCGCCAGGATCGTGTTCGATTTCTCGAACTACATCGGACCCTTCTGCAACACCGGGATCATGGTGCTGCCCGGCACGATCCAGAAGGATCCCGAGACCGTGCAGGCTCTGGTGACGGCCTTCGAGGAGGCCGGGCGCAAGACCTACGGCGATCCGGACTACGCTAAGAAGGTCGCGCGGCTGGAATTCCCGGATCTGCCGGGCGAGGTCGTGGACGCGGCGATCGAGGCCGAGCTGAAATACAAGATTCCGGCTTCAACCGTCGTGACCGAGAAGGACGCCTGGGAAAGCCTGATGGGCATGCAGAAGTATCTCGGCAACATCAAGGGCTCGCTCACCTTCGATCTGGTCGTCGATAATACCTTTGCCAACAAGGCTGCGAAGCGCGCCGGTTGACCGGCGCCCCCATGTCCGAAGGCCCCCCGCACGCCGCACCCCACCCCGTGCCGCCGCTCGCCGTCGAGCGCCTCGCCAAGGCGTATCGGTCGGGCGGTCGGATCCTGCCCGTCGTCGGCGACCTCACCTTCGCGCTCGCCCGCGGAGAGATCGTGGCGATCGTCGGGCCCTCGGGCTGCGGGAAGACCACGCTGCTCAACGCCGTCTGCGGTCTGACACCGGTGGATTCGGGCCGCATCCTCTGGCACGGCGCGCCCCTCGACCGGCGCGGACGGCCGCCGAGCGGGATCGGCTACATGCTGCAGAAGGATCTGCTGCTGCCCTGGCGCACGGCTCTCGACAACGTGAAGCTCGGGACCGAACTGCGCGGGATGCCCCGCGGGCAGGCCGACGAACGGGCGCGGGCGCTTCTCGACCAGCTCGGCCTACACGGGTTCGCCGGGGCCTATCCCGCGACCCTGTCGGGCGGCATGCGCCAGCGTGTGGCGCTCGCCCGCACCCTGATTAACGATCCGGACGTCCTGCTGTTCGACGAGCCCTTCGCGGCGCTCGACTTCCAGACGAAGCTGCTGATCGAGGCCGACACGGTGCGGCTCGTGCGCGAGGGGGCCAAGTCCGCACTCCTGATCACCCACGACATCGAGGAGGCCGTCTCGATCGCCGACCGCGTCCTCGTGCTGAGCGGGCGGCCGACCGCCGTCAAAGCCAGCTACACGATCGACCTCGACTGCGCGCCCGACGACATGATCGGGGCCCGGGAGAGCGTCGGTTTCGGCGATTATGTCCGCCAGATCTGGGCCGATCTCGACATCCCACGCACCACGCTCGGCGGTGCCGGGCGTGGCATCCGCCGCGCTGCCGCGAGGTCCTGAGATGTCGGACGCTGTGACCGGACGGGCAACCATCGCGGGAGAGAGCCAGAAGGCCCCGCCGCGCGACAATGCGCGCCTGCGGGCGGGCGTACTCGTCCTGCTCGTGCAGGTCGCGCTTCTTGCGGCCCTGCTGTCGACCTGGGAATGGCAGACGCGCCTGAACCCGCAAGCGTCGTTCCTGTTCGGCTCGCCCTCCGCGATCGGCCGCTTCCTCTGGCAGGGTCTCGCCGACGGCACGCTCCTGCGCGACGCGGGCGTCACGGCCCTCGAGACGGGGCTCGGGTTCCTGATCGGCAACATCGTGGGCACGCTCGCCGGCCTGTCGCTCTGGTACTCGACTTTCGTCTCGCGGGTCGTGCAGCCGTTCATCGTCGCGATCGGCTCGATCCCAATCATTGCGCTCGCCCCGATCATCATCATCTGGTTCGGCACGGGCCTCGCCTCGAAGGTGGCGATGTCGACGCTGTCGGTCGTCGTGGTCGCCCTCGTGACCTCCTACAAGGGCGCGCTCGGCGTCGACCCGGACCAGATCAACCTCCTGCGGACCCTCGGCGCGCGGAAACCGCAGATCTTCACCAAGCTCGTCGTGCCGTCGAGCCTCGCCGACATCTTCGCTGGCCTGAAGCTCACCGTCGGCTTCGCGCTGATCGGCGCCATCGTCGGCGAGTTCATGTCGTCTTCCGTGGGTCTGGGCCACGCCATCTTCAAGGCGGGCTCCCTATACGCGATCCCGAAGGTCTTCGCCGCGCTGGTCGGCACGATCGCGTTGGGCCTCGTCCTAACCTTCCTGGTCGGCCGGGCCGAACGGATCCTCATGCCCTGGCGGCATCATCTCTGACCCACGCCATCCCTCGAAACCAACGCCACCAGGAGCCCCGTGTGACGCAGCGCATCAGCAAGCAGGGCACGATCAAGTACGCCCTCTCGGGCGACGAGCCCTTCGTCGCCAGGATCGCACCGGGCGAGATCGTCACGGTCGAGTGCGTGATCAACATCGGCGACGGCGTCATAAAGGATCTCGGGCAGAACCTGACCGAGGCCGACGTCACCTTCCCGTTCGTGAATGGGGCGACGGGTCCGATAGAAGTCGCGGGCGCGAAGCCGGGCGACATGCTCAAGGTCGAGATCCTCGACATGGAACTCGGCCAGCGCGGCTACAGCTCCCTGTGGCCCGGACACGGCATGTTCCCGGATTGGGTGCGCCGCAAGGAATGGGGCATCCGCACCAAGGTCGTCGATGTGCACGACGGGCATGTGATCTGGAATGACCGGCTCCGGCTGCCGGTGAAGCCGATGGCCGGCGTCATCGGCGTAGCACCCGTCCACGGTGCAGTCCTGACGGTGGACAACGGCACTCATGGCGGCAACCTCGACGTTCAGGAGGTCACTACCGGCAACACTGTGATGTTGCGGGTTGAGAAGCCCGGTGCGCATTTCTTCATCGGTGATTGTCACGCGCTCCAGGGTGACGGTGAAGCAGTCGGAATGGGGGCAATCGAGATAGGAGCAAACGTGACCCTGCGGGTGAGCCTCGTGCCCGCGCCGGTGCGGCTCGGCCATCCGCGGATCGAGACGCCTACGCATCTCTGTACGCTCGGCTGTGCCCGCCCGCTCGAGGATGCGATGCGTATCGCGTTCGCCGACATGATCTACTGGCTTGCCGACGAGTGGAACATCCCCGAGCCGGAGGGTTACCTGCTGCTCGCACAGATCGCCGAGGCGCGCTGCACGCAGATGGTCAATCCGAAGTATACGTATATTTGCAAGGTGCCGAAGACCATCCTAGCTGCTTTCAAGTGAGCCGAGTCGCAGAGCTGCAATCCAGTCGATTGCTGGATGCGATTCGACTGAGCCAAGCAGTTCGGCTTGCAGATCATCGGCGCTCGCAGTGCCAGCCTCGACCTGACCCGCATGGCGGTCGCCCTGGGGCTTGAATGGACGCGACGGTGAACCGCCCGGATATCGTGGCGGAGATTATCGGATGCGGAGTGCATCGGCTTCAACAACGACATCAAGCCAGTAGAAGCCTGTCCGTTTGCCCGGCTGTTCTTCTCCGAAGAAAACTAGCGGCTTTCGGCCCGCATCTGCCGCAACGCTGGGCTCGCGTGAGCGTCTCAGATGGGTGGTTTGCCGCCAGTCCGCTTTCGGGCGGCCATGCATAAGAGCGGACATAACCACCGCGCCCGCTCACGACCCTTCTCGGACAGTAAGCCAGAGGCAGTCGGAGGTCTGCATTCTGGTAGGAGCAGACGTTCGACGTAACTACGCCGCGAACTGACGGATCACGGCAACGATCCGGCGACGGTCGAAGGGCTTGCTGACGTAGATACCTCGCTCGGGCATCTCGTGCGCCTTCGGCGTCGCCTGTGAGGAGGTGAGGATCAGTTCGATCGGAGGCCAACGCTCGCGGATCACCAAGGCGAGCTTCATGCCCGCCGTCGAGCCGCGCATGTCGAGGTCCGTGAACACCGTCCGGATGTCCGTCCGCGTCTCCAACATCCGGATCGCTTCGGCTACGGTATGCGCCTCGACGGCTTCGCACCCAGCCTGCTCGACGAAGTCCACCATCGCCATCATCAGCAACGGGTCGTCCTCGACAACGAGGACCGCCGCCGAAGCTGGGGGGAGTTCCTGGATCACACCACGCCTAATGAGACTGGATTTCGTGGAAAGGCGCTTTGAACTCAGCCCGCAGGCCCGTCGTGTCGTAGTGCAGGACCGCTTGCCGAGACCCAAGCAAACCCATTCGAATGAGCTTGGTTCCGAACCCCCCACGCCCTGTCGGGGCAATTACCGCCGGGCCGCCGTATTCGATCCAGTCGAGCACGAACTCCGACCCGTCGTCGCCCGCGACCCGCCATGACACCGAGACCGTGCCTGTGTGGTTCGAGAGAGCGCCGTATTTCACCGCGTTGGTAGCGAGTTCGTGCAGCAGCATCGACAGCGACAGCGCTGCCTGGGCTCCTATGTCGAGGTCAGGGCCGTTCAGCATGATCCGATCCAAAGGCGCTTGCAGGCTGAGCACGCCCTCCATGACATCGCGCATGCCCGCGGCCGACCAGTTCTGCTGCAACAACACATCGTGCGCCCGCGACAGCGCCAAGACGCGGCGCTCGAACGCTTCGACAGGCTCACGCTCGGAGACGGTCCGCAGGGTCTGCGTGGCGATCGACTGAACGATGGCCAGTGTGTTCTTCAGCCGGTGCGATAGCTCGCGGTTGAGCACCGCCTGCTGGTCCTCGGCACGCAGCCGTCCAATGCCGACCTGCACCCGGTCGGCGACGTTGCGAGCGAAGGTGACCTCCTCCGATGTCCAAGGGCGGGGTTCGGGATTATGAACGAAGAACAGGCCGACCGTACGACCCCGCACCTGCACCGGCACGTTGAGCATGGCGCCGATGTTGATCGCGGTGAACGGCTTCGCGTGGTCGGCGGTCCTGGGATCTTCCGTCACGGCACAAACGACCAGGATCTCTCCTCGATCGAGTGTCGCACCGATCGCGCCGTAGTCGGCGAAGCGGTGACGGCCGACCAGACTGGCTGAACCCAGCGTCGTCCAATCCTGATGGATCGTGATGAACTCTCCCGTCGCGTCGAGTTCGCCGTATCCTGCCCGGCTGGAACCGAGGGTCCGACCGACGATCTCCGCCGCCTTGGCGGTCATCTCTGAAATCGTGTCCACGTCTCGGAGATGATCGCCCAACTCGACCTGCGCCGCCCGCCGGATGGAAGCCGCACGAGCCTGTTCCTCGTCGGCCCGTAGTTGCGCGACCTGCTGACGCTCTCGCATCAGGACCATAACCTGCCGAGCCAACCGCCGCAGCGCGTCCGCTTGGGCTTCGGTCAGGCCCTCGGGCCGGGGCTTGCCATCGATCACGCACAGGCTGCCCATCACCCTGCCACTGGGCGTGCGTAGTGGTGCCCCAGCATAGAACCGGATGTGCGGATCGCCGGTCACAAGGGGATTGGAACTGGTGCGCGGATCGTCGGCAAGATCAGGGATCACGAGCAGGTCGGGCTCGCTCAGCACGTACTTGCAGACTGAGGAGTTCAGGTCGGTCTCGCAGGGCTGGAAACCCACGCGCGCCTTGAACCATTGCCGATTGGCGGCGACCAAGCTGACCAACGCGACCGGGGCATCGCAGATGGTTCGCGCTATGTGCACCGCATCGTCGAAGCCTTCCTCGGGAACCGTGTCGAGGACGCCGTAGGCATCCAGTTCGGCGAGACGCCCTGGATCAACCGTGTCGGGATGGATGCCGCTGTCCGGGCTGTGCATCATGGCCAGAGCTGAGCTTGGGGACAGAGGTGTATCGTCCATCTCGGCATATGTCATTCTGCCGACCACTCAATTTCCTGATAGGGCGGCCACACGCGCATCTTCGGACCGGCCCCATGCGGACAAGGGCTTTCGACTGTCCGCTTCGAAACTTCTGCGGACGTAGGAAGGCTCGGGCGCGAGGGTCGGCTTCCCACCTCGAACCGAAGTCGCCAGACGACCGACGAATGACCGCTTTTGGGAAGCGCCGATAGAGATCTAGGCGGCCGGGTTGGGTCGGAAGCGGAATGTCCGGCTCGCGGCGAAACGCCAGGATCCGGTTGCCATCCGCAGCGGACTGTCAGTGCGAGCAACAATCGTCAGTTTTCGAAGCCTAGACAGTCTCTGAACAGGGGGAGCAAGTGGCGCTTGCCGAGACGATGCTGCCTGATTTTGGCAGGCCTCAAAGGTGGCGGAGTTGGCAGGCAACCGCCGCGAAAGCAGCGGAGGGACGGTCCTGCACTGATGGGCCGCGAGCGTAACCGGCTGTCAATGCGCCTACTATAGACCTTCCCAGCATCATAAAAACAGCCATAGCTCCTATCAGTGACACAGCCTCCTGCACCGCGTGTCCGTAAGCGAACCTGGCTCTACGACTTTGCACCGGGGTGCAAGATCGGCGTCGGTCCCCAGCAGGGATGGATCGACCGCCTCAAGTTTGGCCTACCCGGCATCAACGTGCCCTGTGCCTGCGCGCATGGGGACCTGAAGGCTTATCTCGGCCGACGAAGCCGCGAGTACGATGATCCCTTCGAGGTCGAGCAACTGCCCAATCGCAGCCTCCGAGTGACGTTCCCCGCCAAGCGGTGGCTGTTCAACCTCCAAATCACGATCAGTTTGCGAGACGGGCTTTGGTCGGGCGCGGGAGCCCTTGAACTCAACACGACGCGCCTTTTCGCCTCGGTCGATGAAGCGCGGAACCTAGCCGCATCACCTGAGGTGAACCGCATCGACCTTATGCGGCCGCATGGATTGAACCCGATCCGGGCACTCACACTCGACGGCAACGATAACTTCGTTCCCGACCGCTTGATCCCCATGGCAGTCCAAGCGGACTGGTCGCGCCTGACCCAGAGTTACGCTGCCGCGGTGCTCGATGTCGTGACAGAGGCAGTCGGTACGCTGCACGATCTCGAACTAAAGAACAAATCGCACGAGCCGCTTCTGCGCCTGCCTCCGCTCGAGCGGTGGACGCTGAAGCACGCAGAGGTCTACGCCGAGTTCAAGGATGCCAACGCCCCCCTTCGCGTGGCCGAGATTGCGGAACACGGGCGAAGCTTGTCCCCCCTCTTCGCAGTAGAAAATCATGGAAAGTCGCCCACTCACGGGATGAGCCGGAACGGCAACATGCCTGCGATGAAGATCGGCCTCGGAGCGGCGGGGGTCGATCTCTCGATCTACGCAAAGGCTCACGACCGTCTCCGTGTCGAAGCCAGATACACGCGCGCACCCCTCAAAGCGTGCCGGCTTACAAAAGAGCACTACTCTGGATCTTCGGCGTTCGTAGCGGAGGTGCTGGTAGGGATTAGGGAGAATGCAGTGGCACGCATTACCCAGTTTCTTGAAGCGTATGAGAAAAGCCGAGGCTCGGCTGCCCCTCGACTTACCGCTCTCGTGAGCCTGCTGAGTGCCGTCTCACGTGCGTGCGGGAGCGACCTGCGCTTGATGAACCGCGTCCTTTCGCTCCTGATCGTGCATAACGGTCTGAGCCGCACGAGCGACCAACGCCTTCAAGAAATCGCAGACATCCTAATTCAATCCGGCTTCTTGCGGCAAAGCCGAGCAACACTCCGCTCGCGTCGGACGGAGTACGTCCTTGCTCCCTACTACGGCGCCGCTCTCGCGTCATTGCGGGCACTACCGAAACAGTAAAAGCGCGGCAGCACAGAAGCCCGAGCAGACCCTTTTGCACCGGGGTGCAAGTTCAATGAGCCTCGTCATTCGGCGGACAACTCTCCATACGCGTCCTCCAAGAATTCATGGATGGTCCGGCCCTGATAACTCCAAAACAGGCCTGGAGCGACACTGTAGTCCAATTGCATTGCCTCACGTGTCGCTGCGGTAAGGGATAGCTCGTCGGTTCCAAAACGTACCTTCCTAGGCCCGACAACCACCACTACGGCATCATTCCGCGTGCATCGCAGCTCGGCACTAATCGGTATGCCCAAGACCGTAAAATCGAGATTTGGCCGCCGTGCTCGGAGCGCACGCGTCGCTCCGAGTTCCTGTTCGGAAATCGAAGATGACTGCTCCTCTACCGCCTGGGTCGCATCCTCAATATGAAGCAGACGGAGGATAGCTAACGCTTGCTCTGGCTCTATCCGGAAGAACTCACGCCGCGCGTTGACCCTCTGGGGAGCAAAGGCAATGTGTAGGGCCTGCTCAACCCGCACTGCGTCTTCGACCCCGCAAGCGAAGACAAGTTCGAAAGGCACAGGTACGCCTGTCGTGTAAAGCTGATCGAGGCGTGCCTGAGCGGTGTCCTGTGCGGTGCGGCCGATCTTCACGAGCCCTGGCATTGCGGGGTTGGTCAGCAGGTAGACAATGCTCAGACCCGATCCGGAAGCGGTCCGCTCAGTGGTATCCATCGAAGCATAGGAGCATGTTGGGTGAGGATTTCATACTCCGCGCCTGTGAAATCCGAGAAGGCTGCAACGCGGTGTAGCGGCCGGTAGCTCCAGCCTCGGGGGGCAAGGTAGCTGCAGGATAGGCCTCTGCCCAACCGGCGGCGGTCTTTTTGCACCCCGGCGCGAAGTCGGCCTGCTATACATTCTCCAGAACAGTCTCGGTTTCGCCCTCAATCGGCCAGATCCCAGTACCAAGCCCGTGAAGGGCGGGCCGGCGGATCTTGATCGCCTGGTGCGTCTCGGGGCTCGTCAGCTCCGTTATGACTTCGCCGGTCTGGGCGGACAGCCATTCCGCGAGCAGAGTGCAGTACGAGGTGCCGGCTGCCGCCGAGCTGACCAACACGGGCTCCCACGGATAGGCCATCACGCAGAGCTGGCGGTACAGGGCGCACGCGTCGGCCAGGGCGAACATCGCCCAGATCTCGGCCGTGAGCCGCTTCGTGTCCCCGATGAAGAACGGGTCCGGGGCGAGGCGGTAGCCCCGTGGTGTGCCCTGTGGTGGCTTGGAAAGCGCGATCCGCCCCCTGCCGGTGTAGGTCCAGTTCGCGATGCGCATGATCAAGCTCCTAGATGGCGTCACTGGACGCGGGTTGCCGAGGTCACCGCGGTGACGTTGGCCGCGAAGGACGACCACCGCGGCTCACGACCGGGCCTCGCGCTGACGGACAGGCTGGACAGCCCTCTCAACAGGCCAGCCACGAGCGAGCCTTCGCTTCAGGGTGTTTTTCGCGAGCCCGTGTGCCGCAGCCGCTTCCGCGACCGTCATGCGCACGCCGTCGAGGCTGATGTAGCTGCTTATTTCCGCGAGATAGCGGTCTCGGGTCTGTCCGGGCATAGCAGTTTCGCTCGAAGGCGATCTGTCGGATCTCCGGGATCCGAATGCCGCAGCAACACAAGCCATGTCTACACTACCTTGTTACCGGGTCCAACCGGTCGTCCTGCGATAACTACTGCTCTTCAACAGGGCTGCTCTGCCCAGATACCTGTGCCCCAAACTGCTTGATCAAGCTCACCGGCAGCCGTCACAGCAGCGATAGTTGGACTGGACGTGCCGGGGTGGACGGCTGCTCTACAGGGCGGCGGTATTCTGCGGGCAAAAGCGGGTGCTCCGCGGCACAGCCCTCGGCCTCCATGCCGAACTCGGGGACGTGCAGGCCGGCGCGGTGCGCGAGCCACACGCTGACCCACGCGCGGTGACACCAGTTCGACCCGCCCGGTTTGCAGAAACAGGTCAGCACGGGTGTCTTCCCGCCGGCCTCGCACCGTATCCGCTCGACAACTCGAACTGGATCCAAGTCCGCGAGCTGCCGCACGTAGCGGACGCGATACTCTTCCGGATCCTCGGTCGTGTAGAGCCACTGGCCGGGCTGCAATTCCGGGATCCTAGGCTGTGCCTTCATCCACCGCGGCGAACCGCGCGAGATCCCGATACGGACGTGATCCGGAGGGATGTGGCGGGCCCAATAGCTAGTCTTCAGGATCATCACGTCTCACCTGAGATGAGCGCAATTCTACCCCATGACATGGCTGGAACGAAGGTCGTAGAGCCTCGAAAATTGCACCGGGGTGCAGCGTGAGGCCAAGATGTTCAGCGAGATGCTTCAGGCAGTTCCGGCACTAAGGATTACCGCACTCGCCACAGAGCCCCAACGAGGCCGAGATTAGCGAGAGCTAGCGCGAGCAGGATCCACCAAAGCGCATCGGGGCTGGCGTGAGTGAGAACGAAGGCGCCGATTGGTGGCGCAAGGGCCTGAGCCACCAGACCCGGCCGGGCCAAGCGGCCGACCACCAGCGGGTAGCGTACAGGGCCGAACAGGGCCAAGGGCACCGTCCCCCGCGCAATCGAATAGATCCCGTTGCCGCCGCCGTAGAGCACCAGCCAGACCCCGACGCCGGGCAAACCGAACGCGAGCAGCGCCAGCCCGAGCGCGACCAGGGCGAACGCTGCTGTCAGGGTCCAGAGCGGGTGATGCCGGCCCTTGAACGACATCTCCACGATGCGGGCGCCCACCTGTGCCGGGCCAATCAGTGCCCCGTAGGAGACAGCCGACGCGAGCGCCACGCCCCGCGCCTGCAACAAGGTGAGCAGATGTACCGACACCAGGGACATGATCGCACCGCCGAGGATTAGGACCCCAGCGAACAATAGGAACGCCCGCCGCTCGTGCGCTGATAGCGGGCCGGTGGTCCCCTTCTGGTGCTCCGTCGTCATCGGCAGTGCCGGAGCCGGCGGGATCAGCACCAGCACCAGCGGCAGCGTGACCGCCAGATGCAGACCGGCATAGGCCAAGCAGGCTCCCCGCCAGCCGACGTGCGCGACCAGAAACGCAGAAAGGGGCCAGCACACGGTGCTGGCAAACCCACCCCACAGGGTCAGCGTGGTGATCGCTGGCCGCGCTGTGGCACCGTAGAGCCGGCCAAGGGTGGCGAAAGCGGGATCATACAAGCCGCAGCCCATCCCCGCCCCGAGGATCAGCCAGCCGGCCAGATAGACCGGCAGGACCGGTGCAAGGGCCAGCGTGGTCAGCCCGGCCGCCAGCAGAAGCGCGGCAAGCGCAAGCACCGGCCGCCCTCCGTGGCGGTGGATCGCTGTGCCGACGTGCGGAGAGGCGACCGCAGCGATCAGGAGGCCAAGCGCCAGACCGCCGACCACCCAGGCCAGCGGCCAGCCGGTGCTTTCCGCGATGGGACCAGCGAGCACCGCCGGCAGGTAAAAGGACGAACCCCAGGCGAGGATTTCGACCACGCCGAGGGCCGAAATGACGGTCAGGCGCCTCCTTCCGTCGCTCTCCGCCTCAGATCTCACGGGAAGTTGGCTTGAGCACCGCACCTTGGCGAACCGCGCCACGCTCGTACCAGCCTTGGCTGCGGTTCACGATCCAGACCACGGTGAGCATCACCGGGACCTCGATCAGCACCCCCACCACGGTGGCGAGCGCCGCGCCCGAGTTGAAGCCGAACAGGCTGATCGCCGCCGCCACCGCCAGCTCGAAGAAGTTCGACGCGCCGATCAGCGCCGAGGGACCGGCCACACAGTGCTGTTCGCCAGCGAGGCGGTTGAGCAGGTACGCGAGACCGGCGTTGAAGTAGACTTGGATGAGGATCGGCACCGCGAGCAGCCCGATGCCGGCCGGCTGGGCGAGGATCTGCTCGCCCTGGAAGCCGAACAGCAGGACGAGTGTGGCCAGGAGCGCCACCAGCGACACCGGCCCAAGCGCCTTCAAGAAACGATCGAGCGCCGCTTGCCCGCCCGAGGTCAGGAGCGAGCGCCGCAGCAACTGCGCCACGATCACGGGGATGACGATGTAGAGCACCACCGAGAGCACCAGCGTGCCCCAGGGCACGGTGATGGCCGACAACCCCAGCAGCAGGCCGACGATGGGGGCGAAGGCCACCACCATGATGCTGTCGTTGAGGGCGACTTGGCTCAGCGTGAAGTGGGGCTCGCCCTTCGTCAGGTTCGACCACACGAACACCATGGCGGTGCAGGGCGCCGCCGCCAGGATGATGAGGCCGGCGATGTAGCTGTCGATCTGGTCGGCCGGGAGATACGGCCGGAACAGGTAACCGATGAACAGCCAGCCGAGCGCCGCCATCGAGAAGGGCTTCACCGCCCAGTTGATGAACAGCGTCACCCCGATGCCGCGCCAGTGCCGCCCGACCTGCCGCAACGAGGCGAAGTCGATCTTGAGCAGCATGGGGATGACCATGAGCCAGATCAGCGCCGCCACGGGCAGGTTCACCTTGGCGACCTCGGCTGCGCCGACCGCCTGGAAGAAGCCGGGCATGACGTGGCCGAGCGCGATGCCCGCCACGATGCACAGCGCGACCCAGAGGGTCAGGTAGCGTTCGAACGTGGACATCGAGGCACCTCAGGCGGTGGCGACGCGGCGGCCGTGCTCATCCACCACCCGCTCGCCGTCCTCCTTGACGAACTCGCCCTGCTGCACCGGCAAGAGGTCGAGCACAGCTTCCGAAGGCCGGCACAGACGCACGCCCTTCGTGCTCACCACCAGCGGGCGGTTCAGGAGGATCGGATGCGCCTCGATCGCGTCGAGCAGCTGCTCGTCCGTCAGCGCCGGATCGCTCAAACCCAGTTCCGCAAAGGGCGTACCCTTCTCCCGCAGGACGTCGCGCACCGACAGGCCGGCACGGGCCAGGAGCTGCTTGACCAACACCCGGTTCGGCGGGGTCTTCAGGTACTCCACGACGTGCGGCTCGATGCCGGCGTTGCGGATCATCGCCAGGGTGTTGCGCGAGGTGCCGCACTCGGGGTTGTGGTAGATCACGACATCGAACGGCTCAGGCATGTGCGGTCTCTCCGGTGCGGCAAAGGCAGCCAGCCAGCGCCTCGACCGCCGGGGCACAGACCTCCGGGTGGCCCTGGCAGCAGTCGCGCATGAGGAACTGGACCAGCTCCGACAAGGCTGGGTAGGCGGCGCTGTAGATGATCGAACGGCCCTCGCGACGCGAAGCGACCAAGCCCGCGTGGCTCAGCTCTTTGAGGTGATGGGAGACCGTAGCAGCCGACACGCCGACCGCTTCGGCCAGGACGCCGGATGCCAGCCCCTCCGGGCCGGCGATCACGAGCGCGCGCACCAAGCGCAGGCGGTGTTCCTGCCCGAGGGCCAGAAAGGCGGCGAGGGCTTGCGCTTCGTCCATATCCGCTACAATCTTCAAATAGCAATTTGAACGTACGAGAAAGCGGCCCCTTGGACAAGCCTCAGCAACCCTTCACCGATGGCCTGCCGAACCTAAGCCAGGGACACTTTGCGGTACCGACCCGCGAGAGCGTGCAGGCTGCCACGCCGTTCACCCACGCGCCGCGCTTGCTGATCCTCTACGGCTCGCTCCGGGAGAGGTCCTTCAGCCGCTTTCTCGCCTATGAGGCAGCCCGCCTCCTCGAAGCTATGGGCGGTGAGGTGCGGATCTACGATGCCCACGGCCTGCCCCTGCCGGACGACACCACCGCCGATCACCCGAAGGTGCAGGAGCTGCGCAACCTCTCGATCTGGTCGGAGGGGCAGGTCTGGGTCTCGCCGGAGCGCCACGGCAACCTGACCGGCGTGATGAAGAGCCAGATCGACTGGTTGCCCTTGAGCGAGGGCAGCGTGCGGCCGACCCAGGGCCGCACCCTGGCCGTCATGCAGGTGTCAGGCGGCTCTCAGAGCTTCAACGCCGTGAACAGCCTGCGCGTGCTCGGCCGCTGGATGCGGATGATCGTGATCCCAAACCAGTCCTCAGTGCCGATGGCCTACAAGGAGTTTGACGACGCCGGCCGGATGAAGCCGGGGCCGCTCTACGAGCGCGTGGTGGACGTCTGCGAGGAGCTGATGAAGTTCACGCTGCTGAGACGCGAGCGGGCCGACTACTTGGTCGATCGCTACAGCGAACGGAAGGAACGGGAGCCGGAGCGGCTGAAAGCCGTGGCCGCCGACATCGGCTTTGTGAGGCGCTGAGGCCGGTCCAGTAACGCGGCCCGAGGAGCACACCGATGCTGACCCTTGATCGCCCTGAGCAGACCGCGCTGGCCCCCGCTACAGACATTCCGCTTGGTGCCCTGCTCGCTGCCTGCGATGCGCAGCCGGCGGTGCCGCTGGTGTTCACCTACGCCGGGCGCACCATCCAGCGCGGCTACCACGTCACCGAGGTGAAGGCCGGGCAGTTCGCTGCCCTCGACTGCGGCGCCAATCCGGAAGCATGGTCAGAGATCTTCATCCAGCTCTGGGACGTGATCGATGGTGACCGCACCCACATGACCACCGGCAAGTTCGCCGCCATCATCCGCAAGGTGTCAGAACATGTCGGCCTCGACCAAGGCGCCCGTCTCACTTTCGAGGTGAGCGACGGCGTAGAGCCGATGCAACTCCACTGCGCTGCTGCTCCTATGACGACAGCTGGTGTGCTGTCCGTAGCTCTGTCACCTCGGGTCGCGAGCTGCAAACCGCGTGACCGCTGGCTTGAGGAGCAGAAAGCGAGCGCGTGCTGCGGCACCTCAAGGAGTGAGCAGCCTTGCTGCGGCTGAGATCGACCTGAGTGCCCGCTTTCCACCCGTCGCGGACCGTGCAGGTGGGCACAGAGCGTCGGATTTTGCACCGGGGTGCAGCAGAGACCTAACGAGGCACTGGCCTTTCGGGGCTCGGCCTAGGTCTCGTCTCGGCGGAGCCGCGCCAGGGCCTTGCGGCCTGTGTCGGTCAGAAGCCAAGCGGGTTCGCCGCAGTCGCGCAACCGAACCAGCCCCATCTCCACCAGCAGCGGCATCACGCTCGGATGCGATTGGATCCTGAGACCGCCGGGGTTCGCTGCAACGGCACGCAGGGCGGCGAGGAGCTTCCCACGCAGCGGCGGTACGGCTTCAGGTGTCATGCGTCTCGACGTGTCGTGCTGTCGGTCGGCCTCGACCCTCAGCCTGGATCTAGAACAGGACAGGAACGGTGAAAGGCATGCTCCGTTGAAGATGCAGCCTGCAACGGGCAGGCGACACGGATACGGGCATGAAGACGGAGCGGTTCGGGGTCTGCCGGCTGACGGGGACGCGCGGTAAGTTCGCGAAGTCGCATTTGATCCCGAGGGCGTTCACCAAGCCGACCGAGAATGGCGCCCCGCTTCTCCAAGCCGGGCACCGCACGCCGATCAGTGAGCGGTACGATAGCTGGTACGATCGGCAGATCGTGACCCAGGAAGGCGAGTACATCCTAGGACAGATTGATGATGCCGCGATTAGGGAGTTGCGCAAGCACAAGCTGGTGTGGAGCGGCTGGGGTGGAATGCGGGAACTCAACGACCCGGATCACCACCTGTTCATGCCTCCCGCACACGGCGTCAGGCGGGTGCGCGGCATCAATACCGGGGTGCTCCGTACCTTCTTCCTGAGCTTGCTGTGGCGAGCCGCGGTCACGTCCCGGTTTGAGTTTGCCGAAGTGATGCTGTCGGAAGCTGACGTGAGGCAGCTCGGTGAACTCGTCCTGAGCGGTGAGTGGGGCCCTGCGGACTTCTACCCCGCGACGCTCATCCAGCTCTCCACTGTTGGGCTGATACACAACTTTACCCCCATCGTTGAGACGAAGCACATGCCGGGCGCCGAAGGCTCTCCGGCCTGGACGGTAGACATCGTGAGGTTCTACCTCGACGGGCTGATGGTCCACCTGCACATACCCGGAACCGACGACGGACAGACAAGCCGTCTGGGTCCCGTGATGCTAGGCGGTGACGATTGGTTGGCGGTCACCACAGTGACCTATGAGCAGTCCTGGCAGGCCGAGAACCTGGAGGATGTGATCACGCACTCGATGTTCCCGGATGATCCACCGGGCCGCAAGCGGCGCTGAAGTTTGCACCGGGGTGCAATCTCAGTGTGAAAACGCGAGCCCGCTCGCGTTGAACGATTACGTGGGTGCCCAGGGAAGGTCATAAGGGAGGAACACCATGTATGTCTTGTTCCAGTCCCCTACGCCTTCCACGTCAAAGTGGAGGCGCATCTCGATCCGTTTGCGCTCAGGGTGGTGCGCGAGCACCTCGACAGACCGAACTGTGCGGACGCATCGCAGGGGCGTGTAGCTACGCCCGGTGAGATGGTCCTGGTGCGGGATTGCAGCCTGCCTGATCACTTCGAGCTGCATCAGGCGCCCGAGCCACGGTGTGTCGGCGTAGGTGCGCACGTACTCTAGGAAGCGCACCCCGTAGGTCGGCGCAAAAGGCATCTCACCGCGCTGCACGGACAGGCAGTTGAAGACGAACTGCTCGAATGCCTCGACCCCGCTCACTCTGGCGATACTGCCCGTCGCGGTTAGGCTCATGTCGGTATCGGGGGAGAGTTTTATGTCACTACCCATCCGGCGCGCATCTTCGCGCGACACGCTCGGGGCGACACGGCAGATCAGCTCGTAGCCAGCGGCTGAGCGAGACAGCTTGGGTGCCGCCAGAAGGACGCGGCCGTCGCCGATCCGCTCGGACAGCACGTACCGTTCGGAAGGCTTGAGCCGATCGAAGTCATCAACCAGCCGAAGCAACTGGTTGAAGTCGCCGATGACGAAATGGGTCAGCCGGACGACCCAGCTTGTCGCCTCGAAATGCACCACGTCGCCCGTACAGACCACATGTGGGCCGAGAGCAAGAAGATCGTCGCCGAAGTCCAGTCGGGTACCGCGAGCCTGCTCAAGAGCCATCGCCGCTTCGTGGGCTGCCCTCATCGCGCGGAGGACCTCGACGGTGTAGGTAGCCTCGTCTCGATCAATGAGCACGGAGTGCGTCGCGCACAACCAGATGCCATTTTCGATCGCAGCCCGCTCCTCCGGGGTCATTGCGAGATCGTACCGCGGGCCGCCTCGCGCCGCGGCGCAGATGTGAGCTGCAACCCCAGTCCGAGCGACAGCATCTGCCGCTTCCTGACTGGGTCCGGCAGTCGAGCAGCCGCAGCCCGTGAACGAGCATCGATAGGATGCGCGCAGCGCCAGGGCCTGCTTCGTTCGCTCGCTGAAGTCGTCTCGCTGCGCCATGCTCGTCTTCTAACCTGCGCGTTTGGTCACCCGAAGCGGACACCAGCCGGCACCTCATTTTGCACCGGGGTGCAGCGTGACTGTAATCGCGAGGCGTCACGCGTCCTCGTCGGTCTCGTGGTCGATCGTCTCAGGTTCCAGGGCAGCCCGGCGCTCGGCCAGAAGCTCCGTGAGGCGGGTCGCCATCGCTGCAAGGCCCTGTTGCGCAGCCAGCCGGCTGACCACTTCGGCGCTCTGGTCCGGCATGAGGCCGATGCGTTCAACGACCTTCTGGCTCAGTCCGAGCAGGGCGTTCCGCTGGCCCTGGATGTCCAGTAACAGCTTGAGCAGCTTCACTTCGTCCTTTGGGGACGGATCCTTCTTGTTGCCGAGCGCCGCATATCGGGACCAAGCTTCCTGCTCAAGAAGCTCCAGGCGGGCCAGCGCCTCGCCGCGGAACCGGGTGATGGTGCGCCCGCCCCCGCTAATCTCCCACCGGGCATGAACGCGATCAATGAAGCGCATCACCACCCGAGTGTTCAGATCGAGGAGCTGACCGATAATCTCGGGGCGCGTGATGCCCTTGAGCAGAAGCATCTCCACGCGGGTGACGTCCTGATCATCACGCGTCGCACGATCAGCCGTGGCTGCAACGGTAGCAGCCGGCGGGACATGGATCCGCTGAGCGGCGGCTGACGCTGACTTGGCCTTCGCCAGGACGCGCCGGTTCGGTCTCGGTGCCGGTGCTACGGCCTGCTTTTTCTGAAGGGCCATGGATCGTCTCTGTAGGGTCATAGGTGCGAGGAACTTACGGTATGAAGACAGAGGGATTTGCGATCGGGCTTCCTGCCTTACACGGCCATCCAAAGCGCCAGCGGGCAGGGTTATCCTCACGTCAAAAATCCCCGCCCTTCAGTCCAGGGCGAGGATGCTGTTGTCCGTCAGTTTGCCTGCTTAGCTATCGGGATTGTCCATCTTGGCTAGCATGGCGTCGAGCGTATCAGCCCGTTGCGCGTACGCCTCTGCACGCTCCTGATGGTGCCTTGATAATTCCATCAAGTCTTCCCTGGTCATTTGTCCAATTGGCTTATCCCAGCCAGGAGGAACAAATGCGAGAATTTCCTCTCCCGTCATATTGGCGTAATCCGGAAGCTCTTCATCATCATTCATTTCGGTCTCCAAGTTTTAAATTTTTAAGATCCGCGTTCTGCGCATCGCATTGTAGTTATAACATCAATAGATCAGCGATTATAGTCACATATCACTGCATAATTGTTCATCAAGCCTGCGCACTCTGCATCGTTCTAGCCCGGAGGGTCGGCTTCCGGACGTCAGGGGTTACCTGGGGCTCCGGGACACGGGCCAGGAGGTTGATCACCGTCTGGCTGGCCCATTTCGCCTTGCCGGTCGGCGTTGAGATGCCCTTTTCCGTGAGTGCACGGGCACAGGCGTTGAGGCTGAGACCTTGCGCCTGAAGCTCCCGGATGATCGGGGCGATGTCCTCTGCACGGCGATCCGCGATCTGGGTGCGCCGAGCCCGGCCGGCGGTGCGGCCCGCATCCGTGTTCGTCAGGTTGGCCGGGGTGCCGAGCTGCTTCCCCCTCGCCTTCGCGGCGGCCAGGGCCTTCCGGGTGCGCTCTCCGATAAGTCCGGCTTCCAGTTCCGCGACCGCGACCATCTGCGAGAGAAGGAAGCGGCCGGTCGGACCCTCGATTTGCGGCAGGTCGCAGAAACGCACCTCCACGCCGGCTTCGAGCAGCCGGTGCAGGAAGCTGGAGGACCGGGTGAGCCTGGACACGTTCGCGACGATCAGCGTCGCCCCGGTGATCCGGCAGTGTGCCAGGGCGCGAGCCAACTCGGGGCGGTCTGACTTCCGACCGCTCTCCACCTCAACGAACTCGGCCAGGATCTCCCAAGCCCCGCCGTTGAGGAAGTCGGAGACCGTCTTGCGCTGGGCTTCGAGGCCCAGACCGCTGATGCCCTGGCGATCGGTGCTGACCCGCAGGTAGGAGACGAATTTGCCAGCGGCCATCACTGCTGCTCCCGGAGGGTGCTGCCCAGCAAGTTGGGTTGAATGAGGGTTTGATAGAACTTGCTGATGTGAGCCTGGGTCGAAATCGTCGGGCTGGGAAGCCCAGAGACGCAGCGAGCGGCGAATTTTGCACCCCGGTGCAAGCCGCCCCCAGCGATTGGCAGCGTCACGCGTTGAAGATCAAGCGCGGCCGGTCCGGGCAGCGCACATGGCCACTGCGGGAACACCGATGAGCAATCAGGCCGACAATACGATCCGTCTGGAAGGTCGCTACGGCAGCTCGGCTGATGAACCAGAACCTCTCACCCTGCGGTGCAACTTGGTCACGTATCGGGAAGCGGCGTTCAAGGAAACGAAGGGTGCGGACGGCTCGGTCATGCGGTCGGTGGTCGAGCAACCGTCGCTCATGGTCTCTGGCCTGCCTACCGGCTTCAACCCCGCGATGGGCGATTGGACCCATATCGTCTCTAGCCTGCTGCCGGATGGCCAGGGGGAACTCCGCAGCATCATGCCCCTGGGTAGCGACAGGGCACGGTTCGTCATCAAGTTCGGCAGCTGACGGTGGTCCGCTCCTGCGCTGGCCCTCTCGGATGTGTTCCAGGGGTTAAAAGGGCTCAAAATGCGTTGAGCATCAAGGGCGGCCAGATCCGGCTTGCGCTCGTACTCAGCACCGGAGGGCCGATGAGCCCGCAGGACGAAAACACCATCCGCCTGGAAGGGCGGTTCGTTGGTCGTGAGGACACCCCCTCTACCACCCTGAAGTGCAGCGCGGTCGCATTCCGTGAGGCGGAGTACAGCGCGCGGACAGGGGCGGACGGATCCGCCATGCGTTCGATGCTTGTGGAGCCCTCTCTGTTTGCGATCGGTGTGCCGTCGGACTTCGATCGGTACCGGAAGGGCTACTGGACGCACATCGTCTGCTCCCAGATCCCAGGCGAGGAAGCCGAACTCCGGGGTGTCTTTCCGGTAGACGGCGATGGCGCACGCTTCACGTTGCGACTGGGCGGCTGAGCCGTGCACATCGAGGCTAGTGGGTGAAATCCGACCCTTGGTCCCGTCCGGTTCCGACCCATTGCTGGCCTGGGGAAGGTCCGCTTCTAGGCTGAAGATTAGCCAGAACGGTTGGGCTGGTCGCAACAATGCGCTGGCTGACCGTTTTCACGGGCCTCCTGGATCGGCGGACAAGGCACATCACCGAAGGAGCACAAGACGCAGCAGTCGCCTGCATTTGGGCGCAGGAGCGTGCCGCAGCCGGTACACTCGTAGAAGAACTAGCAGGCGTCGGTCGGCATCGCTTCCGTTACCTGATGGCCGCAGTGCGGGCATGTCAGAGTGGACTGAAGCTGCATCTGCCTTACCGGATGACCCTGAAGACCATGGCCTCAAGGTAGGGTTCCCACACGAGCGCCCGGGCAACAACTGCCGTCCCGATCCCAAGAGGGTATTGCTCAGGGGTGTACGTAGGTGAACCCCATACCCTGAAGCCGGACGATCTCGGCGACCCCGCTTGGGACGATGTCGACCTCCGTCACGCCGTAAAGCTCATGCCAATCGATCTTGCGCATCGTCAGGGTGTTCTTGCAGATCAAGAACTTGACACCCTCTGCTTTGAGGCCATCGATTTGTTGCGCAAGCTTGGGGTCCTTGGCTGCCATCTGGAAAAGATCAACGCCGTCGCCGAAATCAACCACACGGATTTGAATGTGGTCCTTGCCTACCGCCTCGACGTGGTTCTTCATGTTGCCGAGGATGTGCTTGAAGTAGGTCACGTTGTCCGGCATCCCGCCGTCGTTCTGGTAGACGACTTTCTGATCCGCATAGTAGCCGGGCGTCGCTGCTTCGAGGGCGAGCGCTGGTCCCAGGAACAGCCCCAGGAAGATGGTGAAGGCGGCAGCTAATCTCGTCATAGCTCTTATTCGCTCCGCTTGCTGCAGTGGCTGTCGAAGCGACCGCGAGATCGTCAATGTTCATATTCACTGCCAAGCAGCGCCGGACAGCGCCTCCAGCGGGATCTTGAGATACCGACGGCCATTGCGCTCTGGCTCCGGCATTCGGCCACCCCGTATGTTCACTTGTAGGGCGTGGAGGATTAGGCGGGGCATCGACAGGGAGCTATCCCTTCCCTGACGCAGCGCCACAAAATGCGCCTCGTCGTGACCGTCGAGCAGATGCCGGTTTTGCGACAGCTGCTCGGCGATTGAACTTTGCCAACGCGCCTCGCGGCCACCTGGCTGGTAGTCGTGGCCGGTGAACAGTCGCGTATCTGCAGGTAGCGCCAGGATGCGCTGGATCGAGCGCCAGAGCGCACAGGCGCTGCCTCCGGGAAAGTCAGTTCGCGCTGTCCCACCGTCCGGCATGAACAGCGTATCGTGGATGAAGGCCGCGTCCCCCGCGAGGTATGTGACGGACGCGAGCGTGTGGCCCGGCGAGAACAGAACCGTCACCTCGATCTCGCCGATATGGAAGCGCTCTCCGTCCGCGAACAAGCGATCCCACTGTGAGCCGTCGCAAGGGAAGTCTTCGGGCAGGTTGTAGAGATCCTTCCAGAGCGCCTGCACCTGCACGATCTGGTCACCGATCGCCATCGGCGCGCCCGTCTGCGCCTTGAGGTATGCCGCGGCCGAGAAGTGGTCGGCGTGTGGATGGGTGTCCAGCACCCACTCCACGGTGAGCCCCTGTTGCTCGACATAGGCGAGGAGCTTGTCAGCCGAGCGCGTTGCCACGGCCCCTGATTTTTCATCGTAGTCGAGCACAGGATCGATGAGGGCGCACCGCAGCGTGCTGGGACAGGCGACCACGTACTGCACGCTGCCGGTCACGGGCTCGTGGAACGCCGTCACGATCGGAATGATCGAAATTCGATCGGGCATGGCTTAGGTATCCCGCGCGAAGGAGATCGTCCCATGTAGAGCGCCTCAGCTAGAACAAAACCCTACGCAGAAGCTCGCCTCTGGAACTCTCATCTACCTGCCGGTTCCTCTGGCTTGGGAACGTCAGAGACGGGTGGTCAGGTTCGTCAGCCAGGACGGTGAGGCATTGACCAGGGCCGTTTCAGCCGCCTTGTCGTAGCCGGTGGCGATCATCATCCCGGTGGCCACAAGGATCAGGCTGAGGGCGGCCTTCAGCCCCTTGCCCAGACCCATCATCCGGTCGCGCCAGCGCATCAACACCTCGCGCGAGAGCGTGCCGAGCAGGAGCAGTGGCAGGGCCGCGCCGAGGCCGAACAGCAGCATGGTTAACGCGACGGTGCCGAGGTCCCGTCCCTGGGAAGCGAGCAGCGAGGCCGCCCCGAGGGTCGGTCCGACGCAAGGGCTCCACACCGCCCCGAGCAGCACGCCCACTCCGAATTGGCCGAGCAGGCCGGCTGTCGAGAAACCGCCGAACCTGTTCTCCGTCCAGTTGCTCATCGGACCCGCGGCCACGGCCAGCCGCGTCTGAGCCGCCGGGACCATCAGGACCAGCCCGATCAGGATGAGCATGATGGCCGCACCGGTCCGGAAGATGCCAGCATCGAGACCGATGGCGAACCCCACGGTGGCGACGAACAGCCCGATGACAACGAAGGACAGGGCGAGCCCGGCGGCGAGCGCCGCCGGACCGAGCCGATGCTCCGAGGCGGCCGCACCCAGCACCAGCGGCAGCAACGGCAGCACGCAGGGGGACAGCACCGAGAGGATGCCGGCGAGGAAGGCGAGGCCCAGGCTCGTGACCATGACGGCTCAGATCGCCTTATCGAGGAGCGACGCGATCGCCTCGGGCTTGGTCTCGCCAGCCGAGCGCCCGGTCTCCTTGTCGCCCTTGTAGGTGATGAGGGTGCTTTGCATCGTCGCGCCGAACTGCTTCACCACGTCCTTGCGGGTGTCGAAGTCGACATCGAACACCTGCAGGTCCTTGAACTTGGGTTCGGCCTCCAGCTTCGAGAGGATCGGCTTCTGCGCCGCGCAGGTGGTGCACCATGGGGCGGTGATGTGGACGAGGATCGGCTTGCCAGCCTTCTGGGCGGCCTCGAACGCGGCGGGCGTGTAGGTCATCTCGGCGGCGATCGCGCCAGTGCCGAACAGCATGGGGGCGACGGCGAAGGCGGCGAGCAGGATGCGGCGGGTCGTCATGAGCGCGGATCTCCGAGATCGGATGTGGGACGAGGGAACGAGGGTTAGTTCGACGCCTGGGTGATGGCGCGGTCAACGTTCACGCGGGCCGCCCAGTCCTTGGCGCTGTCCTGACCTTTGAGGTCGATCAGCCGGGCGCCGCTGACATCGACGTTCTTGAAGTCCGCACCCGCGACCGTCGCGCCGGTCAGGTTCGCACCGGACAGGTCCGAGCCCATCAGCACCACGTCGGTGAGGTCGGCGTCCTTGAGGTCGGCGTATTCCAGCCGCGACCGGCCGAGATCGGCACCGTGGAGCTTCGCGCCCGACAGGTTCACCGAGGTGAACACCGCCCGCATCAGGCCCATCGACTGGTTCCTGATGTCGGCGCCGCCTTTGAGGTCGATCAGCGTCGCGCCGCTCATGTTGGCGCCTTTGAAGTCACCGATCGGCATGGACCGGCTGAGGTCTGCGCCGCTGAAGTCGGCATCCCGGGCGGTGATGCCAAACATTTTCGCGTCGGCAAGCTTGGCGCCGGATAGGTCGGCCTTGAGGAACCACGCCTGTTCGAGGTTCGCGCCGCTGAGGTCGGCGCCGCGTAGGTTGGTCTTGTTCAGGCGCGCGGTCCGCAGGTTGGCGCCCCGGAGGTTGAGCCCGGAGAGGTCGAGGCCCGACAGCGCCTTGTCGTGCAGGTCGATGGGCTTCCCGTCCGCAGCCCTGATCATCGCCTCGACGTCGGCGCGGCTCATCTCGGCCTTTGTCATGGCGGGCGAGGTCATGTCGGCCCCGAGGAGTAGATCCTGTTCGGCCGTAGCAGGGCCGGCGGCGAGGGCGGCGAGCATGAAGCTCAAGGCGAGGCGGCGCATCGGTTCACTCCCGGTGGGCGCCGCGCGTGGCTGGTGCCCGTATCGTGTTCGTCGTGTCACGATGGTATGCGGAGCCGCTGCAGCCAGTCGGTGACCCAGGTCACACAAGTCCGGTAAAGCGGAAAAGTAGGCGCAACGCGAGCCGGACGATCAATCCGTTATCGCGTCCGGAGGACGACGCCAGCCATGACGGACGCGCAGAAGGTCGAGCGCTGGATCGATCGGTTTCCGCTTCTGCAAGCGCTTAGCCCCGCACATCTGCAGATCGCCCGGGGAACCGTTCACTTCCCGGTGCTGGACCAAGGAGCTATCGCCTACGAACTGGACGGCAATTGCGCCAATTACCTAATGTGTCTGGAGGGACGCACGCGCATCTTCCGCATGTCAGAGGGCGGGCGCGAGGTCCTGATCTACAAGGTTGGCCCGGGCGGTACCTGCGCTCTGACCACGCAGTGCCTCCTGTCCGGCGGTACTTTCCCGGCGCAAAGCGTGGCCGAGGAACGGACCGAACTCGCGGCCCTACCAGTGACCACGTTCCAGCACCTGATGGATGACAGCGCGGTCTTCCGCAGCCTCGTCATGGACGACTACACACGACTGATGTCCGGTCTGCTCACGCTGATCGATGAGGTCGCATTCGCACCGCTGAAGCAGCGCCTCGCGCAACGCCTTCTTGCTGAGGCCGACCCGCGGGGTGTCGTCGCCGTGACCCATCAGAAGCTCGCAGACGACGTCGGCAGCGTGCGCGAGGTGGTGAGCCGCGTCCTAGCACAATGGGCCGAGGCAGGCCTGATCGAACTTCGGCGCGGCGCGGTCGAGATCGTTGATCGCGCCAGCTTAGCCGCGGCCGGCCGACGGTAACTTGCGAGGGTCAGCGTCTGCTTCGGAGTGAAAGGTAGGGTCGGCTTTCCACCGAGGCTGTGTGAAAACGTGGAGGCGGTAGAAGGACCTTCTCTCGAACGCCCTGTCCGGTATCGGAAAATGCATCCTACTGGCTTCAGGGCCGCCATTTAGCGGCCAAGTATGTCTTGCGCAGAGAGAGATGTTTTGCAATTTCGGAGCGCGCCTGCGTTTTCACACAGCCTCCACCCTTTGCGAAAGCTGGGAACGTCTGCATCCAGGTAGTCTAATTCGGCTCTAGAGGTCGGTTGGTGGACGTTGAGGTGAGACGGCTTGCATTTTGCCGCGCCAAGGCCACGCCTACGATGGCCTCGTCGCTCGGGCGATAAGGTCGTCCACGCGCGACAGGAACAACCGGAGAAGCTCCGGCGCGTGCTCCTTCCGGTAGCCGAGCACGAGGTCGATGCCTGGAGGCTCCCCGTCCGTGCTCAGAGGGCGGCTGATCACCGACCAGGGTAGGAAGTTGCGCGCGTAAGCCGGCAGCAGAGCGACGCCCCGCGTCGACGAGACTAGCGACATCGCCATCGACAGGTTGTCCACCTCGTGCGCCGGCGTGATGCCTAGACCCGACCTGGCGAGGTACTCGTCGATGACCAGCCTCAGGGTCGGAGCCGTCCGGGACACGATGATGAACGGATCTTCGACCAAATCCTGGAGGCGAACCGTCTCTCGTGAGGCCAGGCGATGGTCGCTGGGAAGGATGACAACCAGCGGGTCTCGCGTGAGCGGCACGAAGGCGAGGTCGGGCAGGTCCGGCTCGCGTCGCATGAAGGCGACGTCCACCGTGCCCTGCATCAGGGCGGAGACCAGGTCCGGCGAGGTTTGGCTGGAGATGGTGACGTCCACGTCCGGTAGCACGTCCCGGAGCACGCACATCGCCCCGGCCAGCCAGTCCACCTCGTAGCCGGTCAGGAAGCCCAACACGAAAGCTGCCTTGACCGGTCGCGCCGCGCGCCGCGCCGCCTCTTGGGCGGCCTGCACCTGTGCGAGGGCGAGCCGGGCATGCTCCAGGAAAGCGCGGCCGGCCTCGGTCAGCTCCACGCCGCGCACGGACCGACTGAGCAGCGGCACACCGACCTCATGCTCCAGGTCCCGGATCTGCCGGCTGAGCGAGGGCTGGGCCGTGTGCAGGCGGCGCTCGGCGGCCAGCGTGAGGCTGCCCTCCTCGGCGACGGCCACGAAGTAGCGCAGGTGCCGCAGCTCCATCAACGTCTTTCATGCCTGTGAGGTATGCCCTCCAGCTTACAAAGTCTTTTTCGAACGCGCCAGCAACCTCTAGCTATGTCTTCACCGGCGGCGCTCCTGCGCCGCCATGACCGGGACGAAGTGCCAGCGGCATCGCTAGCAAGCCGGTCTCGTGAGGACAGATCATGAGCAAGCACGTCGTCCTAGTCACCGGCGCTCTGGCCGGCATCGGTCGCGCCGCTGCCTTGGGCTTTGCCAAGGCAGGCAACACCGTCGTCATCTCTGGCCGGCATGAAGAGGCCGGGCAGGCTCTCGCCGCCGAGTTGAGGGAGGCCGGCGCGGACGCCGCCTTCATCCGGGCCGACGTGCGTTACGAAAAGGAGGTCGCCAGCCTGATCGACCAGGTGGTCGAGCGCTTCGGGCGACTGGATGCGGCGGTCAACAACGCCGGCACCGAGGGGCAGCCGGGGCCCGTGACCGAGCAGAGCGCGGAGAGCTACGCGGCGACCTTCGACACCAACGTGCTCGGCACGCTGCTGAGCATGAAGCACGAATTGCGCGTCATGCAGGCGCAAGGAGCCGGCAGCATCGTCAACATCTCCTCGACCTACGGCCACGGCGGGGCCGCCGGGGCGTCGGTCTACGCGGCCAGCAAACACGCGGTCGAGGGGCTTACCAAGTCCGCGGCGCTGGAGGCGGCGGGTTCGGGCGTGCGCGTGAACGCCGTGGCTCCGGGGCCGACTGACACCGGCATGCTCGACCGCTTCACCGGCAGCGCCGAGCGCAAAGCCGGCCTCGTCTCGGGCGTACCGCTCCAGCGCGTTGGCAAACCGGACGAGGTTGCAAACGCCATCGTGTTCCTAGCTTCGGACCGCTCCTCGTTCACCACCGGCCAGATCCTGTCCGTAGACGGGGGAAAGTCCGCCGCCTGACCACGACCCAAAGGCACGATTTCGAGGAGGTATTCATGGAACAGGCACACACGGCGGGCGGCAAGCCGATCAAGGTTCCCGGCCCGGGCCATCCCATCGACATCACGCAGAACACCAACCGCGTGGTGGTCACGGTGGCCGGCCGGGTCGTGGCCGACACGCGGAACGCCCTGACCCTGCGCGAGGCGTCCTACTCACCCGTGCAGTACATCCCGCGCAAGGACGTCGATATGGCGCTGCTCGCACGCACCGAGCACGCCACCTACTGTCCCTACAAGGGTGACTGCACCTACTTTAGCATCCCGTCCGGCGGCGAGCGCGCGGTGAACGCTGTCTGGTCCTACGAGGCGCCGTACGAAGCCGTGCGGACGATCAAGGATCACGTCGCCTTCTATCCGGACCGCGTCGACACCATCGAGGAGCAGCCAGGGGCGTAGACCCCGACCCTCGTCGCTTCCCACTACGACGACCAGCCCAGACCACCGGTACGACACCGCCGACGCTCCGGCGTCAGCGAAGGCGGCCGGCTGCGCCCATTCCCTTGCCTCACGGGAGACATGTCATGACCAATCTCATCGGTAAGACCGCCCTCGTGACCGGGGGCTCACGCGGCATCGGTCGCGCCGCCGCCCTCGCGCTCGCCGCGGATGGCGCCCAGGTGCTCGTCCACTACGGCCGCGGCGAAGCCGAGGCCGACGCCGTCGTCGCCGAGATCCGCGCCGCCGGCGGTCGCGCCGAGAAGATCGGCGCGGATCTGTCGGACCCGCAAGGGGCCCACGCCCTGGCCGACCGCACGCGCGCCATCGTCGGCGACCGGCTCGACGTGCTCGTCGCTAATGCCGGCATCTCCAGGTCTGTCTCCATCGAGGACACCACGGTCGCCGACTTCGACGCGCTGTTCGCGGTCAACGTGCGGGCGCCGTTCTTCCTCGTTCAGCAGCTCCTGCCCATCCTCGGCAACGGCAGCAGCGTGATCTTCACCTCCTCGCTCGGAGCGCGTGCCGCGGTGGCCAACCTCTCGGCCTACGCGGCCACGAAGGGTGCCGTGGATACATTGGTCACGCAGTTCGCCGCGGCTCTCGGGACGCGCGGCGTCCGGGTGAACGCGGTCGCGCCTGGCGTCATCGACACCGACATGTCGAGCTTCGCCAAGACCGAGCAGGGACGCAGCTTCGTCCTCGGCATCCAGGCCCTGCAGCGCATTGGGCAGCCCGACGATGTCGGGCAGGTTTTCGCCTTCCTCGCCTCAGACGCCGCTCGCTGGATCACCGGCGACACGGTCCGGGTCGACGGCGGCTCGAAGCTCTGACCGACAGACATCCTCCCGTTTGGCGCCTTCGAGGCTCGCCGGCCGCACTGCTCGTTCCCGGAGACCATCCATGTCCACACTATTCAGACCGGTGCAGGTTGGCGCCTTTGCGCTCGACCACCGCGTCGTCCTTGCCCCGCTGACCCGCATGCGGTCCGAAATGCCCGGCAACGTGCCCGGAGAGGCGATGGTGGAATACTACGCCCAGCGCGCGACACCGGGCGGCCTGCTCATCGCCGAGGCGACCTTCATCGCGCGGCAAGGGAACGGCGGCTACGCCTCGCCCGGCATCGAGGACGAGGCCCAGGTCGCTGGCTGGGCCAAGGTGGTCGATGCCGTGCATGCTCGCGGCGCGACTATCCTGCTCCAGCTCTGGCACGCCGGGCGCGCTTCGCACGCGAGCCTGCAGCCGGACGGCGACCAACCTATCGCGCCCTCGGCCCTTGATGCCGGGCTCTACGCCCTTCTTGAGGGCGGTCCCGGGCCGGCCACACCGCCGCGGGAGCTTGGTCTGGCCGAGATCCCGGCCGTCGTCGAGCAGTACCGGGCGGCAGCCGAGCGTGCGCAACAGGCAGGCTTCGACGGCGTCGAGATCCACGCGGCCAACGGCTACCTAATCGACCAGTTTCTCCAGGACGGCTCGAACCGGCGGACCGATGCCTACGGCGGTCCCATCGAGAACCGGGCTCGCCTGCTGATCGAGGTCGTGGACGCGGTCACGGCAATCTGGGGGGCGGATCGGGTCGGCGTTCGCCTGGGCCCCAGCAACAGCTTCAACGCGATGTCGGACAGCGACCCGGCCGCGCTGTTCTCGCACGTGACGATGAGCCTGCGCGACCGCGCCGTGGCGTACCTGCACGTGATCGAGCCGCGAGTGGAAGGCAATGCGGAGCTCGGCCACCTCCAGCCCGTGGCGGCCGGCGCGTTGAAGCGGGTGTTCGCGGGACCCATCATCGCGGCCGGCGGTTTTGACGGGGCGGGCGCGGAGGCGATCGTATCGCATGGCGACGCCGACCTCGTTGCCTTCGGCCGGCATTTCATCGCGAACCCCGACCTGCCGCGGCGGGTCAAGGAGCGGCTTCCGTTGAACGCCTACGACCGGTCGACCTTTTACTACGGCGGGGAGCGGGGATATGCAGACTATCCCTTCGCCGATGCAGTGCCCGCCCTCGGTTGACGACGCTTTGATCGCCTTCCCTAGCCGTGATGCTACCCGTGTCCTCGGCCAGGGCTGCGCCACCTGAAGGTTCCTGACATGCCCCTTCTCAAGTTCGACATCATCGAAGGGCGGACCGACGACGAAATCTCGGCCTTGCTCGACGCCACCCACGAAGTCGTGCTGCAGGCCTTTCGCGTACCGGTGGGCGACCGTTACCAAATCGTCAGCGAGCACAAGCCTAGCAGGACCCGGATCGGGGACACCGGCCTCAGGATCCCACGGACCGACAAGGTCGTGATCCTGCAGGTCATTTCCCGGCCGCGCACGGTGGAGGACAAGCAGGCCTTCTACCGTCTGCTCTGCGAGGCGCTGGCGGATAGGTGCGGCATCAATTCGAACGATGTCATGGTGACGTTCGTCGAGAATACCGACGCTGACTGGTCGTTCGGGAACGGTGAGGCACAGTTCCTTACCGGCAAGCTCGGTTGATCGAGGTCGCTAGAGAACTAGCGTCCCACCGGAATGAATGCTCAGGAACAGCTTCATCAAATTCAGGTTGGCCGAAGTGAGCGTAAATCTGGCGTGAAAGCTGGGCGAGGAACTTTTGCTAACGGGCGCTGCAAAACCTGGCTGCTCCGACGAGGTTGTGGCGGAGGCTGAACGTCTGCTTCGGGACGAAAGGTCAAAGTCTGGTAGCCACTCTTAGCAGACTGTGCCGAGCATCAGGTCTGAACCGCTTGCTAAGCGTCTGGCCAAGCTCCGGAGAGCAGGCCGGGAAGGACGCTGCGAAATAGGTATGGCCGCAGCTTCGGAAGCGTGGTGGCATTAATCGAGAGACCGTGCTCCGGCTCAGATTTCTTGCCTTCGTAGTCGCGGCTGCTGAACGGAGGAGCCGGATCGTGCCACGCGAGAGAGGGGATGAGGTAGAGGTTGGCCTCTGATCCCTCCGCGAGGCAGACGAGAGCGAGGAAGGTGCCTGTTCGAATTGGGAAGTGCCGCTTCGCCATGTAGACGTAACCGGGCTTTGCCGCACGGACAGTCTTCACCTGGATTTCGAGGAACCGTGGAGGGGCCTCCGGTGCGCTCGGTATCCTAACAAGCGCGTCAATCGCCCGGTCATCGACCTCTGGCGAGTAGACGTCCAGGCCCGCTCGTACGAAGGCCATTTTGGCGAAATACTCGCCACACTTACCGAGGCGCAGCTTATCGAGGTGCGCCCACGTTGGGTTGTCCATGGCCCCGCCTATTGGATCCATTCGGCCCGTCCCATGCACGAGTGAACAGCTTGCACCTGGGTGCAAAACCGGAATGCAGCCCGTCAGCCGTTTTGCGGAACGTGGAGGTGCGAGAGATCTAGCTTTTCGTACCGCACCTTCGCAATCTCGCGATCCAATGTGCTTGCCCGCAGTCCCGACCCATAATCGTCTTCGGTTCGCCCGCTGGACCATCCGCCGAGTGCCCGCACTCGTTCTACCGAAATGTCGGCTTCGCGAAGTGCGTCTCGGTAATTGTGCCGAAAGCTATGAAAACTTGTCCGCGGCTGCGCTGCTCCACACGAGCGCAGGAAGTTGGCAAACCACTTCGAAAAATTGTCGCTCAGGTAGCCCGAGCTTTTTGCCGTCGTCAGTTCGGGGAATAGACGCGTCTCGCCGCGAGCAATGGCTGCATCTCGATACTGCAGAAGCCCACATCGCTTCAGCTCCGGGTGGATCGGGACGAAACGCTCGCCAGCCGCTGTCTTCACGCGCTTCACGCCGGCGTCGTCGGCGGCCACGATGATGACATCGACCCCATCGAGTTGCGCAACGTCGCGCACCAGGAGCTGGCAAATTTCGTTCATCCGCATTCCGGTGAACAGCGAGATCAACGGCACCCAGAACCGTCCGCGGCGGATGACCTGAGTACCTACACGTGCGTAGCCAGCCTCGTCGTTCAGGCACCCCGTATAGAGCGGCGCATTAAAGATGTTTGTGAGCTGCTCTGTGGAGAACG
>NZ_JALNUL010000028.1:0-58671 GCF_026540775.1 Methylobacterium sp. GC_Met_3
GGTGTGCGTAGCCAGATCCTCGGTGTGTCAACCTGAGTGTTCGCTGGAGAAGGCGTTGTTAAGGCCGTCGCTCAGCATGCTGTCGAGGATCTGGGCATGGCCCATGCAGTCGCCCCATCGACCGTCCTCCATCAGGTACGGTGCCCGGTCCATGTTCTCCGTCCCGCCCGCCAACGCAACATCGTGGTGGCCGAGCCGGATCTCGTCGGTGGCCGTCGCGATGGCCTGGGCGCCGGAGCCGCAGACCCGGTTCACCGTCAGGGCCGGCACCGAGACAGGGACGCCCCCGTTCACCGCGGCCTGGCGGGCCGGGTTCATGCGGTTCCCGGCCTGGACGACGTTGCCCATCGTCACGCTTCCGAGCCTGCCGCCGTCCAGCCCCGAACGGCGAAGGGTCTCGCGGATCGAGGTCGCGCCGAGCTCGGTCGCGACAACGCCTTTCAGGCTCCCGCCATAGGCGCCGATAGCAGTCCCACGGGATTGCAGAGGACGATGTCACGCATGGTCAGGCCTCCATGTCCATCAAAAGCGTGGCGTCAACAGATCTTGTACCAGTCGGACACATCCCAGGTTCGGTCTGGCTTAGCTGGGACGCTAGTGTCGGGCGTGTCGACGATGAGGCAGGTCATCGTCGCCTTTGCGTAGGTCTGCCCGTCGCCATCAGCGAGCTGCGCCTCGGCGACCATCCGCTGTTCCCCAACGTCGATGATCTTGGCCGTTACTACCAGGGCGTCCAAAGTGGCCGTCACGGGACGCAGGTAGCTGATCCGGGTGTCCAGCGTCGTGTAGGTCCGACGGTCCGGCAGGACGGACTGGAACGCAGATCCGAGCGCCAAGTCGAACAGGGCAGCCACGGTGGTGCCATCAGCCGGACCGAAGGGATTGTAGAGATAATCGACAGGCCTTCGGCGCAGCGTGGCGTTGCCCTCGGTGACCGAAACGAATTCGATGCCGAGTAGGCTCATTGAGGGCGGTGGCAGGATCTCCCCCGCGACCATGGCGCGGAGCAGGGTCATTCCAGGCCCTCCACCTCCGCGACGGCCGGTGCCGCCGCGGGTTTTGGGCGCGGCCGGGGGCATGTCGGCTTGGAGCGCATTTGCATCTGCGTTTGGCTTGAGATCGTCCATGGGGTGCGAACTCCAGTGCCGTGCCTGAGGTTACCTGGTCGGACTCATCCAGGGCAGTCTCGCCACAATAAATATTATGATCAACATCTATTATCACAACAGCAGCGCGTCAACCGCCGTGTCAGTTCATTCGCGGATGTCTCGCTTCCGGGAGCGTGGCCCTCAGCTGGTGGGCATCCGTCTCAGGACGATGCTCGCGTTCACGCCCCCGAATCCGAAGCCGTTCGAGAGGGCGTAGTCCACGGTTGCCCGCCGCGCCGTCGGACCGATCAGGTCCAGGCCGTCGGCGGCCTCATCGGGGTCTGTCAGGTTGAGCGTGGGCGGGAGGACGCCCTCGCGCAGCGCCTGGACCGTGATGATGGCCTCCAGGCCGCCCGCCGCGCCGAGGAGATGCCCGGTCGCTGACTTGGTCGAGGAAATCGCCGGGCCGCCTTCGCCGAAGACGGACCTGAGCGCCGCCAGTTCGCCCGCATCGCCGACCGAGGTCGCGGTGGCGTGCGCGTTCACGTAGCCGATGGCGGCGGGTTCGAGCCACGCCATCGCCAAGGCCGTGGTGATCGCCTGCCGGGCGCCGCTACCGTCCGGAGGGCAGGCGGTGAGGTGGTAGGCGTCGGCGCTGGTCCCGTACCCGACCAACTCGGCCAGTGGGACCGCGCCCCGCCCCAGGGCATGCGACAGGGTCTCCAGCACGAGGATGCCAGCACCCTCGCCCATCACGAACCCGTCACGGCGCCGGTCAAATGGGCGGGAGGCCGTCGCCGGCGTGTCGTTGAAGCTGGTGGAGAGACTTCGGGCCGCGGCGAAGCCGCCGAGCGCGACGTGGTTGATGCATGCCTCCGCGCCGCCGCAGACGACGACATCCGCCTCGCCGCTGCGGATGAGACGCATGCCGTCGCCGATGGCTTGAACGCTTGCCGCGCAGGCGGTGACGGGCGCCCCGAGCGGTCCCTTGAACCCATACCGGATGGAGACATGCCCCGCGGCCAGATTAACCAGGAAGGCCGGAACGGTGAATGGAGAAAGGCGCGTCGCACCACGTGTGCGAACCGTTTCCACCGCATCTGTAATGGTTTGGAACCCACCGATGCCGGACGCTACGACGGTGGCGGTCCGGACACGCTCCAACTCGCTGGATGGCTTCCAGCTAGACTGTCGCAGCGCCTGATCCGCCGCCATCAGCGTGAACTGGATGAAGCGGTCCATCTTCCGGCGGTCCTTCACCGGGATGAGGGCATCCGAATCGAAGCCGTCGGGATCCTCGTCCTTCGAAGGGACAATCCCACCCACTTTGGCGTCGATATCGGGGACGATGTCGTCGGGCAGGCGCCTTACGCCGGACTCGGAGGCGATCAGACGGCGCCACATCCCCTCAACGCTGCAGCCGAGCGGGGAGACCACGCCCATTCCGGTTACCACGATCGGCTCACGCATCGGCATTGACCTGTTTCATCGTGAAGCGCGCGAAGACACGGCGCGCATGTTGTTCGGATCGCATCATCGGTCCACTCGATCAGGGCTTTCGGGACGCAAGCGCCGAGGTCCCTGAAACCATGCCCGTGAATGTCAGCTGGCGACTGAAGAATGCGCCGCCTGGAGCAGGTCGCTCGCCAGCGTCTCGTCGTTGATGGCCCGTGCCAGAACCACGGCTCCGACGAGCGTCGACAGCGTCGCGAGGGACTTCTGCCGACGGCGCACTCGCGATGCCTTCGGGGTCAGGTTGGCCAGGATAGAGGCCAAGCGCTCGACGCCGTGTGTGAACCGAGCCCGAACGGGGCTGCCCGGCGCTTCCCGCGAGATGTCGTTCGCTAGAGCTGCAAGGGGACATCCCTTCCCGGGTGCCCGGACGTGCCCTAGGGAAAGGTAGTTCGGGAGGATGGTGTTCACGTCCCTGCTTCGATCCTCGCTAACCGCAGCATCGAACGCCTCGGCCGCCAGGGCGTCCTTGTTGGCGAATTGGCCGTAGAAGCCGCCATGGGTCAGGCCAGCAGAGGCCATGATGTCGGCAACGCCGACGCCGTGTAGGCCGCGCTCGCGAAACAGGGTCGCCGCGGCCTCGACGACGCGCTGACGGTTGAGCCTGGCCTGCTCCTGCGAAACTTTTGGCATGCCCTGCACCTTCGACCTTCCGACGCCCAATATACATTAAGATCATCATCAAAAAAGGCGAACCCTAGACAGCTCGCTACGAGGCCAACAAGAGACGACATGCGACCGGCTTGAGCGGGCGGGGCTGGAGAGCAGCCCGTCCGGCGTAGGTGTTATCGGGGCCGTGAGGCCGGAGCCGGCGTCGACGCGGCGTCAATCGCGGACACGGTCCGATCGCTTGGGCGGAGGAGCCGCGTTGGACGATCCGCAAATCTCTCGCCGGTCTGCGCGTCAACGACGACTGCCGTGACCTCTTTGCCGGTCTTGGCGTCAACGATGCGGCTCAACGGTCCTCCAACATGATGTCGACGCTCCCATTCGCCGAGCGCGAACAGCACGGGAAGGAAGTCTCGGCCAGATACCGAAAGCACATACTCGTCGCGTGGCGGCCGCTCGCTGTAGCGTCGCTTCTCAAGGAGGCCGGCATCGGTCAGCGCCTTGAGGCGCCGGGACAGGATGTTGGGTGCGATCCCAAGGCTCGCCCGGAACTGGTCGAAGCGCGTCTGTCCGGCGGATGCGTTCCGCAGGACCAGCATGCTCCAGATGTCACCGACACGCGCTAAGCCATGTGCGATTGGGCACGTGGTTGATGAAAGTTTCTCGATGTCCATTGCAAAAGAATAGCGACTCGCTACTCATTTGCAAGCGACGTCCGGCCTGGGCGCTGGGAGACATCGACATGAGCATACAAGCGAAGGGTACTGCGGTCATCACCGGAGCGTCGTCCGGGATTGGAGCGGTTTATGCGGACCGTCTCGCCGCCCGTGGCTACGACCTGGTCGTGGTGGCGCGTGACGTGGAGCGTCTTGATGCCCTGGCCGCCAGGCTGAAGCAGGACACCGGGCGAAACGTGGAGGTCATGAGGGCCGATCTCACAGATCGTGAAGACCTGCGGGCCGTCGAGACGAAATTCGCGTACGATCCCTCGATTACCCTCCTCGTCAACAACGCGGGCATGTCCCTCCACGGCGGCCTGCTCGACACCGAGCCAACGGCGCTGGAGCGCTTGATCGCCCTCAACATCACGGCCCCCACGCTTCTGGCGGCCGCGGCCAGCAAGGCTTTTGTCGCTCGGGGTACCGGCGGGATCATCAACATCGCGTCCGTGCTCGCGCTCGCACCCGAGATGTTCGACGGCGTCTACAGCGGGTCCAAGGCGCACCTGCTCAACCTCTCCCTGTCCCTCGCTAGTCAGACGAAAGACAAGGGCGTGCAGGTCCAGGCCGTGCTCCCGGGTGCGACTCGGACCGAGATCTGGGAACGGTCCGGCAAGGACATCGACGCGTTCCCCGCGGAGATGGTGATGGGGGTGGACGACCTGGTTGACGCCGCCCTGGTCGGGTTCGACCGCGGCGAGATCGTGACCATCCCACCGCTTCCGGACGAGGGCCAATGGAAAGCCTTCGACGAGGCCCGTCTAGCGATGGGACCGAACCTGTCAAAGCGTGACGTCGCCGAACGTTATCGCACCCCGATCGCGGCCTGAATTTGCTCCGTCGGCGCCGTGGTCCGGGTACACGAAGGTCGCCTAAAGGTGATGCTCGGCACTGGTCCAAGGCCTGCGGCTCGGCGGTGCGTAGCTGCGGAGCCTGGGTACGCGCCGATACTCCGCCGACGAGGTCTGGCCTCGCACAAGGCCGACACGCAGGAGTGTGCCGGCCTTGCGGATGCGAAAATCCCGGCGATCCGGGCCAGACCGCCCGCCCCGGTTTCGAAGCAGCGAACGGAAGCTCGCCCCCGGTCGACGATCCCGATGAGATGTCGCGTCGCGCAGTTGTAATTGGAGACTACGATGCACCCTGGTGAACTCGCCGCGAGTTCCGTCGACCCCATCGCCGAAGGCGAGTCGCCCGTTCCAGCGGAGTCGCGGATTGCTCGGCCGGTTCGGCCGAACCAAGTGCTCGCAATCGTCTGCGTCGGCATCGTGCTGGCCAACCTCGACCTGTTCATCGTCAACGTCGCGTTGCCAGACATTGCCCGGGACTTCCGGGGTGCGGACCTGCAACAGCTGTCCTGGATCTTGAATGCCTACGCCATCGTCTACGCGGCGCTGTTGGTGTTCTTCGGACGGCTCGCCGAACGCTATCGCCGCGACGCCAGCTTCTTGCTCGGCGTGGCTCTGTTTACGCTCTCCTCGGCAGCCTGCGCCGCCGCGACGAGCGTCGGGATGCTGGTGGCATTCCGCATCGTCCAGGCCGCCGGCGCCGCGCTGATGACGCCGACGTCGCTCGGCCTCCTGCTCGCGACCTTCCCGGCCGAGCGACGCGGTCACGCAGTGCGGACCTGGACGGCCATCGGCGGCTTCGCCGCGGCGCTGGGCCCCGTCGTCGGCGGCCTGCTCGTAGCATGGAGCTGGCGCTGGATCTTCATTGTGAACGTGCCGATCGGCGTCTTCGCGCTCGTCATCGGCATACGGAAGTTGCCGTCCATCCCCGGTCACGCTGCGCGCCGGCCGGATGCCTGGGGGGCGCTGCTCGTCACGCTCGGCGTCGGCGTCCTCACCTTCGGGATCATGAGCTCGGCCGAGTGGGGCTGGGCATCGGGCGCCACCATGCTGACCCTGGCCTCGGCGGTCGTCCTGCTCGCCTTGTTCGTCGTCGATTGCCTGCGGTCGGACAACCCACTGGTCGACCCGAAGCTGTTCCGCATCGTACCGTTCACCGGCGCGGCGCTGATCCTAGCGCCATACTCCGTCGCCTTCGGCGCGATGCTGCTGTCGATTGCGCTCTGGCTTCAGGAGGGCTGGGGCTGGTCGGGACTCAAAGCCGGCCTGACCATCGCGCCGGGGCCGTTCCTCGTTCCGGTGACGTCTCTCCTGGTGGCGGGTCGTCTGATTGCCCTGATCGGTCAGGCGGCCGTCGTGGCGCTCGGCATCGTCCTGTTCGCTGGCGGCCTGATCTGGTGGGCTCTCGTGCCGGGGCTCGACCCGAACCTTCCCGCGGCGCTCGTCGGCATGACGTTCCTCGGGGTTGGCGTCGGCTTGGCCTTCCCGACGCTAATGGGCGTGGGGACGGCCGCGCTACCCCCCTCGTCCTTCGCCACCGGCTCGGGCGTCTTGAACATGGCGCGCCAGACCGCTCTCGCTCTCGGCGTGGCGATCTTCGTCGCCGTGACGGGCACGCCGGGCACGCCCGCCGTTCGGTTGATCGCCTTCGAGCGCACGTGGTGGTTAATGGCGGGTTTGACGCTCGCTTGCCTCTGGCCGGTGATGCTGTTGCGGCGTCCGCGCGCGCACTCCAGCTAACAGGCCTGGCCCCTCCAGGCGGCTCATCGCGCCTCAGACGCGCAGCTCGATGCGCTCCCCCGACAGGACTGCGCGTCGGGCCGGTGGTCAGTCTCGTCCTCGACGTAGTCGACGGCGGCTTTCCGGCTTCGGAACAGGCCGCCAGCGCGCCCGTGGATCTCGATGGCGACACAATGGCCCTCGGGGTCCTGGCCGACCATGAACCGGGCCGCATCCGAGACCGGGGCCTCTGCATGGATGGCGGGGACTTGAATGGTGGGAGACATCGTGTGTCTGGGGTTCGCGCGGCCCTCTGGGAACCGCCCGACTAAGCTGTGCCCGAACGCGTTAGGGTTCGAGCGGGAAGCGGAGCCGATCCTCTCGCGTAACGGCGGCGCGTTGCCCAACTGGGCCTCAAGGCTTGGCAGGCGGGTGGGGGATTGTGTGCGCGTAAGTTGGCGTTGCCGCGCGTCCGTGAGGCGTTGCTCCCCCTGGGCCTGACGGCTCTGCTCGTGCTCGGTGCCATCGCGGCCTTCTACCTGACACGTCCCACGACCCTGACCATCGTGGTGGCGCCGAGCGGCGGGACAGAGCTGGCGCTGCTGCGGGCCTACGGCGACGAACTTGCCCGGCGGAAGCTCGGAATCCGGCTGAAGGTGGTCGCGTACGGCGGGGTGCGCGAGAGCGCCGAGGCGCTCCAGGTTGGCAAGGCCGACCTCGCGGTGGTTCGGTCGGACGTGGTGATGCCGGGCAACGGCCTCACCCTCACGGTCCTCCGGGAGCTCGCCGCCTTCGTAGCGGCGCCGGGCGCCTCCGGCATCAAGGGCATCCCGGACCTGGCGGGCAAACGGCTGGGAATGCTGGCGAGCCGGACGGCCGACAGAGCCCTGGTCGGCAACCTCGCGGCCGACTACGGCTAGAGCTCCTGGCAGACGCGCCGGCCGATGCTGTGCCCAAGAAAGCTGTCGTGCTCGTCCCGTTGCAGGAGGCCGAGGTCGCAGCCGCGCTTCGGGACGGTCGCATCGACGCGATGGTGCTGGTAACGACAGCCACCTCCCCGGCCGCGCGTAGGGTCGTCGGCCTGGTACGGGATGCCAGCGGGGACGATGAAGTCCTATTATTCGGCATCTCCGCACCGCGGCGGTCCTGGCGCGCTGGCCACGCCTGCAGTCCGTCACGGTGCCTGCCGCCCTGTACGGCGGCAACCCGCGCCTGCCGGGCGAGGACGTCGCGACCGTGGGCTTGTCCTATCGGCTGATGGCACGGGCCGAGCTGTCGCGCAGCCTGGCCGCCGAGGTCACGCAGCACCTGTTCGAGATGCGCGCGGCCCTCGCCGAGACCGTGCCCGCGGCCGAGGACGTCAGCCACCCGGATTATGAGGACACGGCCGATGCCACCAGCGCCCGCCTGCCCATCCACTACGGCGCCATCGCCTACTACGAGCGCGAGCAGGAAACCTTCATCGAGCGCTACGAGAGCTGGATCTACCTCGTGGCCATCCTGGGCGGCGGCCTGGGCTCGACGGCGGCTTGGCTGCGGCAGCGACTTGGACGCATCCGCCGGGAGTGGATCGAGGTGGCGACGGCGCGCCTACTCGAACTCCAATCAGAGGCACGCGGGGAGACCGACCGTGAGCGCCTTGAGAGCATGGCAGGCGAGGTAGACGACCTCGCAGGCAGCATCGCGCGCCACGCCCTGAACAGGCCGACCGAGACCCGGACGCTAGGAGCCGCCACGCTGGCCATCGACGCCGCCCGCTCGACGATCCGGCGCGCTATTGTTCGTGAGGGATATTGCTCGTTAAATGACCGAGCCTCATCCCTCGACGTCCGCTTACAGGATACAAGCAAGGACGGGTGAATGACCGGGATGGGCGCAAAGCGGAACGTCCGCTTTCGGTTTACGGCAGCGCTACCCTGCTCTGGCATGCCAAACTCCACATCCCTACCAAATTTCAGCCGATCGCAAGTTTGCAGCTTAGATACATTATCCCTGACAGGGCCCCGATACATCACATCAATAAAAATGCGAACGCAATCGCTGCGATGGTGATCTGTTGATCTAGGCAAACTAAAATCTATATAGATTTAGCTGATACATCGTATCAGCGGCGCCTTACCCCGACCAGGAAATTGGTTGCCCCTCCACACACGAGCTATTCATTTCAAATCGCTATAGGTAGAGGCAATCTCCTCTCGCACCTCTTTTTCACCCCTCCAGCTCCTCTCCGTCAGGGTGAAGCGCTACAGCCAAGCAACAGATCGTCATCTGTCCTGTGTTCGTTCGACGAGCTGAAACGGTCGGCCACCTGCACCAAGTAGAGACAAGCTCTTACCCGCCAAAATAAAAGAGACAGCTCCCTATGAGCCCCGAGCCTCCACCGCCAGCCATGCGGGACGGAGATCGCCGGGTCGCAAGCCGAAGGGCATCGGTATAAAAAAGCGGTACCGTACTTCACGGACCGCAGGATGGAGGGAATGGGTAGCCCCAGACCTCCAGAACGACCCCGATGCCCCGCGGATCGAGCGGACGGGTCCGTCCGCGCTGGCCGTCCAAGCTGACGGGAAGCAGTGTCTAAAGGCCGACCGCACAGCCCCGGCCTACCTGTCGCAAGGTTGCACCTCGATCCGCCGGTCGACCGACGGCGTGGCTCCGGGATCCGGACATCCTCGGTAGAGCGTGGCTTTGCCGCTCACCGGCAAAGCCTTGCCTGCAGCAAGCCGATCTCCCTCAAACGTCCACCAAGATCCGGGGCAGGACAGGGAGCACTGACCCCGTATCTCCGCCGCTGCCCGGCTGCGGCCCCACCCAAAGCTTTTGTGAAAAGCCGTCGTACCTACGGGAATCCCGCCCCGAGGCCGCCAACGCCGTGGCTGCACCGGAGCCTGCCTTTCATGCCTACCAACGACCTGCACGCCCGTCTCGCCGCGACCATCCTCGAGCAGCTCGAGACCGCCGACCCCGCTTCATGGACGCCGCCCTGGCACGGCGCAGATCCGATGCCGTGCAACACCCGCACCGGTCGGCGCTACCGCGGCATCAACGTGCTTGCGCTGTGGTCTGCCGCCCAAGCCCATGGCTACACCAACGCAAGCTGGGCGACATACCGGCAGTGGGCGGCGCTCGGCGCGCAGGTCCGCCAGGCCGAGCGCGGCACCCTCGTGCTGTTCTACAAGGAGCTGCCCCGCGGGACTGACGCCGATCCCGCCGATGGCACCCCCTTCGTCGCCCGCGCCGCCTACGTCTTCAACGCCGCGCAGGTCGATGCTGCCCCGCCGCCTGCAGATGCGCCTGGGGCCAGCGTCACCCCAGACCCACTGCCCGCCTTCGACGCGTTCGCGGCGTCTACCGGCGCCGCGATTCAGCATGGTGGCAACCGCGCCTGCTACATCCCAGCCACCGACACGATCCACCTACCGCCCCGCACCGCCTTCCGCACGCCGACGGGCTACGCCGGGACCACCGCCCACGAGCTCGTGCACTGGACCGGCGCGCCCCACCGTCTCGACCGTGACTTCACCGGCCGGTTCGGTGCCCGGGCGTATGCCGCTGAAGAACTCGTGGCAGAGCTCGGCGCCGCCTTCGTACTGGCGGATCTAGACATCAAAGTACATGGACTGAAACGGACCCCAAGTCGGCTGGTGGGGGCAATGCGCGTGCCGCTCGATCATCGCCGCGAAGTCGACCTCGCCGGTTTCAGGATCGAAACTCGGCCCGCGTTCTTTAGCCGACTCAGCTTTGACATGGTGACCCGGGGGCACGCCGACCTGACGTGCTGCCGGACCCAGCGCCTGAGAGCAGCCAACGCGCTTCATTCCCAAGACTAGGCCTGGATTGCGCCACGGAAACGCGATCAAATCACCCAGCCGCACTGCTTGTCGTACTGGGCTGTTCTGCCAAGCGACGACGACAGCGCTCCAATCGAAGCCTTTCATCTGGTAGTGGAAGCCGATCCAGTTTCGATAACTGCTGTGCCTGTTGTGCCGACTGACATAAACGGCGTTTGGCACGGCGCCCTTCATACGGTTACTGACTCAGGTGCGCTGCACCCACTCACGAAAGGCTGGCCCGTAGTTCGGCCAGTCCGGCCTATCGAGCGGCACATGGACCTGCATATGTGTGTGCAGCGCACCATCTGGACCTGCCTCGTGCACATAGAAGTAGGCCGGCGGTAGATCGCGCTGACTGAGCCAGTCGTCCAAGCATTTCTGAAACGAGCGAAACGCAGTCTTTGTCTCCTGCAAGCTAGTGCAATCGAGCAAGCTCCAGTGCAGGGTCACGGACGTGTCGCCGTTTATTCCCGAGCTCTCCGCGAAGTCAGCCGCCGCATACTGCGAGGCGAACTCCTCAATCGAGATCAGACTAGGCTGCGGGCCCATTGGATCCCACAGGAACGGCTTGACGGCCCGTCCCTGCAATTTCCTGACACAGCAATATGGCCTCCGCCGCTGCTCTGCCTGCAGTTCATACGCGTCGGCGACATCACATTCCGCCGGATCGTGCCCATGAACGGCGACCAGCAACTGCCCCTTCTCGCCGATGCCGCTGAAGCAGTAGTTGTGATTCGCTGACGGACCACCGGCATCCCACACGGCGGCTTCATGAGCCTCAGCATCGCGGTAGTTCTCTGGGTTCACGTGCCTGTTCGCCCGACGCACGATCACGCCCCCGTTGTTCTTCGAACTACGACACTCAAGATACGACTTCGCCCGTGCAGTACAACGCCCACGCCTCCATTAGCGCGCGACGCTTCTCCAGCGCATCCCCACGCCGATACGCCCGTTCGACCGCATCCCCGACGAGATGCGCTAGCGCCGCCTCTGCCACCTCTGGCGGAAACGCTGTCTCCTCCCCCGCCCAATCCCGAAACGCGGAGCGGAACCCGTGCGGTGTATCCGTCACCCCAGCCCGGCGCAGCACCATCTCCAGCGCCATCACGGACAACCCTTTGCCAGCGCGCTGTCCCGGGAACACGAACGGGTTGTCGCCGTCCACCGCGGCCAACTCCCGCATCTCGGCCACGATCGACAGCGCCCGCGCGCGCAGTGGCACGCGATGATCCCGCTCCGCCTTCATCCGCGCTGCCGGGACCGTCCACACCCGCGCTGCCACGTCGATCTCGGACCACCGCGCCCCCAGAACTTCGCCCGAGCGCGCCGCAGTCAGGATCGTGAACTCCAGCGCCCGCCCCGATACGCCCGTGCCCTCGCGCAGTCGCGCCACGAACGCCGGCACTTCCGCGTAGGCCATCGCCTTGTGGTGCCCCCGCGTCAGCCGATGCCGCTTGGGCAGCAGCAGGTCGAGGTGCCCACGCCAACGTGCCGGGTTCTCCCCCGCGCGCAGACCCTGCGCCTTCGCCGCGTCGAGCACCCGCTCGATCCGGCCGCGCAGCCGCGAGGCCGCGAGGCCGTCTCCGGCTTCGTCTGCCAGAGAGGCTTCAGCACCCCCACCACGTCGTTCGTCGTCACCGCGTCCACCGCCACCGACCGCAGCGGCGCCGCGTACTCGCGCAGCGTCATCTGCCACTGCGCCACGTGCTTGTCGTTGCGCCACTGCACCCGCATCGCCTCGACGAACTCATCCGCTTGCTCGCCGAACGTTGGCACCGCGCGTACGTCCGTCTGCTTGACCTCCAGCGGATCGCGCCCGTCTGCCACCAGTTCGCGCGCCCGCGTCGCCGCTTCGCGCGCCCGGGCCAGCGGCACGTCCCGCGGGGTACCCAGCCCCATCTCGCGCAGCTTCCCCCGCTAGCGGAACAGGAACACCCACCGACGCCGACCGTCCTTCGAGATCGAGAGGTACAGGCCCCCGCCATCGGCATGGCGACCTGGGTCGGCGAGCGCGGCGACCTTGCGCGCCGTGAGCTGGTTGAGCTGCCTTGCCGCCATCGTCTTCGTCCCGTGCGCTTGTCTGGCGGCCCCAACAACGGCCCCAATACGCGGCGTGGATGCTACCGAACGCCAGCGGACGAGGCCAGACGTCAGCACAAATAAAGCGCAACAAATACAAGGTGATAAGTGAACGCACGCGGATCTTGCCGGACGCCAGCGTACATGAGTTTTGCGGCCTCCGTCTCCGCCATTCAGGGCGACCAACTCGCTGAAACCGCCGCTTGTTCTTGGCCCACCGGCCTGAAGGCCCCCATCGATCCCATGGATCTGCGTGAACCCCTTTCAGGGCCGAGGCCAAGCGAACACCCCCTGGATATGCAGGCTGTCGACGGCGCCCGGCAGGATGGTGTCGTTCATACGCAGCTCGGGGCGTCCGTGTGCTTCGACGGGCTCTCCGACCATGCGCCCGATCTGCTGCGTTCTGTCAAAGACGTCGCACCGCCCCGTCCCGGGGCCCGGCAGGTCGCCGGCGGTCTTCTGGAGCCCGTCACTGTGGATGACGCAGACGAACCTCCGGGCGGTCCACGGCCGATGCCCTCTGCGCCGGCAACACGCTGTGCCGTTCGCGGCGTTCGCCCCTTCGGATGTGTGGCGTCCGGCGGCCCAGGGATCCACGTCCGCCCTTGAATGATGCGCCCCTAATTGATAGCTTGCTATCGATGCGATAGGCCGTCTGATGTGGTCCATCGCAATCGCCCGGGGGCGCGAGATGACGGCCGAAACCCTCCGCCAGCTCCGTCTGGCCTACACCCAAACGCTGCTACTGTCCGGGCGCCAGTGGCGGCGGCTGGCCAATGCGGCGACCGAGGCGCATGGCATCTCGGAAGCCAAGGCCATGCCGCTGGTTCTGATCGCCCGCATGGGCGGCGCGCCGCGTCAGACCACCCTGGCGGACGCGATCGGCATCGAGGGCCCGTCGCTGGTGCGGCTCCTGGACCCACTGGAAAAGACGGGCCTCGTCGCCCGCCGGGAGGACCCGACTGACCGGCGCGCGAAGGTGCTGACCCTGACGCCGGCGGGGCAGGCGGTCGTGGCGCGGATCGAGGCCGATCTGGAGCGCCTGCGGGATGCGGCCTTCGCCAAGGTGAGCGCCGCCGACTTGGAGGCGGCCTTACGGGTGTTCCAGGCCCTGCAGGACCATATCGGCGGCGCGGTCGCGCTCGACGAGGCGGAGGCCGCGGAATGACCCTTCCGGGCTGGCGCGACTGGGCCTTCGCGCTCAAGACCTTCGGAGCCGGCATGCTGGCCCTGTTCCTGGCGTTCTGGATCGACCTGCCGAACCCCTACTGGGCGCTCGGCACCGTCTACATCACCAGCCAGGTGCTTGCCGGCGCCACCCGCTCCAAGGCGCTCTACCGGGTGCTCGGCACCCTGCTCGGCGCCGTGGTCACGGTCGCCCTCGTGCCGAACCTCGTGAACGCGCCGGAACTCCTGACGCTCGCCATCGCGGCCTGGGTCGCGACGTGCCTGTACGTCTCCCTGCTCGACCGCACCCCGCGCAGTTACCTGATGATGCTCGGCGGCTACACGGCGGCGCTGATCGGTTTCCCGGCCGTGGGCGAGCCCGGGACGATGTTCGATATCGCCGTGGCCCGGGCCGAGGAGATCACCCTCGGCATCCTCTGCGCCAGCCTCGTCAACACGGTCGTGCTGCCGCAATCGGTGGCGCCGGTGATCTCCGGCCGGCTCGACCTCTGGCTGCGCGACGCGCGGGGGTGGGCCATCGACGTCCTCGCCCGCACCCGCGCGTCGCGGGACACGCAGGCCACCCGGCTGAAGCTCGCCTCGGATGCGGTCGCGTTCGATGCCCTGGCGACGCCGCTGCGCTACGACATGACCGGTGCGGAGCGCTCGGCGGAGGCCATGGCGACCCTGCGCCAGCACATGCTGATGTTCCTGCCCATCGCCTCCGCGGTCTCGGACCGCATCGAGACGCTGGAGCGGGCGAACGCGCTGCCGCAGCGCCTGCGCACCCTCCTCGACGCCACGGCGGCCTGGCTGGCGGCCGGAACCACCGAGCAGGCCGCGTCCGACCGCCTGAAGGCCGAGGCGGACGCCCTCGAACCGGGGCTCGGCGCGCGGCCATCCTGGGACGCCCTCGTGCTGGCGAGCCTCCTGGTGCGGCTGCGCGACTTCATCGACCTGCGCCAGGACGCCCGCATCCTGCAGCGGCACATCGCGGACGGCACGCCGGTCACCGAGGACCTGACCTTCCGGTACACCGCGGCGGCGCGCACGATCCGCCACCGCGACCACGGCATGGCGCTGCTGTCGGCTCTGGGCGTGTTCCTGACTGTCTTGGTCACCTGCGCGATCTGGATCGCGACCGGCTGGCCGCACGGCTCGGCCGCCCCGATGATGGCGGCGGTCGGCTGCAGCCTCTTCGCCGCCCAGGACGACCCCGCGCCGTTCATCGTGAGCTTCGCCAACTCGGCCATCCTCGGCGCCCTCGGGTCGGGCGCCTACCTGTTCGCCGTCCTGCCGCTGGCCACTTCCTTCGAGATGCTCGCGCTCGCGCTGTCCCCGGGCCTGCTGATCTGCGGGGTGTTCATGGCCCAGCCCAAGACCGCACCCCTGGCGATGGGCGCGGCACTCAACGGCTCGGCCATGATCGCCCTCCAGGGCAGCTACACGGGCGACTTCGTGGCCTTCGCCAATTCGTCCGTCGCGGTCATCGTCGGGATGTGGGTCGCCGCCATCGTCACCCGTCTCGTCCGCTCGGTCGGCGCCGGCTGGTCGGCGCGGCGGTTGCGGGCCATCAACCGCCGCAGCCTCGCCCGCGCCGCCGAGCGCCAGGGCGCGCAGAACGGCCTCGAACTCGCGGCCCTGATGCTCGACCGGGTCGGCCTGATCGCGCCGCGGCTGGCCGCCCTACCGTCCGACGACGCGGAATGGACCGCCGACCTCCTGGCCGAGGTCCGGGTCGGCATCAACGTCGTGGAGTTGCGGCGCGACCGACGACAGCTCTCGGAGCCGGCCCGGGCGGCCGTCGAGGCGCTCCTGGCCGCGCTGGCGCGCCACTTCGGAGCCGAGCCGGGAAATCCCGCCCCAGACCTGCTCGACACAATCGACGCGGCCCTCGACGCGGTCTCCCGCGATGCCCGGCAGGCGCCCAGCCGGGCCGCCTTGATGGGGCTCGTGGGCATCCGGCGCGGCCTGTTCCCGGACGCGCCGGCCTACCGTTCGGCGCTGACCACCACCACGCATCCGGAGCTCGCGGCATGACGGGTGAACTCGATCTCTACGGGGTCTTCGTGCCGAGCCTCGCGGCCTGGATGCTGATCGCCTTCGTGGTCAGCCTGCCCCTGCGCCGGGTGCTGGCCTGGGCCGGGTTCTACCGCATGGTCTGGCACCGGCCCCTGTTCGACCTCGCCCTCTACGTCGTGCTCCTCGGCCTGGTCGTCTCGGTCGCGGTGCCGCTCACCTCCTGATCGGCGGGCACGTCCGGCCGCCCCGCCTCGCCCCCGCACAGATCTTCCGGATCCACCCCATGCCTCGGTTGCTCGCCCTCCTGGTCCGCCTCCTCGTCACCCTCGGGATGGTCGCCGCCGCCATCGTCGTCGGGCTGGCGCTGTGGGACTACTACATGGAGGCGCCCTGGACCCGGGACGGGCGTGTCCGGGCCGACGTGGTGCAGGTGGCCCCCGACGTGTCCGGCCTCGTCACCGAGGTGCTGGTCGCCGACAACCAAGTGGTGAAGCGGGGCGACGTGCTGTTCCGCATCGACCCGGAGCGCTTCGATCTGGCCCTGCGCCAGGCCGAGGCGATGGTCGAGGGCAAGCAGGCGACCGCCGAGCGGGCCGCCGCCGACTACGTCCGCTATCAGAAGCTCAGCGACGCCGCCGCGTCCCAGCAGCGGGTCGAGGCGGCCCGGGCGTCCGACCTGGAAGCCAAGGCGGCCTACGGACAGGCTTTGGCCGACCGCGACCTCGCCAAGCTCAACCTCGAACGCTCCGCGGTGAAGGCCTCGGTCAACGGGCGCATCACCAACATGGAGTTGCGTCCAGGCACCTACGTCACCACCGGGCGCGGGGTGATGGCGCTGATCGACAGCGACACGCTGCGCGTCGAGGGCTACTTCGAGGAGACCAAGCTCCCGCGCATCCACGTGGGCGACCGGGCCAGCGTCCGCCTGATGGGTGAGAATTCCACGCTGAACGGCCGCGTGGAGAGCTTCGCGGGCGGCATCGAGGACCGCGAGCGCACGGCCGGCTCGAATCTGCTGGCCAGCGTCAACCCGACCTTCGCCTGGGTCCGGCTGGCCCAGCGCATCCCGGTGCGGATCAAGCTGGACGACGTTTCCGACGAGACCCGCCTGGTCTCGGGGCGCACCGCGACGGTTGCAGTGGAAGCCGCGGGCGAGAGACCGCATTTCAGCCTGTTCGAGTCCTGGCGCGGGGCGCCGGAGCCCGCAGCCCCGGTGACGAAAAGCCGTTGAGGCCCTGCTGGCGACCCCATCTTTCAGAGGGGCAGACGTATCTGGAGACGGACCATGGCGACACCCGCTTCGAGCCAGACCCCGGTCGGGCCGGACCGCGTCCTGGCCGAGGCGCCCTACCGGATCGGCGCGGTGAGCCTCGTCGTGCGCGACCTCGCTGCGCTCACGCGGTTCTACCGGGACATCCTCGGGCTCCGCATCCTCTTGGAAGCCGATGGCGCTGCGCACCTCGGAACGGGCGATGCGCCCCTTCTCGTCCTGCGGCACGACCCGGATGCGCGGCCACGGCAGCCCCGCGAGGCCGGCCTGTTCCACACCGCGTTCCTGCTGCCCGGCCGGGGCGACCTCGGTGCTTGGCTCCCGCACGCCGAGAAGCGCGGCATCGCGCTCACGGGTGGTGCCGACCATCTCGTCAGCGAGGCCGTCTACCTCGACGATCCCGAAGGCAACGGCATAGAGATCTACGTCGACCGGCCCGCCTCCGCATGGCCGCGGGCTCCGGACGGCTCGGTCGAGATGCGCAACGAACGGCTCGATCATGCCGGGCTCGTCGGTGCCGCCGCACGTCCCTGGTCGGAGATGCCGGCGGCTGGGTGCGTCGGGCATGTCCATCTCCAGGTGGGCGATCTGGATGTCGCGGAGCGCTTCTACGCGCACCTGCTCGGCTTCGACGTGATGTGCCGCTATCCCGGCGCCCTGTTCCTGGGGGCGGGCGGCTATCACCACCAGCTGGCCGGCAATGTCTGGAACAGCCGTGGCGCCCCGATGCGCTCGGACGGGACGACGGGCCTCGCGGAGGTCGCGCTGCTTACGGACGAGCAGACGCTCGCATCGGCGCGGGTTCGATGCAGCGAGGCGGGCGTAGCTACCAGCGCGGACGGGGACGCCCTCGTGGTCCGCGATCCGTGGGGAACCCACCTTCGTCTGAAGCCGCAGCCGGGGCGTTGATCCGCTCAGGCCCGCGGGATGGACACCCCGCTCCGTTCGATCTGGCCCAGGACCCGATGCAGATCGAACGGCTTGGGCAGGAAGGTCGCACGGGCCGGAAGGGCCTCGCGGCTGACCGGCGCTTCCCCGGAGACCACGAAGAGGAGCGTTGGCGGGAATCGTTCGCGCACGTAATGCGCGAGCTTCAACCCGTCCATGTCGCCGGGCATCTGCACGTCGGTCAGTACGACGCGGATCTCCCCGTGCCGCGCGAGCAGCGCGATCGCCTCCTCGGCGTTGCCCGCCTCGAACACGCGCCAGCCCCGCTCCGCGAAGAAGTCGACGATGTCGAAGCGCAGGAGCGCCTCGTCCTCGACCACGAGCACCGTCTTGTCACCGATCGGCGTCCTCTGCCCCACCGCTACCCGTTCCCCCCTTCGAGAATCGCATCGCCCAGGCGGGCGTCCAGCGTGAACGTCAGCCCGTCCGGCCGGTACTCGGTCTCGGCCGTCCCTCCGAAATACGAGCGCAGGGAGCGCTCGATCAACGTCGAGCCGAACCCACGCCGGGTGGGCTTCGCGACCGGCGGGCCCCCCTGCTCGCGCCAGGTGAGGCGGAAGCGCGCCTCCGGTCCCGTTCCGTCCACCTGCCAGGCCAAGTGAACGCGTCCGGCCTCGGCCGAGAGGGCACCGTACTTGGCCGCGTTGGTGGCGAGCTCGTGCAGGGCGAGGGCCAGGGCGATGGCCACCTGCGGCTGCAGGGTGACGGCGGGCCCGTCGAGGACGATGCGGGTGCCAAGTTCACCGTGCGGCGCCAGGGCATGCTCGGCGAGGGCGCACAGGTCGGCCGAGCGCCACGACGCCCCGGTCAGCACGTCGGTGGCAGCCCCCAGCGCGACAAGGCGCGCGGACAGGTTCTCGCTGGCGGAGGGCAGGTCCGTGGCGTTGCGCAGGGTCTGCAGGGCGATGGACTGGACCACCGCCAGCACGTTCTTCAGCCTGTGGGCCAGTTCGCCGTTCATCATCCGCATGTCTTCCTCGGCTCGCTTGCCGGCGCGGAAGTCGCGGGTGACGGTGCCGTAGCCGAGGGTGTTCCCGTCCGGATCGGTGACGGGGAACATCGCGTAGAGCACGGGGATCGGCTCGCCCGTGACGAAATGGCGGACACGCAGCTCGCCGGCCCAGTGGCCGTCCCGCCCGACCGCCGGCAGGACCTCGTTCGCCACGATCGCCGCCTCCTCGGGCGGGAAGAAATCCGCGATGACGAGTTCGGTGATGTCGGCTGCGCCGAGCCCGACTAGTTCGCGGGCTGCGTCGTTCATGTAGAACATGCGCCCATCGACATGCGCCATGCCGATGAAGTCGGTGCTGTTCTCGGCCAGCCGCACGAAACGGTCGCGCTCCTCCTCGCTCTCGCGCAACGCCGTGATGTCGCGCGACACCGACAGGATGCGCTGCGACGTGCCATCCAGGCCCCGGATCGGACTGACCGCGACGTGCCACCACTTGGGCGTGCCCCGCATGGTGCTGGCGCGTCCCACGAAGCTGGCCGAGCGTCCCTCGCGCGCGCCCTGTACCGCCGCGAGCGCGTCGATGTGGCCGCTGCCGGTCCAGAAGTCCGGCCACGGGCAACCGACGATGGCGTTGAAGTCGCTGACTTCCATCACACGCTGACCGCCATCGCTCATGAAGGTCAGCTTGCCGTCGAGGTCGAGCACCTTGATGCAGTCGGTCGAGCTGGCCAGGACGCTCGTGAGAAAGGCTTCCCGTTCCGCCGCATCCGCCGCCGCGCGGAGCAAGCCGTCCCGTGCGGCATCCGAGGCGCGCAGCGCCTGCCGCAGGACGACCACGAGCCCGACAAGGCCGGACGTCGTCGCGGCGTAGAGCGCGGATGCGGCCCACCGGATCGACGTGAGGTTGCCGGACGCGGGCGGGTCGAGGAGCACGTAGCCGGCACAGAGGGTCGAGAGCAGCGTGGCCCACAGCCCGGCGCCGCCCCCCAGCAGCAGGGTCACCACCACGACGGCGGGCGTGAACAGGAACCACGGGGCGAATTCGGCGAACAACGCGGAGCGCAGCAGGGCGACGGCAAAGACCGCCAGCGCCGCGATGCCGTATCTCAGCAGAAGGGGCGGCGGGCTTGCGACGACGCCAGCGCGGAGTCGAGAGAGGGCGAAGGCCGAAATGGTCGTGGTCTCACTGGCCCATGACGGTCAACGTCAGGTCCGTCCCGTTGCCGGGACGATTGTGTCTGGGCCAAGGCTGACCGGGATCGCGCGTCATCGGTCCGCGGTCGGGCTGCAGCCGAACTGGGATCGGTAGCTGCGCGAGAAATGGGCCGCGCTGGCGAAGCCGCAGGCCGCCGCGATCTCGCCGATCCGGAGCGGGCTCTGCCGCAGCAGGCGCCGGCCATGGGCGAGGCGGATGGCCCGGTACTGGGCCGTGAAGCTCAAGCCCCGCTTCTCGATGAACAGCCGGTCGAGGTGGCGCTCGCTGATCGACACGAGGCGGGCCATGGCGCGGCGCCCGAGCGGCGCTTCGACCGTCTTCTCCATCGTCTCGATGACGGCGAGCAGGGCCGGGTGATGGACCCGGTACCGCTCCGCCGCGGAGGCGCGCTGGGGGTCGTCGGCCGCGCCCACGGCCGTGTGCAGGAACCAGTCCGACACCCGGCGCGCGAACGCCGCCCCCATGCGTTCGGCAATCAGCCCGTAGGCCATGTCGAGGGGCGCGACCCCGCCGCCGCAGGTCGGCCGGTCGGCATCCGCGACGTAGCGCGCGCGGGTCAGGCGCGCATCCGGAAACGCCTCGACCGTGGCTCCGGCATATTCCCAGTGGATCGTGAACGCGCGATTGCCCAGCAGCCCGGCCGCGGCCATCAGGTAGGGGCCGCCCGAGATCCCGCCGATGCGCACGCCGAACCGGGCCATCCGCCGCAGGGTCGCGTGGATCGCCGGCCTGTCCCAGCCAGCCGGTTCACCGCCCGCGCAGACGAACAGGGTGTGGAGACGGATGCGCGCGCGGGGCAGCGGCTCGGCGGGAATTGCGGCTCCGGAGGAGGACATGACCGGGCCTCCGCCCTCCCCGAAATAGCGCAGCCGGTATAGGGCCCGCCCGGCGAGGTCGTTGGCGGCCCGGAACGGCTCGCAGGCCGAGGCGAACGACAGCAGCGCGAAGCCGGGGACGAGGAGGAACCCGATCTCCTGCGGTCGCCCCCCGGAGGCCGGATCACCCTCCTCCGATATCAGCGGTCCAGTCTGGCTCATGCGTGCAAGAAATCGTCTCCTGTGGTCAAGCGCAACCAGCCAGGACGGGCATCCTGGGCCGCATCCACCGTTCTCCCGAGATCGCGCCCGCATGCCCGGCTCCGCAGCACCGCCCCCCGTCGCCGACCCGCACGACGGCACCCGCATGCCTGGGGAGGTCCGATGACCCGGCGGGTGGATGTCGCGGTGCTGGGATTGGGCGCGATGGGCAGCGCCGCCCTCTACCAGCTGGCCAAGCGCGGGGCCTCGGTCATCGGGATCGACCGCTACGCGCCGCCGCACGCCCTCGGGTCGAGCCACGGCGAGACGCGGATCACCCGCCAGGCCGTCGGCGAAGGGCGCGACTACGTCCCGTTCGTCACCGCCTCGCACCGCATCTGGCGCGAGCTTGAGGCCGCGACCGGCGAGACCCTGCTGAACGCCTGCGGCGCCCTCGTCATGGCGCCCGGCCACGGGGTCTCGTCCCACCACGGCAAGCCGGATTTCGTCGGCCGCTCGATCAGCGCGGCCGAGGGCGCGGGCATTGCCCACGAGGTGCTCGACGGCGCCGAGGTCGCCCGCCGCTTCCCGCAATTCCTGAACCTCGCAGGCGACGAGAAGGCCTATTACGAGCCGGGCGGCGGCTACGTGATCCCGGAGCGCTGCCTCGCGGCGCAGCTCGCCTGCGCGGCCGCGTCGGGCGCCGAGATCCGGACCGGCTGCGCAGTGCGGGCCTTGCGGCAGGACGGGGACGGGATCCGCGTGGAGACCGCCGACGGCGAGATCCGCGCCGACCGTGCGGTGGTCGCCGCCGGCGCCTGGACAACTCCGCTGCTCGGCCAGCCCTTCGACCGGCTGCTCACGATCCGCCGCCAGTTGCTGCACTGGTACGCCCTGGCGGACACGACCGCCTACGGCCCGCAGGCGCCGGTCTTCATCTGGATGTACGGGACGGGCGACACGGACTACCTCTACGGCTTCCCGCCGATGCCGGGGGAGCGCGCCCTCAAGGTCGCCACGGAGCAGTACGACACCAGCACCACCGCCGACGCCGTGGAGCGCCGGGTCGACCCGCTGGAATCGGCCGAGATGTACCGGATGCGGGTCGCGAACCGGCTGGCCGGCGCCACCCCGGAGGTCGTCCGGGCCGCGGCCTGCGTCTACACGGTGACCCCCGACCGCGGCTTCATCATCGATCGGCACCCCGCGATGGACCGGGTGCTCGTGGTCTCGGCCTGCTCGGGGCACGGCTTCAAGCATTCGGCCGGCATCGGCGAGGCGATCGCCGCAGATTTCGCCGGCGAGCCGCAGCCCATCGACCTCGCCCCGTTCGCCCTCGCACGCTTCGGTTGATCCGCCGGGCGTTGGCGCTGCACCTGTCCGAGAAAGGGCTAACCGTTACATCCTACGCCGGCTGGCGCAGCGCCGGCATCGCGCCGAAGCGGATGATCTCGTGGTGCATCCGGTCCAGGGGCAGGACCTTCATGGCCGCGCCGCGCTCGATCGCCTCCTTGGGCATGCCGAACACCACGCAGCTTTCCTCGTCCTGCGCCACCGTGAGCGCCCCGGCCCGGTGCATCTCCAAGAGGCCGTTGGCGCCGTCATCGCCCATGCCGGTCATCAGGATGCCGAGCGCGTTCGCGCCGGCACAGCGCGCGGCCGCGCGGAACAGCACATCCACGGAGGGCCGGTGGCGCGAGACCAGGGGGCCGTCCTTCACCGAGACGGTGTAGCGGTTGCCGGTCCGCTGCAGCAGGAGGTGGCGCCCCCCGGGGCGATCAGGGCCCGGCCGGGCAGCACGGCGTCCCCGTCCTCCGCCTCCTTCACCGCGATGGCGCAGGGGCCGTCGAGCCGCCTGGCGAAGGACGCGGTGAAATGCTCGGGCATGTGCTGGACGATCACCACCCCCGGGCAATCCGGCGGCAGCAGCTCCAGCACGTCGCGCAGCGATTCCGTGCCCCCCGTCGAGGCGCCGATGCAGACGATCCGGTCCGTCTCGGCCACGGCCCGGTTGAGGCTGGGGGCTGGCAGCACGGCGTCGGCCGTCAGCTTCTTCTCGATGCGGCGGGGCTCCGGCCGGCTCGGACGCGGCTTCGCCCGGGCGGCGGCCCGGACCGCGTCGGAGGCTCGCACCGAGGAACCGGTATCCACCGCGTCGGAGGGCGCTCTCAGATCGACTTCGGATCACACGTCGAGCGTGGTCTCCCGCTCCCAGGCGGTGAAATGGTCGCAGTAGCTGTTCCACTCGCCCTGTTTCAGCTTGAGGTAGGCGGACGAGAAGGCGCTCCCCAGATTCGTCCGCAACGCCTCATCGGCCTCGAAGGCGCGCAGGGCGTCCAGCAGGTTGAGCGGCAGGCGTGGGGCGTCGGCGACCGTGTGGCCGTCCCGGTACATGTCGATGTCGCTGTGCGGCCCGGGATCGGCGGCGTTCGCCAGCCCGTCGAGGCCCGCCGCCAGGATCGCCGCCTGGAGCAGGTAGGGGTTGGCCGCGCCGTCGGGCAGGCGCAGCTCGAACCGGCCCGGGCCGGGCACCCGGACCATGTGGGTGCGGTTGTTGCCGGTCCAGGTCACGGCGTTCGGCGCCCAGGTCGCCCCCGAGATCGTGCGCGGCGCGTTGATGCGCTTATAGGAATTGACCGTCGGGTTGGTGATCGCGGCCAGCGCGGGCGCGTGCCGCATGATCCCGCCCAGGAAATGCCGGCCCCGGGCCGACAGGCCGAACGGCATCTCGGGATCCGCGAAGGCGTTCTCGGTGCCGGCATTGTTCCACACCGAGACGTGGCAGTGGCAGCCGTTGCCGGTGAGCCCCGGGAACGGCTTCGGCATGAAGGTCGCCCGCAGGCCGTGCCGCTCGGCGACCGACCGGACCATGAACTTGAAGAAGGCGTGCTTGTCGGCGGTGGCCAGCGTGTCGTCGTACTCCCAGTTCATCTCGAACTGGCCGTTCGCGTCCTCATGGTCGTTCTGGTAGGGCTTCCAGCCCAAAGCCAGCATGTGGTCGCAGATTTCGGCGATCACGTCGTAGCGGCGCATCAGCGCCTGCTGGTCGTAGCAGGACTTCTCCGCCCGGTCGTGGTGATCGGAGATCGCCGCCCCGTCCGGGCTCAGCAGGAAGAACTCCGCCTCGACGCCGGTCTTGACCCGCAAGCCCTCGGCGGCGGCCCGCGCCACGAGCTGCTTCAGCACCACCCGGGGCGCCTGATCGACGGGGGCGTCCGCCATGGTGCAGTCGGCTGCCACCCAGGCGACGTCCGGCTTCCAGGGCAGGCGGATCACCGAGGCGGCGTCCGGCATCGCGAACAGGTCGGGATGGGCCGGGGTGAGGTCGAGCCAGGTGGCGAAGCCGGCAAAGCCGGCGCCGTCGCGCTGCATGGCGCCGATCGCCTGCGCGGGCACCAGCTTGGCGCGCTGGCAGCCGAACAGGTCCGTGTAGGAGATCATGAAGTACCGCACGCCGTGCTCGGCGGCGTAGGCGGAAAGGTCGGTCGTCACGGCAGCCCCCTGAGCGCGGATCGGTTGGGGACCGGCCGCGCCCGAACCGGCGCGACCGGCGGGGTTGAAGGGCCTAGAAGCCCGCTTTGCCCGGGTACCAGTCGGTCCCGGCCAGCGGCACGCGGGCCATGGCGGCGGCCTCCAGGGTCAGCGCCACGAGGTCCTCGGGCTCCAGATTGTGCAGGTGGTTGTGGCCGCAGGCGCGCGCGATCGTCTGCGCCTCCAGGGTCATGACCTTCAGGTAGTTGGCGAGCTTCCGGCCGGCGCGCACCGGGTCGAGGCGGGCCGCCAGTTCGGGATCCTGCGTGGTGATGCCCGCGGGGTCGCGGCCCTCGTGCCAGTCGTCGTAGGCGCCCGCGGTGGAGCCGAGCTTGCGGTACTCCTCCTCGTAGGCCGGGTCGTTGTCGCCGATGGCGACGAGCGCCGCGGTACCGATCGAGACTGCGTCGGCCCCCAGCGCGATCGCCTTGGCGACGTCGGCGCCCGAGCGGATGCCGCCGGAGATCACGAGTTGCACGCTCCGGTGCAGGCCGAGATCCTGCAGCGCCTGCACGGCGGGCCGGATGCAGGCCAGCGTCGGCTGGCCGACATGCTCGATGAACACGTCCTGGGTCGCCGCCGTGCCGCCCTGCATGCCGTCGAGCACGACGACGTCGGCGCCGGCCTTCGCGGCGAGCGCGGTATCGTAATAGGGCCGCGCGCCGCCGACCTTCACGTAGATCGGCTTTTCCCAGTCGGTGATCTCGCGCAACTCGCCGATCTTGATCTCGAGGTCGTCCGGTCCGGTCCAGTCCGGGTGGCGGCAGGCGGAGCGCTGGTCGATGCCCTGGGGCAGATCGCGCATGGCGGCGACGCGGTCGGAGATCTTCTGGCCGAGCAGCATGCCGCCGCCGCCGGGCTTGGCGCCCTGGCCGACCACCACCTCGATGGCATCGGCGCGCCGGAGGTCGCGCGGGTTCATGCCGTAGCGGGAGGGCAGGTACTGGTAGACGAGGATCTCGGAATGGCCGCGCTCCTCATCGGTCATGCCGCCGTCGCCGGTGGTGGTGGAGGTGCCGGCCAGGCTCGCGCCGCGGCCCAGCGCCTCCTTGGCGTTGGCGGAGAGGGATCCGAAGCTCATGCCGGCGATGGTGATCGGGATCTTCAACGCGATCGGCTTCTTCGCAAAGCGTGTGCCGAGGGTGACGCCGGTCCCGCAGGTTTCCCGGTAGCCCTCCAGGGGATAGCGCGACATCGAGGCGCCGAGGAACAGCAGGTCGTCGAGATGCGGGAGCTTGCGCTTCGTGCCGCCGCCGCGGATGTCGTAGATGCCGGTGGCCGCGGCCCGGCGGATCTCCGCCAGGGTGTGGTCGTCGAAGGTCGCCGACTTGCGCGGCGGCATCGGCGGGTTCTGGTAGGTCATGCCCGGTCTCCCGCTCAGTAGGCGTCGGCGTTGTCGACGTTGAAGCTGTAGAGCGTGCGGGCCGAGCCGTAGCGCCGGAACGCCTCGGGCCGCACGTCCGTGACCCCGGCCCGGTCGAGCAGGGCCGCGAGGTGCTCCACGTGCTCGGGGCGCATCGGCTTCTCGATGCAGTCGGCGCCGAGGCTCTTCACGCTGCCGCGGACGAACAGCTTCGCCTCGTAGAGCGAGTCCCCCAGAGCCTCGCCGGCATCGCCCAGCACCACCAGGGAGCCGGACTGGCCCATGAAGGCCGACATGTGCCCGATCGAGCCGTGCACGACGATGTCGATCCCCTTCATGGAGATGCCACAGCGCGAGGCCGCGTTGCCCTTGATGACGAGGAGGCCGCCGCGCCCGGTGGCGCCGGCATATTGCGAGGCGTCGCCCTCGATCACGACGGTGCCGGACATCATGTTCTCGGCGACGCCGGGGCCCGCCGAGCCCTGCACCGTAACGGTGCCGCCGTCGTTCATGCCGGCGCAGTAATAGCCGACCGAGCCGCGCACCGTGACGCTGACGGGCCCGTCGATCCCGACTGCCACCGCGTGCTGGCCCCGCGGGTTCAGCACCTCGAAGGCGGTGTCGTTGGCGCCCGGAGCGACGCCGTGGAGGGCCTGGTTCAGGGCGCGCAGGGGCGTCGCCGCCAGATCGAAGACGGGCATGGGCGAGATCTGTGGACGAGATCCGTGATGGGCGGGAAGCGGGGCGGCTCAGGCGGCCTGCCGCTGGTCCCAGAAGTAGACGGTCGCCGGCTCGGGCTCCCAAACGCGCGCGGATTCGATCCCCGGCAGGCCCACGAGCGCCCGGTATTCCGAGCCGAAGGCGACGTAGCGCTCGGTCTCGGCCATGATCGCCGGCTTGCAGGCGATCGGATCGCGCAGCACCCCGAAGCCGGAGCGTGTGCCGACCACGAAGGTGAAGAACCCGTCGAGATCCTCGAGCGCCCCAGCGAGCGCCGCGCCGAGGTCCCGGCCCTGCGCCATCACGGTGGTGAGATAGGCGGCAGCGACCTCGGAATCGTTCTGGGTCTCGAACACCATGCCGTCGCGGGCGAGGCTCCGGCGCAGGTTGTTGTGGTTCGACAGCGAGCCGTTATGGACGAGGCACTGGTCGGCGCCCGTGGAGAACGGGTGCGCGCCCATCGTGGTCACGGCCGATTCCGTTGCCATCCGGGTGTGGCCGATGCCGTGGGTGCCCGCCATTCCGGCGATGCCGAAGCGTGCGACCACGTCTTTCGGCAGGCCGACCTCCTTGTAGATCTCGACGCTCTCGCCCGCGCCCATCACACGCAGATCGGGCGAAAGGCCCTTCAGCGCGCTCCGCGTCGCTGCGAGGCGGTCGGTCGCCACGGTGATCACCGCGTGCGAGCTCTTCACCGTCACCCGCGCCGAGCCGCCGGACACCTCCGCGAGGCGCTGCTCCAGGGCGGGGAAATCCACCAGGGCCTGAGCCGATTGCACGGTGATCTTCGACTGGCCGGGCGTCGGCGACCCGTAGATCGCCAAGCCCGCCGAATCCGGCCCGCGATCCGTCATGGTCACGAGCATGTCGGCGAGCAGCGCACCGAGCTGCGGCTCCAGGGCCGGGTCCTTCAGGAACAATCCGACGATGCCGCACATGGCACCACCTCCGTTTCGGGTACGCCCGGAGCATAGGCGGCCCTCACCGCTGAAATCAACCAGCAAGAAATAAAATTTCTTCTCAGGAACGCGGTGCGGTCGCTCAGTCGAGACTGGCCGCCTGCGGATAGGCGATGATCGACAGGTAGCGGGCCGGCAGCACGAGCAGTTCCGACGGCCCGTGCGGGGCGTCGGCGTCGAAGAACAGGCTGTCGCCCGGCCGCATGTGAAAGTGCCGGTTGCCGTGCCGGTACAGCACCTCGCCCTCGAGCATGTAGAGGAACTCCAGGCCCGCGTGCTGGAAGGTCGGGAACACGTCCGAATCGGTGGTGAGCGTGATCAGGTACGGCTCGACCGTGACCCCGCTGGTATTCTCGTGGATGTGCCCGAGCAGGTTGTACTGGTGCCCCGCCCGTGTTCCGCGCCGCTCCAGCTCGATCCCCTCGCCGGCCTTGACGAAGACCGCGTTGCGGACCTCCTCGTAGCGCCGGAAGAAACCGGTGATCGGCATGCCGAGCGCCTGCGCGAGCGCCTGCAGCGTCGTCAGCGACGGCGAGATGTTGCCGTTCTCGATCTTCGACAGCATGCCGGGCGACAGGCCGGTGGCGGCGGCGAGGTCGGCGGAGGTGAGGCCCAGCTGCTTCCGGCGCTCCCGCACCGCGTGGCCGATCGCCCGTTCGAGGTTGTTCTCGCGCGGCTCGCGGACGGCGTGCGGATCCTGCGACAGGAGGGGTTCCCCCGCCCGCCCCGCCGCCCGGTTCGAAGAGCCTGACGGCATGGCGGGTCCTCTCCTCAGCCGATCGCGGGCTCCGGCCGCGCGGACTTCGGGGCGCCCTGCCGCGGCGTCCCGTGTCTGTCAACCTTGAGGTCGCGACGCTGGGCTTCTCCATCGATGCCGCGATCTCCAAGCTGCACCTGGAGGTCGCCGTGGTGCTGATCGTCGCCACGGCGCTCCTGACCGCGCTGGTCGATGCCCTGTCCCGGGCCCTGCGCCTCACCGATCTGCCGACACGGCTGTCCAGATCCCTGCCCGGATCCCGGGTTTCCAAAGGGCTTCAGCCCTCTGGCGGGGTTCGGGGGCGGAGCCCCTGAGGTTCGGGCCGTGCCCGACACCGGACAAAGTCCGGCACCAGGGCTCTGCCCTGGACCCGCGAAAGGGCTCGCCCTTTCGAAACCACAACGGGATGCACCGCGCGGGAGCGCGCCCTACGCCTTCGGGAGCGTCGGCGCCGGCGGGCTCACGAGGCTGTCGCGGCGCAGGCCGACGCCGCTGGTCCCCTGCGCCATCATGGCCCGCAGCAGGGCCTCCATCTGGTCGGTGGCCGCCTCGACCGCGAGCCCGTCCTGCCGGATGTTCGAGATGCAGTTGCGCCGGGAATCCGGCAAGCCCGGTTCCGGCGCGAAGGTGATGTAGCAGCCGAGGCTGTCGGAGGCGGACAGGCCCGGCCGCTCGCCGATCAGCACGACGACGCAGCGCGCCTTCAGGCGGGCGCCGATCGGATCGCCGATCGCGACCCGGCCCTGCTGCACCACCGCGACGGGGGCAAGGCTCCAGCCGGCTTGGGCCGCCCGCGCGGCGAGCGCGGCGGCGGTCGGCACCGCGTTGAGCGCGACCGCCGTGGCCGAGAGCCCGTCGGCGATCACCAGGGCGACGTCGAAGCCCTGGCCGAGCCCGTCGAGGGCCCCCTCCGAATCCGGGTGCAGCGTGCGGCCCCGGTCCGGCCGGCGCAGGTATTCCGCCCGGTCGGCGACATTGGCGCAGAGTTCGACCGATTCGAGCCCCTCGGCCCGCAGGGCCTCGCGGATCGCCTCGGCGTCGAGGGGCGTCCAGACCGCCTCGCGGGCCCGGGCATGGTCCAGCCCGAAAGCGAGAGCCGCCCCGGTCGGCAGGCCGGCGCCGTGGGCGCCCAGCGCGATGCGGGCCTGCGTCAGCGCGCGCAGGTCGCGCAGCGATGGGGGTCCGGCGCGTTTGGGCTCCGTGGGCGCGCTCATGCCGCCCGCCCCGGCAGGAGGCGCGACGCCTCGGCCAGAGCCGGTGGCAATTCGCCCGGCGCGTTGGCGAGCCGGCCCTGCACGTCCGTGATGCGGACCTCGCGCAGCCACGCTTCGAATTCCGGGGCCGGCGGGCGGCCCAGGGTCTCGCGGGCGAAGACCGCATCGTGGTGGGAGAGGGACTGGTAGTTCAGCATCACATCGTCCGCCCCCGGCACCGTGATGACGAAGTTGACGCCCGCCGCGCAGAGCAGGGTCAGCAGGGCGTCCATGTCCTCGCCGTCGGCATCGGCGTGGTTGGTGTAGCAGACGTCCACCCCCATCGGCAGGCCGAGCAGCTTGCCGCAGAAATGGTCCTCCAGCCCGGCCCGGATGATCTGCTTGCCGTTGTAGAGATACTCCGGCCCGATGAAGCCCACGACCGTGTTGACGAGGAGCGGATCGAATTCCCGTGCCACCGCGTAGGCGCGGGCCTCAATGGTCTGCTGGTCGACGCCCCAATGGGCATCGGCCGAGAGGGCCGAGCCCTGGCCGGTCTCGAAGTACATGAACTGCCCACCCTCCGGGCAGCGGCCGAGTGCGCGGGCCGCCTCGGAGGCCTCGCGCAGCACGGCGAGATCGACGCCGAAGCCGGCATTGGCCTTCTGCGAGCCCGCCACCGACTGGAACACGAGATCCACCGGCGCGCCCTTCGCCATCGCGTCGATCGCCACCGTGACGTGGCCGAGGCAGCAATGCTGGGTCGGCACGTTCAGGCGCAGGCGCAGGGTCTCCAAAAGCTCGACGATGCGGATGTAGTCCGGCAGCGAATCCGTGGCCGGATTCACCCCGATCACCGCGTCGCCCGAGCCCATCAGCAGGCCGTCCAGGGCCGAGATCAGGATGCCGGCCGAGGAATCGGTCGGGTGGTTCGGCTGGTTGCGAGTCGCGAGCCGGCCGGGCAGGCCGATCGTCGAGCGGAAGCGCGTCACCACCGGCCGCTTGGCGGCGATCGCCACGAGATCCTGCAGCCGGCAGATTTTTGAGACGGCCGCCACCATCTCGGGCGTCAAACCGGGGGCGAGGGCCACCAGCGCCGCCGCATCGGCCGCCGGGGAGAGGAGCCATTCCCGAAAAGCGCCCACCGTCAGCGCCGCCACCGGCGCGAAGGCTTGTCCGTCGTGCCGGCGGGCGATGAGGTCCGAGACCTCGTCCTTCTCCGAGGGGATCAGCTCCTCGGCCAGGAAGGTCTTCAGCGGCAGGTCGGCCAGGGCGATCTGCGCCGCCAGCCGTTCCACCGGACCCTCGGCGCAGAGCCCGGCGAGCTGGTCGCCGGACCGCTCCGGCGTCGCCTTGGCCAGCAGGCTGCGCAGATCGGGAAAGGTGAAGCGCGTGCCTTCGATCGTCGTCGCGTATGCCATGGCCGGCGCTCCGGGCGAGCTGTTCGGTGTCAGGTATACCGGTCCGGCCCGATTGCGAGGGCCGTCGCGCGTCATCAGCGGGGTCAAAGTCCGCATACTGACCCTGCCCCAGCGAACGGGTCCGCGCTGAGCGCAAGTTTTTCGGGCATCCTGAGCCCTGAAGGTGGGAGGATGCCATGCCCCGCAAACGCTTCGCGAACGAACAGATCGCCTTCGCCCTGCGACAGGCGCAGAACGGCGCGACGGTGGACGAGATCTGCCGGAAGATGGGTGTATCCGAGCCGACCTTTTATCGCTGGAAGAAGCAGTTCGTCGGCATGGGCGTGCCGGAGATCCGACGGCTCAAGCAACTGGAGGACGAGAACAGCAAGCTCAAGCGGCTGGTCGCCGACCTGACGCTGGACCGCTCCATGCGTGCCGAGACGTCCTCAAACGAAAGCGGTTAGGCCTGCCGCTCGCCGTGAGGTCGCTGGTCACCTGCAGGTGGCTTATGGGATCAGCGAGCGTTGGGCCTGTCTGGCTACCGGGCTCGGCCGTTCGTCCCAGCGCTACAGGAAGCGCTCGGACCCTCAGGCCGCGTGCGGATGCGGTGAAGGAGTTGGCTGTCGCACGGGTGCGCTACGGCTACCGGCGGCTGCACATCCTGTTACGACGGGAGGGCTGGGCCGTGAACCATAAGCGCACCTACCGGATCTACCGCGACGAGGGGCTGTCGATCCGGTCCAAGCGGCCCAAGCGCAAGCGAGCCTGGCGCTATCGCCAGGGACGACCGGCGATCGGTGGACCCAACGAGGTCTGGGCCACGGACTTCATGTCCGACCGCCTGTCCCACGGGCGCCCGTTCCGGATCCTGACGGTCGTCGATTGCCACACGCGAGAGGCGCTCTCACTGACACCGAGAGCCAACTTCCGCGCCTTCCAGGTGACCGAGGCTCTGGACGCCTTGGTCCGGCTGCGAGGTCGACCCAAGAGCTTACGGGTGGACAACGGGCCGGAGGTCGCCGGGCGCATGCTCGACCAATGGGCCTACCCGAACGGGGGCGAGATCGACTTCTTCCGACCGGGCAAGCCGACCGACAACGCCTATATCGAGTCGTTCAACGGCCGTCTTCGAGCGGAGTGCTTGAACGCCTCGTGGTTCCTGTCGCTGGCTGATGCCCGTGAGCGCATCGAGGACTGGAGGTGCCACGACAACGAAGATCGACCTCACACGGCCCTGGGCGGCTCGACGCCCCGAGCCTTCGCCAAGCAAGCTGTCACAGCCCGAGAACTTGCATAGGCCGTGGATCACAAACGGGGTCAACTCCAAGATGCCCATGAACTGACCCTCGGTGTGGACCAGTTTGGTGGGTCAGGGTCACATCGTGCAGGCCATAACCCGTTCTTGTTTAGAAATCGTTAATCATTTCATCGCCAAACTCAGAATGTGCATATCGTTGACCGACCATTACGCTCACGACCGCCAATAGAACAGCGATCGACCTTCGCCACAGGTCACTCACAGGCTGATGGCGCGGTTCGGCATCCAGAACGCGGGTCTGCGTCCCGCGATCGAGGCGGCGGTCTGAGGCGGCCCACATCGTGGCCGCGCGGAACGAAGTCTACGACGGCTGCCGGCCGGCGCTGTAGTATTGATCGAGAGTGTTTTTGGGTGGCAGTGCGTCAGGTCCCGTCCTCATCGATGCCCAGGCACATCGTCAGGTTCGCTGAAGATAAGCAATCAATAGAAATACTATAGAACGAACGGCATGATTGCGCCATGGTCGCGTCCTTTCATGCCAGTATGGCATGACCCGATCACCGGATCCGGAAAAGACCAATGACTGTTCAATCCGCGGTGCGCGCTGCTGATATCGTAGGCAAGCTCGGCGTCAACACTCATATTATTTATAACGATGGTCAGTATGCAAATATCGCTCAGGATTTAAGCGATGTCCAATATCTTGGAATAAGAAACCTTCGCGACGCGGCGCCGAACGCGGCGACAGCGGGGCAGGACGCAGCTATAGCGGGGCAGAACAATCTTGCCGCTGCCGCGCAGGCCGGAATGAAGTTCGACTTCATCGTGCAAGGCTCGGTCAATCCCGTAGATGCTGTCAAACAGATCCACGCGTTCGTCGTTGCTCACCCCGGCTCGGTCACCGGGATCGAGGGGCCGAATGAGGTGAACAACTTCCCGGTAACGTATCATGGCCTGACCGGGACTGCGGCCGCTCAAGCTTATCAGCAGGACCTCTATACTGCCGTGAAGGCCGATCCGATCCTTAAAGACATACCCGTACTAAGCTTCACTGATTTCCCTGCCCCGAAAACCGCCTCGGATATGAACAATATCCATCTCTATAACAAAATTGGCGGTCAGCCTGGCGGTGATATCAGTGGCGCCGACGCCTCTGTTTTGTCCATCGACCCCGGAAAACCAATTGCAATTACAGAGCTGGGCTATCAAACCTCGATCACGGCGGGAATAGCCAATAAATGGGAAGGAGTCGATGAAAATACTCAGGCCAAGCTGATTCTGAACAGTGTTTTGGACGCCGCACAGCTTGGTCCGTCTAAAATATATCTTTATCAACTACTTGATGCCTATTCAGATCCACAAAATACGAATATCGAGAATCATTTTGGCCTTTTCCATCTAGACAACACGCCGAAACCTGCCGCGACGGCGTTGCATAATTTGACAACAATCCTCAGCGATCCGGGATCGAACGCATCACAATTCAATCCCGGAGGACTCGTCTATTCGCTGAGTGGGATGCCGAGTTCAGCGAATAGTCTCCTCATGCAAAAATCTGACAGCTCCTACCAGATCGTGCTCTGGAACGAGCCTGATATTTGGAATGAGCAGACACATCAGCCGATATCCGCAGTATCAAGCCCAATCACAGTCCAATTGGACCAAACCTTTTCGACCGTGCAGGTCTTTGATCCGGTGGGTGGCACGACTCCTGTGCAGATTTTGCACGATGTATCCAGCGTTTCTCTGTCCGTCGCAGACCATCCGTTCATCATTCAGGTGTCTGGCGCGACCGGATCCAGCACAAACGCGCCGGGCACCAGTGCTCCAGTGGCGACCACGGTGGGCACCGGCCCGGACAAGCTGGTGCTGAAGCTCAGCGAGGACGCCTACAAGGGCGACGCGCAGTACACGGTCTCGGTCGACGGCCAGCAGGTCGGCGGGACCCTGACCGCGCACGCCGCCCACGTCGCCGGCTCGACCGCGCTGGACGATACGCTCACCGTGCAGGGCAACTTCGGCGCCGGGCCGCACACGGTCAGCCTCAACTTCCTCAACGACGCCTATGACGGCCCGGGCAACGACCGCAACCTGTACGTGGATGCGGCCAGCTACAACGGCGCCGCCGTCGCCAACAGCGGCCTGACCTTCCTCAACCCCGGGCCCCAGCAGTTCGCCGTCCCGGGAACGAACACGGGCACTGGCGCGTCGGGCGTAGCCACCACAAGTGCCATTACGCAGACGGGTGCGGCTGCCGCCCTGGCTGCTCCGACCGTCGCGCTCACGCACGACACAGGAACAGGCGGCACTCATATTACCAACGACGGTCTGATCACCTATACGCCGTCCGTGAGCGGGGACACGTTGCATTACAGGCTCGACAATGGGGCGTTCACCACAACGGCGCCGATCCTAGCCACCGACGGCAGCTCGGACGGCCAGCATACGGTTACCGTCCACGAAACGACCGCGGCTGGTCTGACGGTGGCCGACGCCAGCCTGATCTTTACCCTCGATACGCATCACTTGACGGGCGGCGTTCACACGATGTGAGGCGCAGCGTGGGCTGGGTAGGATTATTGGGCGAAGGACGAATTGCCGGTGCTGGTTCGGCTGCCTGAGCGGAAATCGGGCATTGGCATAGCGCCCCATGCGGTTCGGTCGCGGTATTCACGCTGATCCATACCCGACCGGTCCCACGCTCCTCTAAGCCCCACGGTCGATCGATTCTGCGGGTGCGATTTAGGGCCTCCCCCGCGGTCGCAACCTCGGTCGGCAATTTCAGGCCCTTGCACCGTCGCGGTTGAGTCACAGCGAAGGACAACGCCTGATCGTCGGTTACCGTCGCATGCCAGGAGACCGATCGGCATCGCCTCTGATCACAAATATTCGTGAAACTGCGCAATAATTCCGGCCCGATATTGACTTGGAAGCGTTCATCAAAAGCGCGTGGATCGATGCCTATTGATGTTCGCGGCCCATCATCCCCAAGAAATCCGATCGTCACGCCGGTCAGTTGAGCTATCGTAGAGCTCAGCACGGACTGTTTAAGTCGCCTGCCCCATCCAGTGGCCCGGGTTTGAAATTAGGGCCTGGTCAAGCAGTGGGCCTCGTCTCCAGGCATCCTCCTGGAAACCGCGATCGAGGCCGCCAACAGGCACGCCAAAGTCAAGGCTTTGGACGGCGCAGCGTGGGCTCGATAAGGGCATGGAATGCTATGATTGGCGCGTTGAGGCTGAACTACTACAGGGGTGCTTGGCATAGATGTTCTATCCTTACTCTGTGCCGATGCTGCTCGTGCCACCGCTGCTTGATCGAGCTTGGCCGCCTTGACTGTTTCAGATGCGCACGACACGCATGACAAACACCCGTCGGACGCGACCTAGGCGCCGATCCAGCTGGCGACTAAGTAGTTTTCACGCACCTGATGAGATACGCGGCCGACCAGCCGGATCAACAAGGCCTTACTAATAACATACTCCTCAACATTAACTATATTATTGCTATGCTGAACTGCAGGACTGGCATTGCGATAAGCGTTATGATTTAAGAGAGATCGAAATTAAGAATTTATTAACCGAGCAGGATTAACCGCTGCGGCCACTCATGCTCAGAAGAGGAGTTCATGTCGCAAAGCGCAGCTGACCAAGATGCCATCGGTGATCTCGCAGTGCTGCGTGCGCTCAGCAATGGTGCCATCACTGCTATGGCCGGACAGGCTTCAGATCAGGCGATCAAGGGGATGGAAGCGAGTGTCGATACCATTCTGCCTATGAAGCCGTCGGTACCGCGCGGCCTGCGCCTGGACTGGGCGGCCAAGCGCGGCCTCGACGTCGGCGTGGCCGTCACCGCCCTGTTCCTGCTGCTGCCGCTTCTGCTGCTGATCGCTCTGCTGGTCTGGGCCGGCGATGGCCGCGCCCCGATCTTCCGCCACATGCGCCTGGGCCGCGACGGCCGCTCCTTCGGCTGCCTCAAGTTCCGCTCCATGGTCACCGACGGCGAGGCGGTGCTGGCCGCCCATCTGGCCGCCGACCCGCGGGCCCGGGCCGAATGGGCCGCCACGCACAAGCTCAGCAACGACCCGCGCATCACCCCGATCGGGCAGGTGCTGCGCAAGACCTCGCTCGATGAGCTGCCTCAGCTCTGGAACGTGCTGCGCGGCGAGATGAGCCTGGTCGGGCCCCGCCCGATCGTGCCGGCCGAGGTCGCCCGCTACGGCCGGGCGTTCCAGACCTGCTTTGCCGTGCCCCCCGGGGTGACCGGGCTGTGGCAGGTGTCGGGCCGCTCGGACACGAGCTACGCCGAGCGCGTGGCGCTGGATCTGGACTATGCCAGCCGCTGGAGCCTGCGCCGGGACATCGCGATCATGCTGCGCACCATCCCGGCGGTGCTGGCCCAGCGCGGCAGCAAGTAATCGTGTAGACGCTCTGGAAGGGCTCCGCCATGGAGGACGACAATGCACTTTAGTGTGACTATGTCGGGCCGGGCTTAACTCCAAACCGGAACTTGCCGCTAGGTGCCGATCTCTTCTAAATGACAGTTCACGGCATGATGGCGGCAGGTTAAGCGTACTTGTTACCAGATCGTATCTGGTGCCGGGCGTCCAATGCGTTGGTGCAATATCGTAAGAGCGAGACGTAGCAGCTTTAAGTGACGCTGAGACGTGTCAGACCGCCGTGTGGCCCGGATCTTCAGCAGACGGAGCGGCATCACAAAGGCGCCAGAATTCGACGAGACCGGCGACGTAGGCGGCAAGCAGTACAGCGGTCCAGTTCACAATCCGGCTCCTCGACCCAGGCGTTCAGTCGTTTTATTGCCAAGACCTTGATAAACTCTAACTCATGTGAGTGGCATTTGCGAGCCGCATCAGTGCGCGCCCGCCATTTGAGGCACAGAGATGTCCGCCAGGTGCGGAACGAGCTGATTGCAGCCCAAACCTAATGGCCCATCTCGGCCAGGGAATATGCCGCAAATCCACGCGCTTAATCGAGGCGCCTGTCCACTCAAACCGGGCAGTTATGCTACGCATCAGGTGCAGCAAAAATGTGCTCAGCTAGCCCGGCATTACTCTTTCAAATTCGTAGTTACTGTCCAGACTCTGGACGAAATCGATTTTTGAATCTGGGCCTGGATCGAGACAGTGCCGTACGTGCCATCGACCGGGGATGGTCGTGCTATCGGATGGGTTAGAATGCGCTGCGTGTGGGATTGCAGCGGCGTGAGAGACCAATTTTCCTCCGGCCCCTGGACGACGCTTGAGGCGCCGCCACCGAGTTTTTCGACTCGATCGGAACCAGAAGGCGATGACGATCCCGAGTCCGGCCGCCGAGTCGTAGTTGGGCGCCAACTTGTCGTAGCGGTAGGGCGATGCGGCGGAAAACTTTCGGGCGGCTGAGGATCGCGTCGATGCGCGAGCGCTCTCAACAGCGGCGCTTGTCGTGACGGATCCCCCTTTCCCGGCCGCGTTTGCCAGGAATGACCGGTGTCACACCGCGCCCCCGCAGGTCATCGCGCCATCAATCGGCGTCGTAGCCCTTGTCTGAGGCCAAGCGGTGGATCTAGCCCAGCGCCTCGGCCAGCACGGCAGGGGCGGTCTCACGTTGCAGGCATCACTAGGGGCCAAAGAAAGGACGCCGGGACGACCGAAGACGTTGGTACTGCCAAGCCCGAGCCATTCCATCCGATGATGACCATGCTAGAAGCTTTAGACTCGATCGACATCGGGCGGCTGAGCTAATTGACTAAAATAGTCTTCTAAGTGAGGGAGAAGCCAAAGCCGCCTCGTCTCTTCCAGATCGAACCACCTCGCTTCTACAATCTCACGCTTGTCCATCCCGACTGGCGGCATTTTGGTGGGATGCCATTCGAAGAGGCTGATTCGATCATGCCGGTATCGGAAATTGAATGTGATATCGCGAACGAACGTGAGATCATCTACTCCGATTTGGATACCAATCTCTTCGTCCACCTCGCGCGTCGCCGCTTCAAACGTGCTCTCCCCCCCCTCGACAGAACCACCAGGCGCCGACCAGCGCGGCTGGTAGGAGTTGCGAATCAGCAGGACACGATCATTAAACCAGACCAACACGAGCGCGCCGTGCTGGTTCGGCCGACGCACGAACCACACCACCCGTAAAGCCTGGAAGGCGCACCATAGCGCGATTTGGTAGCATCGATTTAGCAAAGTCACTTATCGTCTAACCTTCTCATTTCCGGCATACTTTGCGCCAGGCCGATATCCGAACTCATGCATGATTTATAATCAGCGGCTGGAGGAAACGCTATTGATTGTAGTGGCCTTCGATTTCGGCGAACGCGCACCGTCGAGCGTCATCCTGGGTCATCCGGAGGCGCTGGTGTACGAGTTTGATCGAGATGGAATGGAAGAAGCTTTCCATCGCGGCATTGTCGCATCAGTAGCGGTTCCGAGTCATGGAGTGCATCGCCTTCCTGTCGACGAGCTATTTGCCATGGGCCTCGGTAGAGTATTGCCTGCCGCGGCCGGAATGGCTGATGAGTCTGGCTCTGCATTGCTGTCGTTGCATTGCAATGATTAGGGCGGCCGACGTCAGCTCAGTCCGCATGTGATCGTGCATGGACCATCTGAGGATCTAGTAGTTTGGCAGATCGAGCGCGGCAGCCAGGTAGAGTAAGCCCTCTTCCGTCGGTAGGTAGATAAGGCCTGTCATCCAGACCGTGTTGGGCGCCGCAGCCGGGAACTGGCACTCCAAGAGGTTCGGTACGATCGGCAAGCAGTGACGGCTGTCGGTTGTGCATGGCTCAAACCGACGCCCCGCTAGAGCTCGGAACCACGGCGACGCATCAGGCGCTCCACACGCTTGCGGCTGGCCGTCTGATGGCACAGGGATGCGTTCAGTACCAGCCCATCCGACGTCCACAGCACACGCGTGAGGCGTGCTAGACCCCCTCCTGGGGCCAACCGGTTGTTGACCCTGTCGCTCGGTGGTACAGCGCACCGACCAGGTCTGAGGTTGGCGACCTCGTCGGTGCTCGTCGTTCGCCCGGTGATGGGGCCGATTTTATTCCCCGGGGGAACTTCATGGGCCCGCAACGCACCGCCGCAGCTCTCGCACTTCTCTGCCTGACCGGCAGCGCCTGCCTCGCGCAGGCGATGCCGCCCGCGACGCCCATGCGTCAGCCACGCCCGGCCGCTGCGCCCGATCCAATGGTGCCCGATCCGACCGCACCCGTCGATCTCGAGGCCACCCGCAAACGGTTCGATGCCAACGCGGCCAAGACGGCCGACACCGATCGGAAGCGGGACTCGAAGCTCAAGCAGTCGATGGGCTCGATCTGCGCGGGCTGTGGACCGACCTCCCCGGGGAAGCGGACGCGGGTGTCCCACCCGTCGCGCCGGGATGCGGTGGATGAGGCGGACCCCGCCGACTAGGGCCGTTTCCGAGGGCGCGGCCACGGAGCGGCGGTTGCCGCGTTGACCGGTTGACGAACCGGCAATGCCACTATTGTTATTTACGGACGTTCACGGGGTGTGCGCGACGGGCTGGCCGGACAGGCCCCGCGGGCCGCCGATCAGGAGTGCGGCGCTCGCCACGAGAACCGCCGTGATGACCGCGAACATCCCGTGCGGGCCGTAGGCCGTGAGCGCCGGCAACAGGACGAAGGGAGCCAGCGCGGAGGCGATCCGCCCCCCCGCCCAGGCGCAGGTCAGGATCGACGCCCGCCGCCGCGTCGGCAGCAGTTCCGTGGCGTAGATCGACAGGATCGCCCCGTAGATCGCCGCCGCCGTGTTGAACGCGATGCCGAGCAGGACCAGGGTGACGAACCCGGTGCTCGCGGCGAAGGCCGTGCCCACGCCCGCCATCGTCCCGGCGAGGACGGCGAGGCTGGCGCGCCGTTCCAGTCGATCGACCACCATGGCCGTGAGCAGCGTTCCCACCGGCGGTCCCAGCAGCGACAGGGCGGCGAAGACCAGGGATTGCTCGACCTTGAAGCCCTTCTCCAGGAGCACGACGGCGCTCAGCAGGGGGAAGCCCAGGGTCGCCCACGGTGCGAGGGCGTAGAGGGCGATGAACAGGGCAATCCTGCGCCTCGCGGGCGGCTCGTCGGCGGGCGCGCGGCCCTTGGGCGGCGTTGGCGGCTCCCCGGCGGGCGCGGCCGGTCGGGAGCGTGCCGAATTCGTGAACCGCCGACAGGCTTCCCGGGCCTCGACGGGGCGCCCGGCCGCAGCGAGCCAGCGCGGCGATTCCGGCAGGAGCGCGAACAGCGCGGCCGCGAGCGCCGCCAGGCCGGCCCCGAGGATCAGCGCCCAGCGCCACGCCTCCATCCCGAGCGGTGACGCCGGCGCGAGGGTCTGGACCAGCAGGATGACGGCCGAACCGCCGAGGAACCCGATCCCGGCGCAGACCATCAGCATCGCGCCGCGCTGCCGGGGCGGCATCACCTCGGCAAGGAGGGTCGCCACCAGGGGCGGAAAACCGCCGATCGCGAAGCCTGACACCGCGCGCGCGACCGTGAGCGCCGTGAGGCCTGTGCTGAGCGCGGCGGCGAGCGAGCCGATCGCCATCAGCACCAGGGAGGCCTGGAGCGCGCGCTTGCGCCCGAGGCGGTCGCCCAGCAGGCCGAAGACTGGCGCGCCGACCGCCCCGCCGGCGAACACGGAGGCCAGCAGGAGGGACAGGCTGCCGCGCGGCAGGTTGTGGGGCGGGGCGAGGAAGATGGCCGCCAGCGCGTTGCTCAGGGCGACCTCAGCGATATCCGCGAACAGGCCGAGCGTGCTGACGGCGAGGATCGCTAAGTGAAGACGGGTAACCGGCAGAGCATCGAGGCGCTGCGTGATCGCCGCGACTGAGCCGTCGTGGCCATTCTCGGCCCCGTCCGGCGCGTCCGGCCGGCCCCCCCGTGCCTCAACCAAGAGCGTGGTTTCCTCGAACCCTGTGTCTCAGCGCCGGCCGGTATCCCCGACCGGGCGCTACGCGCCGTGATTGTCTATCCGGTCCTCGCCCGGGCCGATCGCCTTCGGCGGCGTCCCAAAGTCTTTGAATGTTCGCCGCCAGACGAAGCGCATGACCTTGGATGGGTGAGCGGTGGGGCAAAAGCAAGCCCGCCGCGGCGGTGAGCCGGGCGGGCTTCTTCAGATCCCAACTTTGAGGGGGCATAGTCCGGATCCAACAACACGATACAGGCTTGCGGTTAACGAGAAAGCCCCGCGCGGCGGGCCATGCAGGCCGGAGGCTCATCTCGCTGAGAAACGAGGTGGATCGGCGTCTCACACACAATGCAGCTCCAGCCACGATGACGGCCGAGAGATGTTATTGCTATGGAGGTTGTCCATCCGAGGGTGTCGGGCGCGGCTGTGGTTGCAAAGCCTGCAACCCCGGATCCGGAGCCTCGGATGGACGCCCACCAGAATGCGCGCACCCCGCCCCATAGTCGACAGCTGATCGTTGCTCGGCTGGTTCAGGGCTGGATGGTGAGTGCCGTGGCCACAGCACTGGGGATCACACCAAAGACGGGGCGCAAATGGCGTGACCGCTTCGCCGCCGAAGGGGCGGCGGGTCTGGCGGATCGCTCGTCGTGCCCGCACACCTCACCGACGGGCCTGGACGACGCCGCGATCACCGAGGTCGCCCGGCTGCGCCGCGAGCGCCTGTCCGGGCCAGCCATTGCCCGGCAGGCGCGCCTGTCGCTGTCCACGGTGGGCCTCGTGCTGCGCCGCCTCGGCCTGGGCCGGCTCGCCGCCCTCGATCCCAAGCCGCCCGTCATCCGCTACGAGCGCGACAAGCCGGGCGAGTTGCTCCACCTCGACACGAAGAAGCTCGGGCGCATCGACGGCGTCGGCCACCGCATCACCGGCGACCGGACCGCCCAGAGCAGCAAGCGCGGCATGAGCTGGGAGGCGCTGCACGTGGTCATCGATGATGCCTCGCGCCTGGCCTACACCGAGATCCTGCCCGACGAGAGAAAGGTGAGCGCCACCGCCTTCCTGGAGCGAGCGCTGGCTTGGTTTGCCAGCGTCGGCGTCACCGTCGAGCGGGTCATGACCGACAACGGCTCGTCCTACAAAAGCCACCTGTTCCGCGATGCCCTTGCAGCCAGGGCAATCACCCACAAGCGCACCCGTCCCTACACGCCCAGCACAAACGGCAAGGCAGAGCGCTTCATCCAGACCACCTTGCGCGAGTGGCTCTATGCCACCCCTACGCCTCTTCACAGGAACGCACTGCCGCCATGACCCCATGGCTGTGCGACTACAACAGCCGCAGACCCCACTCCGCACTCGGTGGACAACCGCCTAAAAGCAGGCTCCCCAAGGACAACCTCCTTGGAAACGACAACCCTTATGGCTGCCGAGGTTGTCCATCACCACGATGTCACCGGGCGCGAGTTCAGGCACGAGGACTTGATCGACGTAGGCTTGGAAGGCGTCGCGGTTGTTCGGCCCGTCGAGCACGAAGGGCGCGGCGATGCCCGACAGCCCTCTACAGCCGGCACATGTTCGATCGCGTTTGCCACGAGCACGGCATCGAGCATCGCCTGACCAAACCCAACCAACCCTGGACCAATGGTCGGGTCGAGCGGATGAACCGCACCATCAAGGACGCCAGGGTCAAGCGTTACCACTACGAGACCCACGAACAGCTCCGGGCGCATCTGCAGCTGTTCGTCGATGCCTACAACTATGCCCGTCGGCTGAAGACCCTGCGCGGCCTCGCGCCCTACGAGCATGTCCTTCAGGTCTGGACCAAAGAGCCAGAACGCTTCAGGATCGGTTCGTTACACCTCATCCCAGGACCATACACCTAGCCAAGCGTCCGCCTCGTCGGCCAGGGTCGGCTCGGCCGTCTTCACCCACCGGTAGCTCATTGCTTTGTGGCGTGAGGCGTTCGCCTTCAGCTTGCTGCCATCTGCCGCCTTGTGAGCGAACTCGACCAGACCGGCGGCTCAACATAGGCGCATTACTTGTACGAAAAGGTCCGACGGGATCGCGAGGTGGCGCTTGCGGAAGTCGGCAATGACGCGGAAGTCGGGCCGGTTCAGGCCGGTGACAGCCATGACGTCGACCCGCTCCTAACAAGCGCGAGCGAACTGACGCGAGGAGTACAGGCCGCGGCTGTAGCCGTAGAGAAGCAGCGCCACCATCAGGCCGGTATGGTATGGCAGGTAGCCGCGCTCCTCCGAGTAGGCGTCGAGAATGGCCGAAAGATCGAGCGTCTCTCGCACCATATCTTGCATGAAGTGCGCCATGTGCCCGGGTGGCACGAATTCGTGCAGCGAGGGCGGCAACAGCCAGCCCAGATCGACGTCCCAGGAGCGAAACACCTTGGCCATGAGCCGCGTGAATCACCCTCTCGATCCGACGTCGAGCGGATTACCCGAACAGGCTCCTAGGTGTTGTTGAGCTAAGCTTTCTGACTGCCCAGAAGGCGCGGCCATTCCACCGTATAAACTCTACAAATAAAGGATGCCGTGACGCTTCAGCGTTCACGCCACGCCTTCGATACCTGATCCTGAAGCGGTTTGAGGATGTAGCTCATCACCGTACGTTCGCCGAGCTTGAGATTGGCCTCGACCGGCATCCCGGGCACCAGCCGCACGGTTCCCAGCCGCTCCAGCTGGTCTGCCGGGATTTCCACGCGCACGGTATAGTAGCTCTGTCCGGTCTTCGGATCGCTAGTCACGTCGGCGGAGAGCCGCGAGACCCGGCCTTCGATCTCGGGCGTGGTCCGCACGTTGAAGGCGGGGAAGCGCAGGACCGCAGCCTGACCCTGCTGCACGCTGTCGATGTCCTGCGGCTGCATGCGCACTTCCGCGGCCAGCCGGTCCGCATCGGGTACGATCAGCATCGCGGGTTCGGCGGGCACCACCAATCCGCCCACCGTATGCACGCTCATCTGATGCACGACCCCGTTCTGGGGCGCCCGCATCTCCACGCGCCGCAGCTGATCCTCCGCCGCGATCCGCTTCTCGACCAGTTCGGACCACTTGCTCCGAATGTCGGCCAGATCTTTGCCGACTTCCGTCCGCATCTCGGCGTCGACCTGCAGGATCTGCAAACAGATTTCCGAGATCTTGCCCTTCACGGAGGCAATCGAGGCGACGAGCTGGCCCCGCTCGCCATCTAGTGCACTGACTTAGACGGATGGTTCAGGAGCTCGGCTGAGGGCGTCGAAGATCGCAGAGGCGGGCTTGGTCCAGATGAAGGGCCTTGGGCTTCGGTTGTGCTCGGCGATGAAGCGATTGATGGCGACCTGAAGGTCGACGACGCCGGTAAAGGTACCCTGCTACAGGCGGCGACGGATCAGGGTGGAGAAGAAGCCCTCGACAGCGTTGAGCCAAGAGGCAGAAGTCGGCGTGAAGTGGAAGGTCCACCGTGGGTGGCGAGCGAGCCAAGCGCGGACCTTTAAGTGCTTGTGGCTGCCATAGTTGTCCAGGATGACGTGGACGAGTTTGTCGGCCGGCACGGCAGCCTCGACGGCGTTGAGGGAACGGATGAACTCGCTGTGGCGATGACGCTGCATGCAACGCTCGAGCACGGTGCCATTCAGGACGTCGAGGGCGGCAAACAAGGTCGTCGTGCCGTGGCGGGTATAGTCGTGGGTCTGAGCGGCTGGGTGGTCTGGCCAAGGGGCTGGTCGGGGCGGGTGCGCTCCAGGGCCTGGATCTGGCTCTTATCGTCGATGGACAGCACCACGGCGCGGGCGGGCGGATCCATATAAAGGCGCACAACCTCCTCGACCTTCTCGGCAATGGCCGGTGTCAAACAGCGTCCAGTCGCCGGCAGGCGCGTCCTCATCGCGGTCCGCGTCCGCGATCAGCCCGACCGGCTTAACGGTCGGATGCAGGGCCAACATCTCCTGCCGATCACGCCCGAATCCGTTGAGGCCGGGGGCCGACCAGATCGTAGTGCGGTTGCGCCCGTGCCGGCCCAGCGCGACATTGTTGATGTGCCAGCCCGTCCCGCGCTTCATCACCAACACGAACTCGACCTGTTGGCGGTAGAGAGACCCCATACCGCCGATGCCTTTGTCTCAAACGCAGGTGGTGAGGTGCGTGAGGCCAGCGCCGCGGGCGGCGCTCATCAAGGGGTGCATGCCGCGGCAATCGATGAACATCTCCGCGATCGCACTGCCCTCGAGATGTGGGGTGACCGCCGTGAAGAAGTCTGCGAAAAAGGCTTCCGCCCCCGCCTCGCTCATGTCGGAGCCCTCGATGAACTCGCCGTGCGATCCGCTGACGTGGCCGCGGATGGCGCACCCGTACGGCGGATCTGTCGCGAGCTTCTGCGCGCGCCGCCCGGCGAGCAGGGTGTCATAACTGTCTCCGGTGCGCGCGTTGCCGCACAGCAGCCGATGGCCACCGGCGAAGGTTCAGAGATCACCGAGACGCGAGACCGGCACGGCCGGCGGCTCCGGAACAGCATCAATGGGATCGGTATCGCCGAGACTCAATGCCGTCAGCGCGAGATCGACCTCGGGCAGATCAAAGCCGGTGAACGCGATGAGGTCGGGTTCGATCGCCAGGATATCGGCGAACGCGGCCGCTAAGGCGTCCGTGTCCCAGCTGCTCTTGTCGGCGATGCGGTTCAGCGACAAGTGGAGCGCTTTGATCTCCGCGTCCGCGAGATGGTCGATGACGATCGTAGGCACGCTCGCGTGGTTAAGCCGTCGACAGGCCTCGTAGATGGCGTGGCCGTCGATGATCTCTCCCGAAGCGGTGACGAGAATCGGTACGAGGCAGCCGAAGCGCTCGATGTTGGCAGCTAAGCGATCGACTTGACCGCGGCCACGTTTGCGCAGGACCTGTTTGGACGGCCGGATGTCGGTGATCGACTGAAGTGTGATGACGATGCCCGGCTTGGGCGGGGATACACCAATGCTCGGAACGGGTGACGCGCCCAAAGGAGCGCTGCGGTGGCGGATCCGGATGGGAGGTGATGAAGACATAGCGATGCGAGCTCCGCGACGGGAAGGACAAACGACTGGGAACGCAAGCTTCAGCGGGCCGCAGCTCGAGACTGCAGCACGGCAAAGTCAGTTCCAGGTCGGTCGTCGCTCGCCGAATATAGGCGAAGCTCGTATACCTGGGCCTCCTGCAGCGCAGGAGCTCTTATGGGAAAGCGGATGCCGCGACGGCTCACCTGAGTAAAAGGTGAGTACCAGCGAATTCCACGCAGGATTGTTAATGTCGGCCCGACTTCAAGTCAACGCTCTCAGGGCGGGATCGTGGCGGGCGGGCCGAAACGCTGTGAAAGGGGTTATGATGACGCGGGCCGCCATGGCGGACAGATATTGTGATGTCTCGTGCAGGCGAGGACACCTTTGACGATGTTTCATCGCCCACCCCGATCGAGCCGCTCGCCGGTATCGCGGCGGATGACGCCCCCGCCGATCAACTGCTTGAACGCGCTGGCCTTACCGCCCGGCAATGGTCGCCGGTGCGGGTCGGCAATGCCTACGTGCCGGTCGCGCACCCGTCGCACCCGCGCGATCACGCCGACGTCGGCCACGGTTTTGGCCGCATGACAGGGGTGGCACAGGACCTGACAGTTCTCCAACGAGACGTCCTGCGTCAGCGCGGCCGGTACGATGTGATCGTATTGGAAGCGGCCGGCCTGCAGCGCGCATGGGCAACGGCTTCCGTCCGTAAGCCGTCCCTCGCAGCGTCCGTCCGCGCGGGCGAAAGCGGCACGCAGCACCGCTTTGCCGAACTCCCGACGCGCCATCACGCCGCCCCCGCGGCCGTTGTCGCCGCCGATCCGCTTAAGTCGGCGGCGATCGCCGCGCGCTCGAGGGTGGTCTCGGCTAATCGGTAAGCGTGCACCTCGCGCGCGCCGAGCCGGGCGCAGGCCGCGAGCCAACCGAGAAAGCCGGGATCGCCGGTCTCGCAGGCGCGGGCGGCAATGATCGAGGCTTGCCCGCACTCATCGCGAGCGACCGCAAGGACGACCGCGGCGTGCTCGGCGACCAAGTCGGGAGCGTCGAGCGGCTGCACGACGACGACGTAGCGTCGGCTCGACTGTCCGCGCCACGCGCTCATGGCGAGCGCCGGCGCACCGCGTCTGCCCACGCTCGTGCGCAGACGCTCCTCACGCACGGGGGAGCGGACGGCACGGTCAGCCTTGAGCTCGCGCAGGGCGGCGGCCCAGGAGATGCTGCGGTTCGACATGTCTGCCCTCACGCTGCGAGTGAGGAGAGGCGCGGAACGTTCGGACACGCAGCTGAGCTACCGGGTGGCACCGGCGCCGGAGCGGCCCGGGACGATGCGGGTGCGGAACTGATTCGGACTTGGGAACTGGTTCGGACTGAGGTGTAGATGGTCACGGCGGTGCGCCTCGAGCGGGCGGCGGGAACAGCCCCGCCACTGCCCTGGCCCCGCACACCACCGGGTAGGCGTTGCGGGGCGACACGTGACCGCTGGTAACCTCTGCCGCTGGCGCGAAAGCGCCTCAGCCCACTGGCATGCGCGCGCTCGTATCGCCGTGCCGTAAACCCCTGACACGGCGGACGCGAAGCCGCCTGCCGGCCCACGCCAGCGAAGCGAAATTTCGAAGCGGCGGTCTATCCTGCCGTTGCGCTACAGCCGTGGCGCAGATCATGCGCCCTGCCACCTCCGCGTGCGCGACCGCCGAACCTCAAAATCTCGTGGGCGGACAGGTGGCGCTGCTGGGATGATATATGCTCATGTTCTCCTCATCGCGACTCAAGCAGATTGATCGCCTGGCCATACTAGTATTTCGGCTCCATTCGTGCCTGAAGTCCAGTCGAACGACGATAAAATCACGTTTTTTCTTTCGATCTAAAATACCGCGGCCGAAACGGCCGACTTCGATGCCGATGACACTCGTAAAATCTCGATTGACGCCCCTTGGGAGGCGCTAACCTGACGGCATGTCTGCAGACTGGGTTGGCGGCCGATCGAAGGTCTAATCGCCGGATGGCCTGCCGCCGTCCCGGAAGCCAGATCAGCACCCATTGCCCGTCTGTGGATCACCTGGCCGCGAAACGGCCGCCCGAGTTCGTGCATGAAGCGATTTCGTCGGGCGAACAGCCTGTTCCGGGCCCGAGGGCGCCTGTTATCGCCCGGTTTGACCTGCAGGCTTCGGCGCAAGTGGCCATCGGCAAGCCTCTGCTGGGCCAGTGCAATCCGATCGAGAGGCCTGACACGATTTGCTTGAGGCCCTGAAAAATCAGCTGAACAGGTTGCCTCGCGTCCAGAGTTGAACCTCGGCTGCGTCCAGCGGCACATGGGCGAGGCATCAGCGCTATGTCGACCCGCATGCCAATCCGATTATTGACGCCAATGGCTCCGCACTCAGGATGAGGGCCGGGGGTCGTACTGTGCCCAGCGCATCCCCGTCGCCGCCAACCCGGCGCACGAAACAGCTTGCGCGGCCGGCCGGATCCGGACAGGCCGGGGACCGGTTCATGCCGGGGCGTCACGCCCGCGTCTGGAGACCGCGCTTGTCCGCCCCGAATCCGACAGCATCCCGTCCCCCAGCCTCGCCGCCCGCGCCCGCCCGGCGCCGCCGGACCGCCGCCGGCCGGGGCAGCGTGAACCGGCCCGGCGCCGACCTGCGGCGCCTGCCGACCGGCCTCGATCTGCGGAACGTGCGGCTCGTGGAGGGCGTGCGGGCCGCCTTCGCGTTCGGCGTGGTCATCCTGATCAACATCTGGCTGCAATGGCCGCCGCTTCTGACCATGGCGCTCGCCGCCAACCTCGCCTGCTTCTGCGACAACGGCGGGCCGATGCGGGTGCGCCTGCGGGTGCTCACCGCCTTCTCGGTGCTGGGCGGCCTGCTCTGGGCCGGGCTCGGCCTGATCCAGCCGTTGGGCTTGGCCGTCGTCGTCCCGGTGGCCTGCGCGCTGATCTTCGCCTGTTCCTACGCCCGCGTCTGGAGCGTGCAGGCGCAGGCGGCCGGCAACGTGCTGGTGGTGGTCTTGTGCATCGCCCTCGACCGGCCGCTCACCCTGGAGCAGGCCGCCACCACCGTTCTGATGTTCGCGGCCGGCGGCCTCTGGGCGACGTTCCTGGCCCTGGTGATCTGGCGGCTGCACCCCTACCGGCCGGCCCACCGGGCGGTGGCGGAGGTCTGGCGCGACCTCGCGCGGCTGTGCGGCGACCTCGAACGGCTCGTCGCCCTGCCGGAGCCCGACACCGAGGCCTTCGACGGGCACGCGCGCGGCCACCGGCGCGGCGTCCGCACGAGCATCGAGACCGCGCGGACCATGATCCTCGATCTCGCCCGGTCGCGCGAGCGCGTCTCGGACCGGACCGCCCAGGCGCTGCTGCGCCTGGAGAGCGCCGAGCAGATTTTTTCCGCTTTGATCGCGGTCGGGGAGTTGATCGACAGCCGCCCGGATGCGCACCGCCGGGCCCTCGCAAAGATCGTCCTGCGGCGCCTGCGCCCCCTGCTGGTGACCATCGCGCGGGCGATCCGCGACGATGTCGCCCTCGACCTTGCCCGCCTGGAGCATTCCATCGCCCGGACGGCTGAGGGCTTGTCGGAGGATCCGACCCTGGCGCGGCTGGCCGAGCGGATCGTCGGGCGCGTGCGGATCGGCGCCAAGCTTTCGACCCCGGAGGGCTACCGGCCCGGCGGCACGCTGATGGAGGGCGGCAGCCTGGGCCGGTGGACCCGCTATCTCGGGCCGCTGCGGCACAACTTCACCCTGGCCTCGCCGAACCTGCGCCATGCCCTGCGGGCGAGCGCGGTCTCGGCCCCGGCGCTCGCCGCAACGCTGAGCTACGCGGGGGCCTTCACGCACTGGCTGGTGATGACCGTGGTGCTGACCATGCAGCCCTTCTACGCGGCGACGTGGCAGCGGGCCCTGGAGCGGATCGGCGGCACGGTGCTTGGCGGGCTCGTGGGGGCGGTGCTGGCCTACTACGCCACGACCCCGCTCGCCGAGGCGGGGCTGATCCTGGTGCTCTCGATCGTGGGCTTCGCGGCCCGCCAGATCTCCTACGGCTTCTTCATCGCCTGCCTGACGCCCCTCGTGGTGCTGCTGGTGGAGCTTCTGGAGCCCGGCCACAGCTCCTGGGAGATCGTCGCGATGCGGGGCGGCTTCACGGTGCTGGGCGGCGTGATCGCGGTGGCGAGTTGCCTCGTGCTCTGGCCGATCTGGGAGCCCGATCAGGTCCGCCAGGAACTGCGCCGGGCGCTCAAGGCCCACGCGGATTTCGCGGAGGCCGTGCTGCGCGCGTCCGCCGGGCCGGAGCGGGAGGCGGCGATCCTGGCCGGCGCCCGCGCGACCGGCCTCGCCCTCAACGATCTGGAGGCGGCGCTGTCGCGGGCCCTGCAGCAGCCCCGGGCCGGCCACCATCCGGAGGTCGAATCCGCCCTGGTGGCCGACGCGACCCTGCGCCGGATCAGCGCCCGGCTCACCGTGCTGCGGCACGCCCCCGAGGCCGTGGACCCCTCGGCGGAACCGTGGCGGGCCTGGATTGCCGCGACCCTGGCGGCTTTGGGCGAGGATCGGCCGCTGCCGGATCAGCCTGCCCTCGACCGGGGGCAATCGCTCACCCGGCTCGTGAGCCAGGTGGATCTGCTGATCGGGACCCTGCGCCCGGGGGAGATCCGGGGGGGAGCACCCGTTATGGTTTCGAAAGGTCGAGACCTTTCGCGGATCCAGGGCGGAGCCCTGGAGAACATCTCGGGGCCAGAGATCTCAGGGCTCTGCCCTGAGAACCCACCGAAGGGCTGAGCCCTTTGGAAACCCGGATCGCGGTCGCGTCAGAACCGCGGCAGGGCGTTGGCCGGGCCGCCGGCATGCGGGCCGGCATAGCGGTAGGCAGCCGGCCGGCCGTAGGCGGCGGGGGTCTGCGACGCCACCGTGGCGTTGCCGACCCAGCCCGAATAGGCCGAGGCGGGATAGGGCGAGTGCTTCGAATCCAGGCCCTGCGCGAGGGCTGGCGTGGAAACCGCGGCGACCAGGGCGGCAGCGGCGGCGAGCATGCGAATGGTCATGATGATCTCCGAACGTCTTCGGTTGACTTCAGTGGGAAGTCATCCGGTCAACCGTGTCGGGTGAGGAAGATCGTCGGTGCGGCGGTCTTGATCACTCAGGCTTTGCTTGGCCGAATGTGACATCTCAACGGGGATAGTCTGCCTCGGGTTCACGGGCTGCCGTGCGCTGGCGCACCGGGGAAACGCGATTCGGTTGCTTCGGCGAGGATTCGGCGTGGGGGTGCGTCCCGCGCGGAAGCGTGCCACAGACCGCGGCCTCAAAGGGATGCAACCACCATGCGGCTGATCGTCGGCCTCGGAAACCCGGGCGCGCGCTATGCGAGCAACCGGCACAATATCGGTTTCCTGGCGGTCGACGCGATCGCCCGCCAGCACCGGGCAGGCCCGTTCCGCCACCGCTTCCAGGGGGAGGCCGCCGAGGTGGTGCTGGGTACGGAGCGGGCGATCCTGCTCAAGCCCTCGACCTTCATGAACGAGTCGGGCCGCGCGGTCTCGGAGGCCCAGCGCTTCTACAAGATCCCGCTGGCCGACGTGATCGTGCTCCACGACGAGCTCGACCTCGCCCCCGCCAAGCTCCGGGTGAAGCTCGGCGGCGGCAATGCCGGGCATAACGGGCTGCGCTCGATCACCGCGCAATGCGGCAACGATTATCGACGGGTGCGGCTCGGCATCGGCCATCCCGGCGACAAGGCGCTGGTGCATGCCTACGTGCTCAACGATTTCGGCAAGGCCGAGCAGCCCTGGGTCGAGGATCTCTGCCACGCCGTTGCCGACCATGCCGCCCTGCTGGCGGCCGGAGAAGATGCGAGCTTCCAGAACAAGGTCCACCTCGCCATGGCGGGCCGCGGCTGGGACGAGGTGAAGACGCTCGGCGCGAAAAATTGACACGAAAACACGGGAACACGATATGGATCGGCCGTGGAGGCTGCCATGAAGAACGTCACCGTGACGATGAGCGAGGCCCTGCTGCAGCGGGCACGCGTCGCGGCCGCACGCGACGGCAAGAGCCTGTCGCGCTTCGTGGCCGAGGCGGTCGAGCAGCGCGTCGGCCGGCCGCTGACGCAGCGCGAGGCGCTCGAGCGCTTCCTGGCCGGACCGCCCCTCCACGTTCTGGACGAGAACGGGAAGGCTCCCACCACGGACCAACTGTACGATGACGACTGATCTGGTCTTCGTCGATACGAACGTCTTCCTGTATGCCCGCGACGACCGTTATCCGGACAAGCAGCGGACGGCCACGCACTGGCTGGCAACGCTCGCGGCCCGCGAGGCCCTCGTCGTGAGTCCGCAGGTGATCGGCGAGATCCACAATGCGGTCCTGCGCGGGAAGGTCGCCGTCGACAGCGCGGAGATGCGGCGCATGACATTGGAGCTGCAACCCTTTTCTCAGGGCGCGACCGATCTCGAACTCATCACGCGGGCTTGGTCGATCCGAACCGAGACCGCCTTCCAGTGGTGGGATTGCATCATTCTCGCAGCTGCGATGCGCGCCGGATGCCGCTATCTTCTCTCGGAGGATTACCAGCACGACCGCACGGTCCGCGGCACCACCATCCTCAACCCCTTCATGGTCGGCCCCGAGGCCGTCGTGACCGAACACTAGGACCGATCCATGGGCTTCAAATGCGGCATCGTCGGCCTGCCGAACGTCGGCAAGTCGACCCTCTTCAACGCGCTGACGCAGACGGCGGCCGCCCAGGCGGCCAATTACCCGTTCTGCACCATCGAGCCGAATGTCGGCGAGGTGGCGGTGCCCGATCCCCGGCTCGACGACCTCGTCCGCATCGCCGCCTCCAAGGAGAAAATCCCGACGCGGCTGACCTTCGTGGACATCGCCGGCCTCGTGCGCGGCGCCTCCAAGGGTGAGGGCCTGGGCAACCAGTTCCTGGCCAATATCCGCGAGGTCGACGCCATCGCCCACGTGGTCCGCTGCTTCACGGACGGCGACGTCACCCACGTGGAGGGCAAGGTCGATCCGGCCGCCGATATCGAGACCATCGAGACCGAGCTGATGCTGGCCGACCTCGACAGCCTGGAGCGCCGGGCCGTCGCCCTGGAGAAGAAGGCCAAGGGCGCCGACAAGGAGGCCAAGGAGAGCCTCGACCTCGTCAACCGCGCCCTGCCGCTGCTGCGCGAGGGCAAGCCTGCCCGCCTCGTGGAGCGCAAGCCCGACGAGGAGAAGCTGTTCCAGTCGCTCGGCCTGATGACCGCCAAGCCTGTCCTCTACGTCTGCAACGTCGATGAAGGCGATGCCGACAAGGGCAACGCCTATTCGGACGCGGTCTTCGCCCGCGCCAAGGCCGAGGGCGCCATCGCGGTGGTGGTCTCGGCCAAGATCGAGAGCGAGATCGCCGTGATGCCCGAGGCCGACCAGGCCGAGTTCCTGGAGGCTGTGGGGCTTGCCGAGCCCGGCCTCAACCGGGTGATCCGCGCGGGCTACGATCTCCTGGGCCTCGTGACCTACTTCACGGTCGGTCCCAAGGAGGCCCGGGCCTGGACGATCACCAAGGGCACCCGCGCGCCGGGGGCGGCGGGCGTGATCCACTCGGATTTCGAGAAGGGCTTCATCCGCGCCGAGACCATCGCGTTCAAGGACTACACGACGCTGAACGGCGAGGCTGGGGCCCGGGACGCCGGCAAGCTTCGGCTGGAGGGCAAGGACTACGTGGTGCAGGACGGCGACGTGCTGCACTTCCGCTTCGCCAACTAATCATCCCTGGACCGCCCGCCATGTCCGATCCCGCCCTCGAAGACTTTTCCGTCGGTGACGTGATCGTCGGCGAGCCGCTGACGGTCACCCGCGACGACATCGTGGGCTACGCGAAGGCGTTCGATTTCCAGCGGTTCCACCTCGACGAGGCGGCGGCGGCAGGGACCTTCGCGGGCCGACTGATCGGCTCGGGCTGGCATACGGCCGCGCTCGGTATGCGGCTGCTCCAGCAGGGGCCGTTCCGGGGCGGCTCGTCGCTCGGCGCGCCGGGGATCGACGATTTGCGCTGGCGGGTGCCGGTGCTGCCGGGCGATGCCCTGACGCTGACCTTCCGGGTGCTGGGACTGCGGGACTCGGCCTCGAAGCCCGGGCTCGGCTTCGTGACCGCGGAGGTCGCCCTCGGCAATCAGCGCGGCGAAACGGTGCTGACCCAGCGCTTCACCTTCATGCTGGCCCGTCGCGGCACCGATCCCCTGCCGCCGCGGCCGGTCGAGATCGGCGAGCCAGCGCCCGTGACGGAGCCGGAGGATGCCGAGATCCTGCCGTTCCTGCGGGATGCAGAGATCGGATCGACCCGCGATCTCGGCCCTTACCCGTTCAGCGCCGAGGCGATCATCGCGTTCGCCCGGGCCTACGACCCGCAGGCGTTCCACCTCGACCCCGAGGCGGCCAAGCGCAGCCATTTCGGTGGGCTCTGCGCCTCCGGCTGGCACACGGCCGCCGCCTACATGAACCGGCTGCTGACCACCCGTGCCCGCGACGAAGCCTACACCGCCGCGCGCGGCCCCGTGCCCGAGGCAGGCCCCTCCCCCGGCTTCAAGAACCTGCGCTGGCTCAAGCCCGTCTATGCGGGCGACACGGTGCGGTTCAGCGCCAAGCTGACCGACAAGCGCGCCTCGGCCTCGCGGCCCCGCTGGGGGCTGGCCTTCGCCCGCAACACCGGGGTGAACCAGCGCGGCGAGCCGGTCTTTTCTTTCGACAGCACCGTGTTTCATCGCTGGGAGCCCTGAGCGCACCGGGCCCCGCCCCGGGCGTTGACAGTCACGACACGGACGGAATCAGGCAGGCATGTACCAGAAGAAGCTCGGCAACACGGGGCTGTTCGTCTCCGAACTCTGCCTCGGCACCATGACCTTCGGGGGTGGGGCCGGGATGTGGCGCCAGATCGGCGCCCTCGACCAAGCGGAGGCCGAGCGCCTCGTCGGGCGGGCGCTCGAGGCTGGGATCAACTTCATCGACACCGCCGATGTCTATGCCGAAGGGCTGTCGGAAGAGATCACCGGCCAGGCTCTGCGCGACCTCAAGGTCCCGCGCGACAGCGTCGTCGTCGCCACCAAGGGCTACGGGCCGACCGGCTCGGGCGCCAACGCCAAGGGCGCCTCGCGCCTGCACCTGATCGACGCCTGCAAGGCGAGCCTCAAGCGGCTCCAGCTCGACCATATCGACCTCTACCAGATCCACGGCTTCGACCCGGCGACGCCGATCGAGGAGCAGGTGCGGGCGCTGGACATCCTCGTGCAGCACGGCCACGTCCGCTACGTCGGTGTCTCGAATTGGGCGGCGTGGCAGATCGTGAAGGCGCTGGGGATCAGCGCACGGGCCGGGCTTGCCCGCTTCGAGACCCTGCAGGCCTACTATTCCATCGCGGGCCGCGACCTGGAGCGCGAGATCGTCCCGATGCTGCACTCGGAGGGGCTGGGCCTTCTGGTCTGGAGCCCGCTGGCCGGCGGCCTGCTCAGCGGCAAGTATGCGGGCGGCGCCGGCGAGGGCCGGCGCGCAAGCTTCGATTTCCCGCCGGTTGACCGGCCCCGGGCCGAAGCCTGCATCGACGCGATGCGGACTGTCGCGGAGGCGCGCGGCGTCTCTGTGGCCCAGGTGGCGCTGGCTTGGCTTCTGCACCGCAAGGCGGTGACCAGCGTCATCGTGGGGGCCAAGCGCCTCGATCAGCTGGAGGACAACATCGCGGCGACCGAACTCAGCCTCACTGGCGAGGAACTCGACGCCCTCGACGCGGTGAGCGCCCTGCCGGCGGAGTATCCGGGCTGGATGTTCGAGCGCCAGGGCGCCCGGGCGCAGCAGCTCGCGGAATCGGGCCGGCCAGGTGTGCGGTAAGACGGCTCACGCCGCCTTGCGCCGCTCCGGATAGAGCCCGTACAGCCCCTCGGCGCTCGCGTCACACACGCCGCGCTCGGTGATGATGCCGGTCACCAGCCGCGCCGGCGTCACGTCGAAGGCCGGGTTGGCCACGGGGCTGCCCGGCGAGACCACCTCGATCGTGGCGAAGCCGCCATCCGCGAGCCGGCCGGTCATGTGGGTGACCTCGCGCCCGTCGCGCTCCTCGATCGGGATCTCCTTCACGCCGTCCTGCAGCGTCCAATCGATCGTCGAGAACGGCAGCGCCGCGTAGAATGGTACGCCGGTGTCGTAGGCGGCCAGCGCCTTCAGGTAGGTGCCGATCTTGTTGCAGACGTCGCCGCGCGCCGTGGTCCGGTCCGAGCCGACGATGCACAGATCGACCTGCCCGTGCTGCATCAGATGGCCGCCGGCATTGTCGGCGATCACCGTGTGGGGCACGCCGTGGCCGTGCAGCTCGAACGCGGTCAGCGCCGCCCCCTGGCTGCGCGGGCGGGTCTCGTCGACCAGCACGTGGACCGGCACGCCCTGCGCGTGGGCAGCGTAGACCGGCGCCAGCGCCGTGCCCCAATCCACGGTGGCGAGCCAGCCGGCGTTGCAGTGGGTCAATACCGTGATCGGACCGCCACCCTTGGCCTTGTACAGGTCGGCGATGATCCGGCCGCCATGGGCGCCGATCGCACGGCAGCTCGCGACATCCTCCTCGGCGATGCGGCCGGCCTCCGCGAAGGCGCGGTCGAAGCGCTCGCCCGGCTGGACCTGCCGCAGGTTGGCGGCGACCCGGTCCAGCGCCCAGCGCAGGTTGATCGCCGTCGGCCGCGTGGCGGCAAGCGTCGCCACCGCGCGGTCGATGCCCTCCGCGGAGGCATCCGCCCGCATGGCGAGCGCCAGCCCGTAGGCCGCGGTGACGCCGATCAGGGGCGCGCCGCGGACGATCATGGTGCGGATCGCCACGGCTGCGTCGTCCAGCGTCGCGACGCGCTTCAGCTCGAACGCGAAGGGCAGGCGCGTCTGGTCGATCACCTGGACGCTGACGCCGTCCGGGTCCGGGAAGATCGTGCGGTAGGGCTGGCCGTCGATGTTCATGGCCGAACCTGTGCCACAGCACAACGCGGTTTGCACCCTTCGGAACGGCACCGCACCCGCCTGGGGACGGGCAACCAGAGGCCGGTCAGGCTTCCTCAACCTTAGCGGCTCGTTAAGGCGGCCATGCCTAGCCTCAGGGGTAAGTTCCCGCTCCGCGTCCGGTCCCGCATGCGCTCGCTTCGCCGTCCCGCATCGCCCTACGACACCTTCGTCGACAGCGTCCGCCCATTCCTGGGCAAGCGCCTGACGGAACTCGGCGGCCTTGTGCTGTTCACCGGCGCCGTGGCGCTGACCGTGGCTTTGGCCACGTGGTCGATCGACGACCCGAGCCTCAACCACGCCACCGACCATGCCGCCCACAACGTGCTCGGCCAGCCGGGCGCCGTGGTGGCGGATCTCTGCATGCAGATCCTCGGCCTCGGATCGCTCGCCTTCGTGCTGCCCCCGGCCCTCTGGGGCGTGCGGCTGATGCGCGAGCGCAACCTGCCCGACGGGGGGATGCGCATCGCGCTCTGGATCATTGGCTTCTGCGCGGCGAGCGCGGTGGCGAGCGCGCTGCCGCCCACGACGCGCTGGCCGCTGCCCACCGGCCTCGGGGGCGTGGCCGGCGACGGGCTGCTGTCGATGGCCCGGGTGATCGTCGGCGCGGTCTCGTCGGCCGCCGCCCACCTCGTCGGGTTCGGCTACGCCGCGGTGGCGATCCTGAGCCTCACCGGCGCCTGCCGCTTCGGCCTTGTCGAGGAGGACGCGTTCCAAGACGAGCCCTATCCCGTCCGGCGTGTGCCGGTCCGGTCTCGCGACGATACCGACGAGCCGGGCCTCGGCCTCGTGGGGATCGGCGCCCTGGCGCAGGGCCTGATGCGGCTCCGCCTCGCGGCTTCCGACAAGATCGCCGGATGGCGCGCGGGCCGGGCCGAACCGTTCGACGGCGCCTCGCCAGCGCTCGCGGCCCGGCGCGCCTTCACGGATGCGGACCTGCCCTGGGCCGACCACCTCCCCGCGGACGCTCAGCCGGGGCCCGGCCGGCGCGAGCCCGTCTTCGACGCGCCGGGCGTCCCGCCCGCCGAGGGCGAGCCCGACCACGCCGTGGCGCCGCACGACGAGGCCGACGCGTTCGAGGCCGCGCCGCGCTCCCCGCGCACGCCGCAGCGTCCCCAGCCGCCTCAGCCCGAGCCCACTGCGTCCCGGGTCGCCCCGCCGGCCGCCGCGCCGGTGCCGGCCCGCCGCGGCCCAGCCCCCGCGCTGAGACCCGAGGATTACGCCCTGCCCGCCCTCGACCTGCTGGCGGCCCCCCGCGGCCCGTCGCAGGCCAGCCAGGTCCCGGCGGATGCCCTGGAGCAGAACGCCACCCTGCTGGAGGCGACGCTCGGCGATTTCGGCGTGCGCGGCGACATCCTGGCGGTGCGGCCGGGCCCGGTCGTCACCCTCTATGAGCTCGAGCCCGCCCCCGGCACCAAGTCCAGCCGCGTGATCGCGCTGGCCGACGACATCGCCCGGTCGATGTCGGCGGTCTCGGCCCGCGTCGCGGTCGTGCCCGGCCGCAACGCCATCGGCATCGAATTGCCGAACACCAAGCGTGAGACGGTGTACTTACGCGAGTTGCTGGCCTCCACG
>NZ_JALNUL010000029.1:0-53532 GCF_026540775.1 Methylobacterium sp. GC_Met_3
CACCCGGCACGCCTATAAGCACATGGGGCTGGCCGTACCCGGGAAGGATCAAAATGATCAGTCCCGTCTTTTCGAAGGATAAGACCACTGAACACGTCCGAGTGATGACCCATGCGCTTCGTTCAGGTCAGCAATTCAATCGCTTCATGGGCGATGACATCGGAATAACCAAGGCAATCGCCGTCCCTATTCCGTCGCAAAAATCGATAACATACTGTCCGGGCTTCGATTTTAGTCTCAGGTTTTCATCTGTATAGCCAAGCTTGGAAACAAGCGTTCGCGCCGATGAGCCGCGAAAAATTTCGTTTCGGCATGGAACAGGGCGAAGACGCACCTGTTGTGGTGGCGACCGCGCCAACTTGGTTTGGTGCCGGCTAGGTTGTCGCATTCAGGGCCCTGCCCCTCGGTTCGCGGCAGATCTTCGAGCATCAAGAACAACGTCAGGGATTAACTTCCGCCATGAAGAGAATGACGCTCGCCGTCCTCGGCCTTTCCGCCGCCTTCACCGCACCGGCCTTCGCGCAGGACGCGCTGCCGATCCGCGTGCTGCCCTTCGCCCAGCAGGACGGCGTCGGCGCCGCCGCCACCGAGACCCCGGCCTTCCGCGCCGAGGCCCTGCGCTCGGACGCCGCCAGCATTGAGGCGAGCCGGATCGCCCTGCAGCGGTCGCGTAACCCGCAGGTCCGCAACTATGCCAACCGCGTTCTGGTCGAGCGCAAGGCGACCACCGACGCCCTGCTGCCGCCGAACACGTCCTTGTCGCGCAACGGCAGTGTCGTCTCCGACAACCAGGGCATCCGGACCGATCTGAGCAACCCGATCGGCCTCGTGCTGGCGCCGGTGACGGTGGCCGCGAACATTGGCACCAGCATCGTTGGCGGCGCGCTGGGCGCAGTCGGCATCATCGACAACAGCCCCGCCGAGCCGGGTCGCCGCGTGGCGCTCGGCGAGCGCGGTCAGGCCCGCCTCGCGCGGCTGCAGTCGGCTCCGAACGGCCGCGCCTTCGATCGGACCTATGTCGATCAGCAGGCCCGCTCGGACGCTCAGACCTTGGCGCTCTACGACGCCTACGCGAAGTCGGGCGACAACGCCCAGGGCCGCAAGTTCGCCAATGAGGCGCTGCCCTACATCGCCGACGAGCACGCGCATTCGGCGACCCTCGCCAACCGCATCGGCGGCTGATCGAACGCATTCACGCTCTGAAGTACGCGAAGGCCGTCCCCCCGGGGCGGTCTTCGTCGCGTTGCGCGCGCGTGCTGGCGGCCGCTAAAGGACGGGCATGACCGAACCCTTGCCCGCGACCGGCGATCCCGAGGCGGCGGACGCGCCGCCACATCGCATGAGCGTCCGCGTCTACTACGAAGACACCGATTTCTCGGGCTTCGTCTATCACGCGAGCTACCTGCGATTTCTGGAACGCGGCCGCACGGAGCTGCTCCGCGACCTTGCCGGCGACCAGTCCGACCTGCACCGGGAGGCGCAGGGCCTCGTCTTCGTCGTCCGCCGGATGAGCCTCGATTTCGTCAGCCCGGCCCGGATGGACGATCTGCTGACCATCGTCACCCGCACGCGAACCCTGCGCGGCGCCTCAATGCAGCTCGCCCAGGAGGTGCGCCGGGGCGACGTGCTGCTAGTCGCCGCCGAGGTCACGGTCGCGTGTGTCCGCGACGGCCGCGCCGTCCGCCTGCCGGAAGCTCTGCGGCGCCGGCTCGGCCCCGCCAGATAGGTCTCAGCCCGCCCGGGACGGATCAGCCTCGCGCAGCAGCCGCGCGAAAGCCTCCGCGATGGTCATCGAGTCGTACGCGATCGACACGAGCTGGAAGCCCATCGCCACCATCTCGCGCGCGCGGGCGGCCGAAGGCGCGAAGGCGCAGGGCAGCTTGCCCGCCGCCAAAGTCCTGCGGACGATCTCGCCGAGTGCCGCCGTGACGGCCGAACCCGTCGGGTCGATGGCCGCGCCCCGGGACAGGGCGATCGAGAGGTCGGCGGGCCCGACTAGGATCCCGTCGATGCCCGGCACCGCCAGGATCGATTCGAGGGCGGCGATCGACTCCGCCGTCTCACACATGGCGATGGTGAGCGCGCGTGCATTGCCGCCCGCGAGATACTCCGTCCCGTCCCGCAGTCCGGATAGCAGGATCGCCCGGTCCGGGCCCCAGCTGCGCTGACCGACCGGCGGAAACTTGGCGGCTGCGGCCAGCGCCTCCGCCTGCGCCATCGTGTTGATCATCGGCGCGACGATCCCGGCCGCACCCGCGTCGAGCATCCGCGACACCATGGCGAAATCGCCGACCGGCACCCGCACCAAGGCGGGCTTGCCGGCGAGCGCCACCTCGGTGATCGCCGCACAGCTTGTTCGGTAATCGTAGGACCCGTGTTGCTGATCCAGCAGGACGGCGTCGAATCCGGCCCGCGCCAAAGCGCCCGCGATGGCGGGGTCGGCAATGCAGGACCATCCGAGGAACCGGGCATGGCCCGTGGGCAGCAGCTCCTGAAGACTGGGAACGGGAAGTGTCATGCGCTTCCTGTGCAGATCTCGCGTGATGCGCGACTCGGTGTCGCCGGCTTCGACCATACGGGACCGGGTTCCGGCAGGTCCACCCCGCCCCGGTTCGAACAGCCGGACGCCTCAGGATCGCCCGGATCGAAACCGATCCTTAACCCTGTCGCGCCCTTAACAAGGCCGTTGCCATGGCGGGGCGCCGGGGGCCGCCGATGGCCCTTACTTTCGACAGATTCGCGGGCGACAGCGTTGATATCGCTCACGGATCCGGCGGACGCGGGCCTCGCCCGGCGCAGCGCGGTCCGGAGCAGGAGACCTCGACAGATGAACCCAGCCGACGCGATGCAGGCCGCGCCTGTCGCCGACATGACGCTGCTCGGTCTGTTCCTGCAGGCCCACTTCGTCGTGAAGATCGTGATGATCGGGCTGCTCTGCGCCTCGATCTGGTGCTGGTCGATCATCGTCGACAAGACGCTGCTGTTTCGCCGCACCCGGGCCGAGATGGATGCATTCGAGGATGCGTTCTGGTCCGGCCGCTCGCTTGAAGAGCTGTTCCGTTCGTTCAACGACCGCCCGGCCACCGGTTTGGCCGCCGTCTTCGTCGCCGCCATGCGGGAGTGGAAGCGCTCGTTCGAGGGATCGGGCCGCCAGATCCAATCCCTGTCGCAGCGCATCGAGAAGCAGCTCGACGTCACCATCCACCGCGAGGTGGAGCGGCTCGAGTCCCGCCTTCTGTTCCTCGCCTCGATCGGCTCCGCGGGTCCGTATATCGGCCTGTTCGGCACGGTCTGGGGCATCATGACCGCGTTCACCTCGATCGCGGCCTCCAAGAACACGTCGCTGGCCGTCGTCGCCCCCGGCATCGCCGAGGCGCTGTTCGCCACTGCCATCGGCCTGTTTGCCGCGATCCCGGCGGTGCTCGCCTACAACAAGCTCCAGGCCGAGGTCGCCAAGCTGCAGTCACGGCTGGAGGGCTTCGCCGACGAGTTCTCCGCCATCCTGTCCCGCCAGATCGACGAGCGTCTGCCGCTCGCCGCCTGAGGCCGATCCGGAGGAGACACGATTATGGGTATGGCAGCAGGCGCATCGCAGGGCGGCAAGCGCCGTCGCCGGAGCCGCCGCGGCGGCCCGATCAACGAGATCAACATGACGCCGTTCATCGACGTCGTGTTGGTGCTCCTGATCATCTTCATGGTCGCCGCACCGATGATGACGGTCGGCGTGCCGCTGGACCTGCCGCAATCCAAGGCCTCGCCGCTCAATTCCGACGTGAAGCCGATCACCCTGTCGATCCGCCAGAACGGCCAGATCTTCCTCGGCGAGGACGAACTCACCGACGACACGATCGTGCCGAAGCTGATGGAAACCGCCAAGACCGGGACCGAGGAACGTGTCTTCGTGCGCGGCGACAAGCGGGTCGATTACGGCCGGGTGGCGCAGGTGATGGCGATCGTGACCGGTGGTGGCTTCAAGAAGGTCGCCCTCGTGACCGAGCCTGAGCATCAGTAGGGCCTGGATCGTGGAGTTCCGCTTCGACCGCAAGGAACCCGGTGTCTGGATCTCCGCCGGCACCCATGTCGCGCTGCTCGGGCTCGCCCTGTTCAGCGTCGCCGCCCCGGCCCTGCCGGAGGCGCAGGAGGGCGTGCCCGTCGAGGTGATCACCGAGAACCAATTCTCCGAGATCACCAAGGGTGAGCGGCAGGCCGACAAGCCGATGCCGAACGCGACCTCCCGCGCCGACCGCAAGGCTGAGAAGGTCGAGGATCGCGAGCCCGAGAACGCCAAGACCGACGCGCCGACCGCGCCCACGCGCACGGCCCAGATGAAGCTCGCCAACGCGGAGGAGATGCCGCTGCGCAGCGAGCCGGACCCGCAGGAGGTGGCCCAGGCCGCCAAGGCGGCCCAGGAGAAGCGGGACGCCGAGAAGGCCGCCGCCGAGAAGGCCGCGGAAAAGGCGGCCGAGAAAGCCGCCAAGGCTGCGGCCGAGAAAGCCTCGGCCGAGAAAGCCTCGGCCGAGAAGGCTGCGGCCGCTAAGGCGGAGGCCAAGGCCGAAGCGAAAGCCAAGGCGGAGGCCGCCGAGAAGGCCGAGGCCGAGAAGCGCGAGCAGCTTGAGAAGCTGATCGAGAAGCAGGAGGCGGAGGCCGAATTGGCCGCCCAGAAGGCCGCTGCCGCGAAGGCAAAGGCCGAGGCTGCGGCCAAGGCCGAAGCCGCGAAGGAAGCCGCCAGGAAGGCTGCGGACGCCAAGGCGAAGGCCGAGGCGGAAGTTGAGCGTCAGAAGGATCTTGCCGAGGCGAAGGCCGAGGCCGAGCGCGAGAAGGCGGAGGCCGCCGCGAAATCCAAGGCGGAGGCTGCGAAGGCCGAAGCTGCGGCGAAGGCGGATGCTGCCGCCAAGGCGAAGGCCAAGGCGGTGGCGGACGCGAAGGCCAAGGCCGACGGGGAGGCCAAGGCGCGCAAGCAGGCCGAACTCGCCAACAAGTTCAATGCGGGCGACATCCGCTCGATGCTGGCCTCGAAGGCGCCGTCGCAATCGACCGGCGCCACCGGCCAGGCGGTTCAGAAGGTGGCGGCGCTCGGTGCCGCGACCGGCAATGCCCAGCGCCTGTCGCCGTCGCTGCGGGACGCCCTGGTCGGCCTGCTCCAGCAGCAGATCGAGCGCTGCTACTCGGCGCCCCCCGGCGCAGCCCAGGGGGTGGTCCTGCCGGTGCTCGACATCCGCCTGAACCCGAACGGCTCGCTCAGCACCGAGCCGCGGATCATGCGCGGCGGATCGAGTTCGGTGGATCAGTCGATCGCGCAGGCCGCGCTCCGGGCGGTCCGCCGCTGCGCGCCGTACAACATTCCGGCCACCTACGCGCCGTATTACAACGACTGGAAGGCCATCAACGCGGAGTTCGAGTTCACGGCGACTTGAGGCCCTCCAGCCCTTCTTCCGCCCTGATCCGGCCGCCTCGTCAGATCGTCACTCGGATCCGACCCATCATGCATCATCTGCCCTCCGTCGAGCGCCTCCCGACGTCCTTCGCCGCGCGCCTGATCGCGGTCTTCGCGTTGCTGACGGCTTTCCTGGCCGGGCCCGCCCAGGCGCAGCTGCAACTGCGTATCGGCGGCGGCAACTTCCAGCCGATGCCGATCGCCATCGCGGATTTCGGCGGCGATCCGAGCCTCGCCGGCCTCGTCTCCGGCGTGGTCACCAACAACCTGCGCCGCTCAGGGTATTTCACGCCGCTCGAGCATGCGCGCTTTCCCGAGCAGCCGAACTTCGATGCCGCCCCGAATTTCGAGAAGTGGCGCGCCACCGGCGTCCAGGGTCTCGTGACCGGCCGCGTCGTCCGGGACGCCGGCCGGGTCAAGGTCGAGTTCCGGCTCTGGGATGTGACCTCCGGCCAGCAGATGACCGGCCAGCAATACGGCACCGACGCCGCCAATGTCCGGCGCACCGGCCACCTGATCTCGGACGCGGTCTACACCAAGATCACCGGCCTCGGGCCCTGGTTCGACAGCCGCATCGCCTTCGTGGACGAGACCGGCCCCAAGGAGAACCGCCGCAAGCGCCTGATGGTGATGGATCAGGACGGCGCCAACGTCCGGGCGATCACCAGCGGCGAGATGTCGGTGGTGGCGCCGCGCTACTCGCCGGCCACCCAGAACATCGCCTTCATGGCGCAGGCCACCGGCCACCAGCCGCGAGTGCAGATGATCAACCTAGAGACGGGTTCGCGGCAGGCGCTCGGCAGCGTCGATTCGATGAGTGCGAGCCCGCGCTTCTCGCCGGACGGCCGCAAGATCGTCATGAGCGTTCAGCAGGGCGGCAACGCCGACATCGTCACCATGGACCTCGCCTCGAAGGCCCAGCGCTCGATCACGAGCGGCATGGCGATCGACACCTCGCCGACATACTCGCCGGACGGCGCCCAGATCGCGTTCGAGTCCGATCGTGGCGGCTCCCAGCAGGTCTACGTCATGGGCGCGGACGGCTCGAACCCGCACCGAATCACCTTCGGTTCGGGCTCGGCCTCGCAGCCGGCCTTCTCGCCCCGCGGCGACCTGATCGCCTACACGCGCCAGCGCAACGGCGGCTTCGCGATCTGCGTGTCGAAGCCGGACGGCACCGGCGAGCGCGTCCTCACCGAGGGCTTCCACAACGAGGGCCCGACCTTCGCGCCGAACGGCCAGTACGTGCTGTTCTTCCGCGATCCCGGCGGCCAGGGCGGCGGCAAGCTGTTCATGGTCGACATCACCGGCAAGGTCGAGCAGCCGGTCCCGACGCCGGCCTATGCATCGGATCCGACGTGGTCGCCGCTGCTCGGCGGGCGGTGAGCAGGACCGAGCGGGAGCCCGGCTACCAGTCGGGCTCCAACTGATCCGCCGCAACGCCATCATGCGTTTCCGCGCCGACCAGTGATGCTGCTTGATCGCGGAGGGTGGCCGGTAGCGCGCCGAGCGCCGGATCGTCGAACGCCAGATGGGGCAAGTAGCGGTTGACGAGTCCGGCAACCAGCTCTGCCTGAGCACGATCCCGGCGCCGCTTCTCGATATTCCGGTCCGGCCGCTGCGCAAGCCACGCCTTATGAAGGGCGAAAGCGCGCGGATCCGGTGCCGTCAGCTCAGCGGGATATCCGCGTAGATCAAGCACGGTGACCCGGATCTTGGGACTATTCACCAGCCAGCTCAGGCCGGCAATCTCCACCGCGACGAGATCGTCGGGATCGCGCCCGATGCGTGCCACCGGGCCGGTGCGAAGCGGAACCTTCGGAGCAGGCGTGATCAGATCGACAATGTAGCCGTCGCGATTGGCGGCGCGAAATCGGGATTTCCCCATAACCTCGAATGACGGGTCAACCTTCCGCAGAAGGCCGACCACGCCTGTGGCTGCGATCTCCGGGACAACCAGCTTCAGGCTCGCCCGTGCGTCGTCAAGAAGATCGAAGTCGGCCGTCTCAAGTGCGGCCTCGTTGATCTGGACGCCGGCCAGGCGCTCGTAGGCGAACAAAGCGTTCGTACCCACCGTCGAGACGACTGGCTGCGCGAGGCGTGCCTCTGCCAAGGCTCGTAAGATGCGGGCAGCGATCACCGGCATCCGGCCCAGGCGCTGGGCGCGATTGACTGCCGCCACTCGATCCAGCCTTCGCGCCAGCCCCAAGTTGCGCTCGCGGGCCCGTGCTCGCCCGTCGAGGAAATTCTGACGGAGCGCCTCCGTTTTCGCCGATCGGGGACCGAGCGATTTCCAGATGCCGTGTCGAGCCCGGTAAAGATAACTGCGGCCATCGACGGTCTTCCACGCCATCGAGCCGGCGAACCGGTCGCGCAGTGTCGTGCGCGCCGCACGATAGGCTTCGAAGACCTGCTCGGCGTTGATCAGCTGGCGCGCCTGCTCGTCGTCGAGTTCGATGTAGGACATAGCGGACGCCCTGCCCGCTTGGTGGTGAAATCGCGAGCCAAGCCATTCGTCCGCAATCATTTATCCATATCAAGATCAAAGCCGAGTGCGATATGGATAAATGATTGGTTCGGAGGATCGGTGGTCCTACCCTGACCGCCGACCGCAGCGGAATCGATCTACGGTCACACGCTGCGTCTCACCCCTGCACCAAGAGCCGGTCGCGGTTCCGGAGCGCCGGAAACAGCTTCCCCCACAGCAGCGCGACGCCGACCGTCGCGGCGCCGCCCGCCACCACCGCCGGGACTGCCCCGATTGCGGCGGCCAGCACCCCGGATTCGAACTCGCCGAGTTCGTTCGAGGCGCCGATGAACACCGTGTTCACCGCCGCGACCCGGCCGCGCATGGCGTCCGGTGTCTCGCCCTGCACGAAGGTCTGGCGGACATAGACTGAGATCATGTCGGCGGCGCCGGTGACGAACAGGCAGGCCATCGACAGGGGGAGCGAGGTGGAGAGACCGAACACCACCGTGGCGGCACCGAACATGGCCGCCGCCCGGAGCATGCGCAGGCCCGCATGGCGCCGAAGGGGATAGTTTGCCAGCAGCACCGCCATGGTGACGGCCCCGAAGGCCGGCATGCTGCGCAATGCCCCGAGCCCGAGGGGGCCGACATGCAGCACCTCCCCGGCATAGATCGGCAGCAGCGCGGTCGCGCCGCCGAGGAGAACGGTGAACAGGTCGAGGCTGATCGCACCCAGCACCACCGGCTGCGAGCGAATATAGCCGATCCCGGCCGAGAGGGCCGCCCAGGTGATCGGCGGACGCTCGGTCACGGCTGCCGGGCGGAAGCGGATCAGCGCCGTCAGGACGCTCGCAAGCGCAAAACTCGCCCCCGCTCCGCCGAACACGACCGCCGGCCCGAGGGCGTAAAGGAAGCCGCCCAAAGCCGGCCCCATCACCGAGGCGCTCTGCCAGAGCGAGGCGTTCCACGCGATGGCCGAGCTGAACTGAGTCGCCGGAACCAGGGTCGGCAGCAGCGCCTGCAGGGCCGGGTTGGCGAAGGCCCGGGCGGTGCCGACCAGAATCACCAGGGCGTAGATCGGCCAGATTACGTGGACGCCCGACAGGGCGCAGGCCAGGAGGCCGAAGCTCGCCACGCTCTGGAGCGCGAAGGCCCCGGCGCCGACCAAGCGGCGGTCATAGGCATCCGCGACATGCCCGGTGATCAACGCGCAGACGATCGCCGGCAGGAAGCCTGCCAGGCCGACGAGGCCCAGCGCCAGGGGGGAATGGGTCAGGTCGTAGACGAACCAGCCGATCGCCACCGCCTGCATCTGGTAGGCGAGGCCCGTGAGGAAGCGGGCCGCCCCGAACAGGCGGAAATCGCCGATGCCGAAGACGGCCCAGCCGGAGCGATCCTGTTTGGACATGCCCCCTGCTGCGCGGCACGGGCTGAAGAATCAAGCCTGACGGTCGGGCCGGCGTCGGCTTTTGCGCCGACCGTAACGCCTAATGCAGCGCCAGCCCGGGCTTTCGCGGGGCCGTTGCCGGCGTGGCTGGGGGTAGGACATCCAGGATCGGCTCGCGGCGCGACCGGGCGGCTGGATCCAGCGGAAAGGTGCAGGTCACGCAGGTGCCGGCTCCGGTCGCCGTCTCCAGATGGACGCGGCCCCCATGCAGCTCCACGAAGGAGCGGACGATCGACAGGCCGAGCCCGACACCCCGATGCCGGGTGCCGAGGGTATGGCTCTCGAACCGGTTGAAGACCGAGTCGGCGATCTCCTGGGGCATGCCGCGTCCGTAATCCCGTACGCTCAGCAGCAGATCCTGGCCGCTACGTCGGGCATGGACCTCCACGCGTTGCCCGGCCTCCGAGAAGCCGACCGCGTTCGAGAGCAGATTGAACAGGATCTGGCGGACGCGTTTCCCGTCGGCGTGCACGCTGCCGATATCCTCGGGCACGTCGAGGGAGAGGGTGATGCGCGATTCGGCGAGCCGGTCTTCGATGCCGCGCACGGCCGCCTCGATGGTGGCCTGAACGTCCACGTCCTCGCGCTGAAGCTCCAGCGAGCCGGCATCGATCGAGGCGAGATCGAGAATATCGTTGATGATGACGAGGAGCGCAGCGGAGGAGCGCATGATGTGATCGGCGTATTCGCGCTGCCGCTCATTGAGGGCGCCGACCGTCTCGTCGCCCAGGAGCTGCGTGAAGCCGATGATGTTGGTGAGCGGCGAGCGCAGCTCGTAGGAGACGTGGTGCACGAAGGTGTCGCGCAGCTGAGCGGCCTTCTCCAGGGCGTCGTTCTTCTCGGTGAGCGCCCGCTCGACGTTCACACTGGCGGTGACGTCGATCAGGGTCAGGAGCGTCGCGCCCTCCGGCAGCGGCTGGGCCGCGCAGTCCAGCACAGAGCCGTCGGCCACTTCCAGACGGCAGGCCCGGGCGGTCCGCGATTCGAGGCCTACCACGGCGTCGCGGATGTCGAGCCACGGCTCCTCGGCGGGCGCCAGTTCCCGGCAGGCCGCGATGACGGCATCGACGTGCGGACGCTCCTCGACCATCGCGGGGTCGAGCTGCCACACGGTCAGGAAGGCGCGGTTGGCGAGGGTCAGCCTTCCGTCGGCCCCGAACACCGCGACCGGCTCGGCCAGGGTGTCGAGGGTTTCGGCCTGCAGGCGGCGCAGGGCGTTGTAGCGGGATTCGGCGTTCAGATGGTCGGAGACGTCGTCGAACAGGTAGGTCAGGCCGCCCTGCGGGTTCGGATCCGCCACGACGCGGAGCGTCCGCCCGTCGGGCAGGTACCACCACGACTGGTTCGCCTCCGCGGCGCGGTAAGCGGCGAGCACGCCCTGCTTCCAGCCCCGGAAATCGGCATGCTCCTCGAGCTTCCGCTTCGCGCGCAGATGATCGAGGATCTCGCCGTCGGAGGGCCGGCCGTCTAGGAACGCCTGATCGAGGTCCCACAACTGGCGATACGCGGCGTTGTGAAAGATTAGCCGCTGCGACACGTCGAACATCGCCACCGCGGTCGGCAGCTGGTCGAGGGTGCGGACGTTGGCATTCATCTGCCGCTGCAGGTCGGCGCGGACGCTCTCCAGTTCCGACACGTCGATGGCGATACCGACGCGGCCGGTATCGAGGCTGGTCTCGAACACGTCGAGCATGCGCCGGTTCCCACCCACGATGGCCGAGAGCCGCGGCAGGCTCCGGGTCAGGCCGGCGGCGCGCGCCGCCTCCTCGCGGGCGATGGTCTCCCGGGCCGGCCGGTCGAACAGCTCCAGGCCGGAATCGAGGGCGGCCTCGCGGCTCTCCGCCTCGACGGCATTGACGTAGGCGGCGTTGACCCAGCTCAGGCTGCCCTCGCGGGTCCGCCGCCACACGGGCTGTGGGATCGCATCAAGCAGCCCGGACAGCGTCGAGAGCCCCCGGCGGGTCTCGTCCAGGGTGGCGCGCAGGTCCGCGATCTCGCTGCGTTCCTGGCTTGTCTCGCGCAGGCGCAGGAGAGCCCGGCCGGCCACCGCCTGCCCGTGCGCCTCGATGCTGCGGCCGGTCTGCGTCCGCAGGCTCAGCGTGAAGCCCGTGCCGCGTGCCCGCAAGGCCTCGACGGCGGCCTCGACCGCATTGGCGTCCGCAGTGACGAGCCAAGTGCCGAAGGCCAGGACGCGCCGGGCATAGCCTGAGGCCGGACGCTCACCGTTGATCGCGAGGCTGACATCGCCTTCCACCACCGGTTCGCTGCGCCGGTCCCAGGTGACGATGATCTGGCGCTCGGCGTTGAGCAGCATTTCGGCGCGGTCATGGGCGCCGCGCAGGACGTCGAGAGCCGCGGCCAGTTCACGCTCGCGCCGGGTCCAGCGGTTGCGCTCATAGAGGTGCAGCAGGGACAGGATGACCGCGAAGGCGACCAGGCCGCCGAAGATCGCCAGCGCGGCCACGCTGTGGATCTCGCGCGCGGAATGGGCCGCGGGCGCATCGACGAGCTCGGCCAGAGCCGCGCTCGCCGTTGTGAGAGCGAGCGCACCCACGCCGATTCGAATGTGGGTCGCCCGACCGACACCCATGGTTTGCCCCGCCCCCGCCTACCGACGGCGATGCGAGCGGCGCGCGCCATCGCGCGGCGCCAAACGCACCGTCCCCGCGGCGGTTCTCCCGAACCGGCGCGGCCCCATCGATCAAAGATTCGACGTCACTCTACCGTGCGTAGGAATCCACCCGGAAGGGGAACGAAGCGTGGCTTTTGACCGACGCGCATAATCAGTCGTTAACGACACACAGAAGACACAGTCCCAACCCGCATACACAGCTTGACAAACAAGAAGGCCCGACGCAGCGCGCCGGGCCTTCAGGGATAGCCATGAATGAGCTCCAAACGTGGCCCGACCACCGGATATACAACCGGTGGTCGGGCGCGTCCGGGCGCCCTTCGGAGCCTCAGTAGCGGTAGTGCTCGGGCTTGAACGGGCCGGTCTCGGAGACGCCGATATAGGCGGCCTGATCGGGGCGCAGCTTCGAGAGCTTCACGCCGATCTTCTCCAGGTGCAGGGCCGCGACCTTCTCGTCGAGGGTCTTGGGCAGGGTGTAGACCTGCTTCTGGTACTTGCCCGGGTTGGACCACAGCTCGATCTGAGCCAGCGTCTGGTTGGTGAACGAGGCCGACATCACGAAGGACGGGTGGCCCGTCGCGTTGCCGAGGTTCACCAGACGCCCCTCCGACAGGAGGATGATGCGGTGGCCGTCCGCGAAGGTGATCTCGTCCACCTGCGGCTTGATGTTGGACCACTTGAGGTTCTTCAGGCCGACGACCTGAATCTCGTTGTCGAAGTGGCCGATGTTGCAGACAATCGCCCGGTCCTTCATCGCCCGCATGTGGTCGAGGGTGATGATGTCCTTGTTGCCCGTGGCGGTGACGAAGATGTCGGCGCGCGGGGCCGCATCCTCCATGGTCACGACTTCGTAGCCCTCCATGGCGGCCTGAAGCGCGCAGATCGGGTCGATCTCCGACACGAGCACACGGCAGCCGGCGTTGCGCAGGGACGCGGCCGAGCCCTTGCCGACGTCACCGAAGCCGGCGACCATGGCGACCTTGCCGGCCATCATCACGTCGGTGCCGCGGCGGATGCCGTCGACCAGCGACTCCTTGCAGCCGTAGAGGTTGTCGAACTTCGACTTGGTGACCGAGTCGTTCACGTTGATCGCCGGGAAGAGCAGCTTGCCCTCCTTGGCCAGCACGTAGAGGCGGTGGACGCCCGTGGTGGTCTCCTCGGACACGCCCTTGATGCTGTCGGCGAGGCCGGCGAACCAGCCCTTCGGCTTCTCGGCCAGCTTCTTCTTGAGCAGCGCGAAGAAGACCTCCTCCTCCTCGCTCTCCGGCTTGTCGAGGAAGGCGGTGTCGCCGTTCTCGGCGCGCAGGCCGAGGTGGACGAACATGGTGGCGTCGCCGCCGTCGTCCAGGATCATGTTCGGCAGGCCGCCGTCATGCCAGTCGAACAGGCGCGAGGTGTAATCCCAGTACTCCTCCAGGGTCTCGCCCTTCACGGCGAAGACCGGGATGCCGGCGGCCGCGATGGCGGCGGCGGCATGGTCCTGGGTCGAATAGATGTTGCAGGAGACCCAGCGGATGTCGGCGCCGAGCGCCTTCAGGGTCTCGATCAGCACCGCGGTCTGGATCGTCATGTGGAGCGAGCCGGCGATCTTGGCGCCCTTCAGGGGCTGCGCAGAACCGTACTCCGCGCGGACCGCCATTAGGCCCGGCATCTCCGTCTCGGCGATCGAGATCTCCTTGCGACCGTAATCGGCCAGCCCGATGTCCTTGACGATGTAATCCTTGGCCATGTGTCGACCGCTCCGTGTTCGCGTGGGGTTCGGCGCGAGCCTCTACCACCTCGCGAGCCGCGAAGCAATCAAGATATAAACATGTCTTTATACGTTCTAGAGAGTTCTCCGCCGAAGTGGTCACCGGTTCGGCGCAGGACAGCGCGTAACCGCAAGGCTTTAGAGCCGAGGCGGCAGCTTGGCCGCCCCGGCAACTCCACGAGTCCAGTGCCTTTAGCGGGTCGGGCGAGCCAGCCAGCCGACCGCGAACGCGACGGCGGCCACGAGGGCGAGGGTCGTGCCGCGATTCTCGTCCGCGCGTGCCGCGATGCTGCGGCTGTGGTGGACGGCGCGGTCCCGGTAGTGCTGCCCGCGCTCGAAGGCCTCGTCGGCCAGATCCCGGCCGCGCGCGCTGACGTCGCGGAACCGGGTCCGGCCCTCTTCGACGAGATGCTCGCCGCCGTCGCGCAGGTCGCGCACGGCGTCCCGGGCTTCGCCGTAGGCGTATTGGGCGGCGCCGGCGGCCTGGTCGTAAGCGCCCTCGAACTGGCGTCCCGGATTACCGCCGACCGCGCCGGCAGCCGTCTTGACCCGCCCACCCAGGTGGCGGAGACCGCCTTCGAGATGATCCTTGTTCATCGTGTCCCTCCGATCCGGCATGCGCCGGGATGGCGCACCGCCTGCGTCGGGGCGGAACGAGGCCGAAGCGTTGCGGTTCCGTTTGGATCGCGGACCGAATCACACGTTTCGGTGCGTCCTGGCCCTGGACAACCGAGTCACACGCCGCCGCAGATCCCTCAGATTTCGATCTCCGTCCCGACTTCCACCACCTGCCGGGTCGGGACGCCGAAGAAGGCGCCGGTGCGCTCCGCGTTGCGCTGCATGAAGGCAAAGAGGTTCTCCCGCCAGGGTGCCATGCCGCGATCATCACTCTTGGCGATGATCGTCTCGTGACCGACGAAGATGGTCATGTCGTCGAGCACGTGCGGCGGTAGGTGGCGCGATTCGACCGCACAGGCCAGACCTTCGGGGATCGAGGCCTCCTCCATGAAGCCGTAGCGCAGGATCACCCGGTAGAAGTCCGGCGCCAAAATCGTCACGTGCGCGCGCTGCTCCCGCGCGACGGTCGGGGTCTCCTCGTAGAGCGCCGTGATGATCAGGATGCGCTCCATCAGGGCGTGGTTGCGCTCCACGAACCGGGACAGGTGCAGCGGGATCCCGTGCTCCGCGGCCGACAGGAAGGCCGCAGTGCCCGGCAGGCGCAGCAGCTCGCGGTGCTGGAGGCCGGAGAGGAAAACGTCCTCCGGCAGGCGCAGGAGGACGCGCGCGTCCTCGACAAGCTCGTTGCCCTTCTTCCACGTCAGCATCATCAGCGCGACGAAGCCGGCGAGCACGAGGGGAAACCAGCCGCCCTCCAGGATCTTCACGCTGTTGGCGGCGAAGAACACGAGGTCGATGGCCAGGAAGAAGCCGTTCACCGCGAAGACAAGGATCGGGTTGTAGCCCCAGCGCAGCGCGATGAGCGCAGCGAGCAGCGTGGTGATGCCCATCAGCATCGAGACCGCGATGCCGTAGGCGCCGGCCAGTGCGTCGGACGATCCGAACATGACAACGGCCACAAGGGTGGCGACGGCGAGCAGCCAGTTCACCACCGGCACGTAGATCTGGCCGCGCTCGTCCCGGGCCGTCTGGACGATGCGCATCGCCGGGAGGAAGCCGAGCTGCACCGATTGCTGGGTCAGCGAGAACACGCCCGAAATGATCGCCTGCGAGGCGATGACCGTCGCCATGGTGGCGAGCGCGACCAGCGGATAATGCGCCCAATCGGGGCAGAGGCGGAAGAACGGGTTCTCGATCGCGCTCGGATCGGCGATCAGCAGGGCGCCCTGCCCGAAATAGTTGAGGATCAGCGCCGGCAGGACCAGCACGAACCACGCCGCGCGGATCGGCAGGGCGCCGAAATGGCCGAGATCGGCATACATCGCCTCGCCGCCCGTCACCGCCAGGAACGCCGCGCCCAGCATGGCGAAGCTGACGGCAAAACCGGCATGGAACATGAAGTCGAGCGCCCGGAGTGGATTGGCGGCGGCGAGGATCTCGGGATTGTGCAGGATCCCGAGGATCCCGAGCAGACCCAGAATCAGGAACCACGCGAACATGACCGGGCCGAACACCCGGCCGATGGCGGCCACGCCCTTGTACTGGACCAGGAACAGCCCGATCAGGATCACCAGCGTGATCGGCACCACGTATGGCCCGAGCGACGGCGCATCGACCTTCAAGCCTTCGATCGCCGAGAGCACCGAGATTGCCGGTGTGATCGCCCCATCGCCGTAAAGCAGCGCTGCGCCGACCAGTCCCACCACCAGCAGCAGTGCGCCCCAACTGCCCGGCCGCGCTTGGCGTGCGCCGAGCAGCGCCAGCATGGCGACGATGCCGCCCTCGCCTCGGTTGTCGGCACGCAGGATCAGCACCGCGTATTTCAGCGAGACGATCAAGATCAGCGACCACAGGATCAGCGACACCGCGCCAGTCGCCGCAGCCGGCACCGACACGCCGCCGCTGGTGGCAGCCTTCACGGCCTCCTTGAACGCGTAGAGCGGGCTCGTGCCGATATCGCCGTAGACGACGCCGAGGGCACCGAGGACGAGCGCTGGCCGCAGGCGGTTGCGGGCGGGCTCGCCCTCCTGCGCCGCGGTCTCCGTTCCGGGTTCCGCGGTGGCGGCAAGGGACTGACTCAACGCAACAGCTCCCGCATGACCCGCCCGGGCCTGGGCGCGTCGAGACTGCTCGACAGTTAGCAGCCAAGGCCACATCGTCCAGCGAGGGCGCAGCCGAAGGCGCCGGGATGTCGGAGCCACACGCAGACTTGAGGGTATAACGCGTCGCGCACAACGCCGAAGCAGCCGGCTCAGATCAGATCGGCGAGCGCTTCCGGACAGGAATCCCCGCGCCGCAGGCAAAAGACCTCCGCGCCGGCGTGACGGGCGATCGACGCGGCCACGGTTGCGGCCGGGGCCGGCGCGCCCTCGCTCTCGCTCACCGCAATGGCGAGCAGCGGGACATCGTACCGGCGCAGGGTCTCGCAGGCCGTCAGCGCGTGGCTGATCGCCCCCAGGTAGCTGCCGGTTACCAGCAAGGCGGGAACGTCCAGCGCACGGAGCCAGTCTAGCCCGGTGGCCGCTTCGCTCACTGGGCTCATGAGCCCGCCGACACCCTCGATCAGCAGCGTTCCCGTCGTGCAGGCGATCTGCGCGCGGCACCAGCCGACGAGGTCGGCCAGCTCAAGGGACCGACCCTCCAGCACGGCTGCCTGATCGGGCGAGAGCGGCGCGGAGAAGCGCCAGGGCGAACAGGCCTCAACCGCCTCGGCGTCGAGGGCGATGTCCTGCGCGTCGAGCAGGCGGGCGGTGTCGCTTTCGGCGAAGCCGGGATCGCCCAGAGCCGGGACGCCGCTCGCGAGCGGCTTCACGGTCCGCACCGCCCGGCCCTGCGCCCGCAGGCGCCGGGTCAAAGCCGCGGTGACGTAGGTCTTGCCGATCTCCGTCCCGGCGCCCGCGATGAAGACCGCCCGCGCGGCCATGCCGGGCTCAGGCCTGCAGGCTGCCGTGGCAGTGCTTGTACTTCTTGCCCGAGCCGCAGGGACACGGCTCGTTGCGGCTGACGCGGCCCCAGGTCCCGACATCCTGCGGATCGCGCTCCAGCACCGCGCCATCCGCCGCCAAGCCCTGGGCGGCGAAGCCGTAGGCGGGGCCGCCGCCGCCATCGCTGCCGGAGCCCTGGCCGGCATAGTCCATCTCGTTCTCGCCCGTGACCGGGTCGAGGTGCTGGGCGAACATCGGCGGCAGCGCCGGTCCGCCGGCGGGATACTGCTCCTGCTGTTCCTGGAACATGATCTCGACCCGCGACAGCTGCGCGGTCACCTGCTCGCGCAGGGCCGTGACGAGGCCGTTGAACAGATCGAAGGCCTCGGACTTGTACTCGTTCAGCGGATCGCGCTGGGCGAAGCCGCGCCAGCCGATCACCTGCCGCAGGTGGTCCAGCGTCACGAGGTGCTCACGCCACAGGTGGTCCAGGGTCTGGAGCAGGACCTGCTTCTCGATATAGACGGTGACCTCGGCGCCGTTCTTCTCGGTCCGCTCGGCATACGCCGTCTCGGCCGCCTTGAGCAGGCGCTCGCGCATCTCCTCGTCGGCGATACCCTCTTCCTTGGCCCAGTCCTCGACCGGCACGTCGAGGTTGAGCACCTCCCTCACCTGATCGCGCAGACCGACGACGTCCCACTGCTCGGCATAGGCGTTCTCGGGCATGAAGCGCGCGACGAGGTCGTCGATCACGCCCTCGCGCATCTCGTCCACGGTCTCGCGCACGCTCTCCTGGGCCATGAAGTCCCGGCGCTGCTCGAACACGACCTTCCGCTGGTCGTTCATGACGTTGTCGTACTTCAGCACGTTCTTGCGCATGTCGAAGTTGCGCGCTTCGACCTTCTGCTGCGCCTTCTCGATCGCCTTGTTGATCCAGGGGTGGATGATCGCCTCGCCCTGCTCCAGGCCGAGCTTCTGCAGCATCCCGTCCATGCGGTCGGAGCCGAAGATCCGCATCAGGTCGTCCTGAAGCGACAGGTAGAACTTCGAGCGGCCGGGATCGCCCTGGCGGCCGGAGCGGCCGCGGAGCTGGTTGTCGATGCGCCGGCTCTCGTGCCGCTCGGTGCCGATGATGTAGAGGCCGCCCGGCAGATCCTTCTTGCGGCCCGCCTCCGGATCCGCCTTCTCGCCCGCGGCCAGCACCTTGGCGCGGTTCTCGGCGATCTCGGCCTTGATCGCCTCGATCCGGGCGTCGCGCTCCGGCCCCTCAGGCACGCCGGCGAGTTCCTTCTCGACCCGCATCTCGATGTTGCCGCCGAGTTTGATGTCGGTGCCGCGGCCGGCCATGTTGGTGGCGATGGTGATCGCGCCGGGCACGCCGGCCTCGGCCACGATGTAGGCCTCCTGCTCGTGGAAGCGGGCGTTCAGCACGGCGAAGCGCTTGGTCACCCGGCCCTCGCGGGCGGCGGCGTAGACGTCGGTCAGCGCATTCGGGTCGGAATAGTCGAGCAGGGTGTAGCCCGCCTTCTTGAGCATCTCGGCGAGGTGCTCCGACTTCTCGATCGAGCCGGTGCCGACCAGGATCGGCTGATGGCGGCTATGCGCCTTGTCGATCTCCGCGATGATGCCGTCGTACTTCTCGGCCACCGTGCGGTAGACCTCGTCGTCCTCGTCGACGCGCTCGACCTCCTTGTTGGTCGGGATATCGACCACGTCGAGCTTGTAGATCTCGGCGAACTCGTCGGCCTCGGTCGAGGCCGTGCCGGTCATGCCGGCCAGCTTCTTGTAGAGGCGGAAGTAATTCTGGAAGGTGATCGAGGCGAGCGTCTGGTTCTCGGGCTGGATCGTGACCCGTTCCTTGGCCTCCAGCGCCTGATGGAGCCCTTCCGAGTAGCGCCGACCCTGCATCATGCGACCGGTGAACTCGTCGATGATCACGACCTCGTCGTTCTTGACGATGTAGTCCTTGTCGCGGGTGAACAGCGTGTTGGCGCGCAAAGCCTGGTTCACATGGTGGACGAGGCTGACGTTGTGCGCGTCGTACAGGTCGCCGTCCTTGAGCAGGCCGACTTCGCGCAGGGTCTCCTCCACGAACTCGTTGCCGATCTCGGTGAGCGAGACCGTGCGCTGCTTCTCGTCGAGGTCGTAATGCTCGCGCACCAGCCGGGGCATGATCGCGTCGACCGACACGTAGAGCTCCGAGCGGTCGTCCACCGGGCCCGAGATGATCAGCGGCGTGCGCGCCTCGTCGATCAGGATCGAATCGACCTCGTCGACGATCGCGAAATTGTGCCCCCGCTGCGCCAGCTGGGACATCTCGTACTTCATGTTGTCGCGCAGGTAGTCGAACCCGTACTCGTTGTTGGTGCCGTAGGTGATGTCGCAGGCGTAGGCGTCCTTGCGCTGCGCGTCGTCGAGCCCGTGCACGATGGTGCCGACCGAGAGCCCCAGGAAGCGGTAGAGCTGACCCATCCACTCGGCGTCGCGGGCCGCGAGGTAGTCGTTCACGGTGACGACGTGGACACCCTTGCCCTCCAGGGCGTTGAGGTAGACCGGCAGCGTCGCCACCAGGGTCTTGCCCTCGCCGGTCTTCATCTCCGCGATGCCGCCCTCGTGCAGCACCATGCCGCCGATCATCTGCACGTCGAAGTGCCGCTGGCCGAAGACCCGCTTGGCCGCCTCACGCACGGTGGCGAAGGCCGGCACGAGGATGTCGTCGAGGCTCTTGCCGGCGGCGAGTTCCGCCTTCAGCATATCGGTGCGGGCGCGCAGGGCGTCGTCCGACAGGACCTGGATCTCCGGTTCCAGCGCGTTGATCAACGCCACGCGGGGGCGATAGCCCTTGACGCGCCGGTCGTTGGAGGAGCCGAAAATCTTCTTGGCGATCGAGCCGAGCATCGTGGACCTGCGGACGCGCGAGCCCGCCCACGCAGCAGCGTGGCGGGCCGGCCTGGGCGGAGTTGGCCGGGCTTATAGAGGTAAACATCGCCCGGTGCACCTGAAAGGGGCAGGCCTCAACGCCTGTCGATGCGGTCACGGTTCCGACAGCGGCGGAACCGCCGCGCTTGCCTTCTCGTGCGACGCGGGCCACCTGTGCCGCGGCCCGCCGCCCGGCCCGGTCCGGAGCGGCCACGAGACGTCAGCCGAGGATTTCGCCCGCATGCTCCACCCCGCCCTCCTCCGGCGCGTCAGCGCGCTCGCAATCCTGATCGCGATGCCCGGCGTCGCGCTGGCTCAGGCCCCCCAGAAGGCGCCCGCCGCCACGCCCGCCGCGAACAGTCCGGCTGCCCCGGCGGGGCCGGATTCGGTGGCGGCGAGCGTCAACGGCAAGCCGATCACGCAGGGCGACCTCGCCATCGCGTCCGACGATCCGGCTTTGTCGCTGCCCGGCGTCGATGACGCCCAGAAGAAGAACCTGCTGGTCGACTACATGGTCGACCTTCGGGTCGGCGCGCAGGCAGCCGAGGCCGCCAAGATCGGCGATACGCCGGAGTTCAAGCGCAAGCTCGCCTACTTCCGCGACAAGCTCCTGCTCGATGACTATCTGGAGCAGGAGGCCAAACGCGCGGTGACCCCCGAGGCCGAGCACGCGATCTACGATCAGACCGTCAAGCTGATGAAGCCCGAGGAGGAGGTGCATGCCCGGCACATCCTCGTTGATAACGAGGGCGACGCGAAGAAGATCGCGGCGCGGATCAAGGGCGGCGAGGACTTCGCCAAGGTCGCAGCCGAGACCTCGAAGGACCCGGGCTCGAAGGCCGAGGGCGGCGATCTCGGCTGGTTCACCAAGGAACGGATGGTGCCGGATTTCGCGAACGCCGCCTTCGCGATGAAGCCCGGCCAGGTCTCCGACCCGATCAAGACGCAGTTCGGCTGGCATGTGATCAAGGTCGAGGAGATGCGGACCAAGCCGCAGCCGACTTTCGACGAGCTGAAGGAGCAGATCGACCAGCACCTGATCCGTAAGGCGCAGCAGGACCTGATCCTGAAGCTGCGCGCGGATGCGAAGATCGTGCGCCCGGACGCACCCGCCGAGGCGGCTCAGCCGGCGCCGGAGACGAAGAAGCCGTGAGTGGTGGGCGGGGCAGCGTCGGACGTACGCTGCCTCTGGCTCGCATGACGCGCACCCTGTCCCAGACGCCTGGAACGCAGTGGAAGGTGATCCGGGACCCAGCACGAACAGCGCCGCGTCAGCAGCACCGTTTTCTTCAGAAGGACGCTGCGCGTTCTCTTGCGCTGGATCCCGGATCGCATTCCGCTGACGCTGCATGCGCCCGGGAAAGGGGCGCGCGACTCACGAGACTGCGTGCTTGGCCCAGCACCTTGAGAAAGCTGAGTCTCTGCCGTCAGTACGGCCGATCCGGCACGAGATAGCTCGATTGCGCCGGCGCGGGCGTCGGCGTGACTCCAAGGGCGGCGAGTTCGCTGGTGCGGCGGCCTTCGGCGATCCGGTCGAGCACCGCGATCAGCAGCCAGGGGCACGCGATACCGATGAAGAACGCCATGGAACCCTCCCGTGCCGGATCAATCACCCGTCCGGCTTGAGGGGAGAATAGGCGGCCGGGGCGCGACAGCAAGCGCCCGCTCGGACCAATCCTCAGATCCAGCCCTGAAGCTCCCGCCGCACCACGTGCTCGATCACCTTCATGCCGAGGTCGCTGTCGTTCAGGCACGGGATATAGGCGAAGCGCTCGCCGCCATTGTCCTCGAAATAGTGGCGGTTCTCGCCGTCGAGTTCCTCCAGCGTCTCCAGGCAGTCAGCCGTGAAGCCCGGCGCTACGATCGCCATGCGCTTCACGCCCGATTTGGCCAGATCCATCACGGTCTCGTCCGTGTAGGGCTTGAGCCATTCCTCGTTGCCGAAGCGCGACTGGAAGGTGACGCGCATCTTCTCCGGCGACATCCCCAACGCCTCGCGGATCAGCCGGCCGGTCTTGTGGCACTGGCAATGATAGGGGTCGCCCTTGAGCAGGTAGCTGCGCGGCACCCCGTGGAACGAGGTCAGGATCACCTCCGGCTCGAAATCGAGTTTGGCTAACCCTTCCCGGATCGAATCCGCCATGGCGGCGATGTAGACCGGGTCGTCGTGATAGGGCGGCGAGACGCGGACCGTCGGCTGCCAGCGCATGTCCATCAGGGCGCGGAACGCCTGATCGCAGGCGGTTGCCGAGGTGGCGGCGGCGTATTGCGGATAGAGCGGCACCAGCAGGATGCGATCGCAGCCTTGGTCGAGCAATGCCTGGATCCGGCCGGCGACCTCCGGCTTGCCGTAGCGCATCGCCCAGTCGACCACGACCGTGTCGCCCATCGCGGCTTGGAGGCGCTCGCTCTGGCCCCGGGTGGTGGTCTTGAGCGGGCCCTCGTTGAGCGCGTTGTTCCAGACGCTGGCGTAGTCGCGGCCCTTGGGCCCTGGACGCTTGGTCAGGATGATCAGGTTGAGCAGCGGCCACCAGATCAGCCGCGACACCTCAATGACCCGGCGGTCCGACAGGAACTCCTTCAGATACCGGCGCATCGGCCAGTAGCTCGTGCCCTCCGGCGTGCCGAGGTTCATCAGCAGGACGCCGACGCGGCCCCAGGCGACCTTCGGATGGTCGGCCGGCAGGGTGGCGGCCGCGGGTTCGCGCGGGGCGAGGGGACGGCCATTGGCCAGCGCGGCGGCGGGTTCGACGCGTTCGTTCATGGCAGCGTCCCGGCGCCGCGCGCCGGGTCCTTCCTGTGGCATCAGATATCCGGCGGCCGACTCGCACGCTGAGGCCTGGACCGGAGGCTTAACCCCGTCGGGTCGGCTTCCATGTAGGGTGCGAAGTCGGCCGGCGAAGACCGGATGCGACATGCCGCACCGGATCCTCACGCACGACCCCTGTTCCTAACCACGCGGGGCGGCGCGCCGCAACCGAGGCTGTCGCTGGGCCACATGGAGATTCGATGAGCGAGACACCCGTGACCGATGCCCTCGCGGCCTTCCGCGCGTCCGGCTCACCCTGGCTGGTGCTACCCTTCTTCACCGATGGCGGGGCCGAAGCCGTGGCGGACCGGGTCGATGCGCGGATCGCGGCCGGCGCCCACGTGCTGCCGGCCCCGGCCCAGATCTTCCGCGCCCTGACGGAGACGCCGCTGCCCGCCGTGCGCGCGGTGATCCTCGGGCAGGACCCCTATCCGACACCGGGCGATGCCAACGGCCTCGCCTTTTCGTTCGTGGGATCGGGCCGCCTGCCAGCCTCGCTTAGAGTGATCCTCGCCGAGGCGGGTTCAGACCGGGCCGCCGGCGGCGACCTCACCGCCTGGGCGCGACAGGGTGTCCTCCTGCTCAACAGTGCGCTGACGGTCGAGGCCGGCAAGGCCGGGGCGCATCTACGATTCGGCTGGGCGCGTCTGACCGATGAGGCGGTGGCGGCGGTCTCGGCGCGGCCGGAGCCGGCGGTCTTCCTGCTCTGGGGGGCCCAGGCCCGGGCCCGGGCGGCGCTGATCGATCAGAGCCGCCATGGCGTGTTCGAAAGCGGACACCCTTCCCCGCTCAACCGCGCACGGGACTTTCCCGGCTCGGACCCGTTCGGCCGGGCCAATCGCTGGCTGACCGAGCGCGGTGTTCGGCCGATCGAATGGCCGCTGGGTTAAGCCGACCGTCCCGTCACTGCGGCTTGGCCGGCTCCGCGGACTTGGCGGATTCCGCAGGCTTGGCGGGTTCCGCAGGCTTGGCCGGTGCGCCTGCATCCGCGCCAGCCGGCAACAACACGTTCTTGGCGACCGTGCCCTCCGGCCCGTACTCGCCCGCCACCGCCAGGCATGCCTGATCGCGGTTCTGCTGCATCTGGTTCGACATCAGCGTGAACATCGTCTGCACGCGGTTGCCGAACGGCCCCCGGGGCTGGACGTCCTCGATCCGGACGCTCTGCTTCGCCAGCAGCCCCTCGAACTGCTCGCTGCCGATCCGGTAGCCGCAGACGTTGGAGGCCGCGAAGATGTAGGCGGCGAACTCCAGGGCCCGTGGGGCTGGCGCGTTGCGGATCTGCGCCTGCGCCGGAAGGGCGGCGGCGATCAGGGCGGCGGAAAGAACGATGTGGCGCATGCGGGGGCTGTCTCCTCGATCATGGCGGCCTCTGTCGGGCCGCCTCGGCGGACAACGACATAGGCCGGTCCGCAGCCCGCGCCACTGCGACCGAATTTGACGACAAATCAAGGCTCGGCCTTCACGCCTCGTTGGCCATCGTATCAATCGTGAGGGCGCCAACGCCCGAAAAGCGGCTCTTGTTCCGCTCCCGTCGTGCGGTGAGACAGAGTGTTAACCGGCTCGCGTCACGCCAGAGACCACGGTTTGTCCAGATCCAGGCGGTCTGCATCGCATGTTCGGTCTCGAATCCACTGTCGTCCCCCCTCTCGCCCCGGCACCGCGTGCCTCCGAGGGGCGCATGCCCGGCGGTGCGCGGCGCACCGATTCGGCTTTGTCCGCCGGCCCGGTCTGTCCGCACCGCGTGGCCCGCTGGGCCTGGGGCGAAGGCCTCCGGGCAGGCGACGCCGTCGCGCTGCTGGTGCAGGATTTCGGGCAGGCGGAGGCCATGCGCCTCGGCCTCGGCCGACTCGGCCTGCGCGTGATCGACCTTGCGGGTCGCCGCGGCGACGCGTTGGCGGAGGGCCTGTCCGGAGCCGTCCTGGTCATCGCCGACACGCATCTGGCGGAGGCCTACGCGGCGGTGATGGGCCGCCTCGCGACCTACCCGGCGCTGTGGTGGAATGGCCCGGGTGCCGATTTCGCGAGCCTCGATCTGGCCCTGGCCGAGCTGGCCTGAGGTTCTCATCCGGCCGCAAATTTTTATCGCAAACCCGGCGGCTACTTTCGCGAAACCTGCTTAGCGCGCCAGCCACGCATCGAGCGCTTCGTAGCGCGTCGGGTCGTCCGGGCAGAGGCCGGTGCCGCATTCCGCCGCCGTCGAGACGGCATTGGCCAGGGGGACGCCGAGGAACAGCAGAAGACAGGCCGTCCCGAAGAGCCCGGCACCCTGCCCCGGCAGGGTGGCAGGCTGGTCGGTATCGGCGATCAGGAGGAGCACGGCCACCGCCCCGATCAGCGCCACGAAAGCGATCAGTGTCAGGGTGTAGAAGTGGAGGCCGAATAGCGTCGCGCCATAGCCGCCGGTTCCGGGCACGACGTGCAGGGCGATCTGCCGAGCCGCGATAGCCGCACCCACCAGCGCACCGAGGATCGCGATGCCGTAATGGGACGGCCGTGGGCCGAATCGGATTCCGAGCGCGAAGCCGAAGCCCGAGGCCGCGAACCCCGCCCGCTGCAACAGGCAGAGCGGACACGGCAACTCGCCGAGCAGGAGCTGATAGCCGAAGGCCACGAGCAGGATCGCGCAGCAGCCCAGCAATCCGAGGGCGTTGAGCGTGCGGGCATGGAGCAGCGTCATGGCGCGTGATCCGGTCAGAAATCAAGGTTGAGCGTCGACGTGGCGTGGGCCGCGAACAGCGCCAGCGTCCCGAACAGCGCGGCGAGCCACAGCCCGATGGCGATGCCCCGCCGCCCGGCGAGAATCGCCGCCGCGCTCGTCGCCAAGCCGATGAACGGCAACACCATCATGATCCGCGTCCCTCGATCTGCCGGTCGGGGGAGCCCGGTCCGCTGCGCGAACGGGGACGCATGAGGGGTGAAGCTTTCGCGGACCTGTCGCGGCCGGCGTCGCGGCCCATCGGCCCGCATGCTACCCCTGGTTCGATAAGCCGGCCCCCACAGGTCGAGCCGGCATCGGGAGACGCCCCATGACAGCAGCGACTGCGCCGGTCCCGCCCATCGCGGCCGATCCACAGGCCCCGGTCCTGCTGCGCAGCGATTCCGATTGCGTCGCGACCCTGACGATGAACCGCCCCCAGGCGCGCAACGCCCTGTCGATGGCCCTGATGGCCGCGCTTCAGGACGCGCTCGACGCGATCCGGGTGGACCCGGCGGTGCGGGTGGTCATCCTTCAGGGGGCCGGCCCGGCCTTCTGCGCGGGGCACGACCTCAAGGAGATGCGCGCCGAGCCGTCCCGCGACGCGACCGAGGCGGTGTTCCGCGCCTGCGCCCGGCTGATGCTGAGCCTGACCCGCCTGCCGCAGCCGGTGATCGCGCGGGTCCACGGGATCGCCACCGCGGCCGGCTGCCAGCTCGTCGCCACCTGCGACCTCGCGATCTGCGCCGAGTCGGCCCGCTTCGCCACGCCGGGGGTGCAGATCGGTCTGTTCTGTTCGACCCCAATGGTCGCGCTGTCGCGGGCTGTGTCGCGCAAGGCCGCCCTGGAGATGCTGCTGGTCGGCGAGCCGATCGACGCCCAGGAGGCGCTGCGGATCGGTCTGGTCAACCGTGTCGTACCGGAGGCGGACCTCGACGCCGCGGTCGATGCGCTGGCGGGCCGCATCGCCGGGAAGGCGCGGCGTGTCCTGGCGATCGGCAAGGAGGCGTTCGGCCGCCAGATCGAGATGGGCCTGGAGGAGGCCTACGGCTACACCGCCGAGGTCATGGTCCGGAACATGATGATGGCCGACGCACAGGAGGGAATCGACGCCTTCCTCGGCAAGCGCCCGCCCCGCTGGGAGCCCTGAACTGCGCCGACCCTATCGACGCATCCTGGCGCGATAGGACGCAGGCCCATCGGCGCCGCTCGCGTAGGTTCTGGCGCCGCCCTGCCCTAGGATCGGGAACGCGCCGGTCGTGCTGGACCCCGGCGCCCCAACGCGGAACGGCTGATGAGCACCATCGACCTGTTCGGTCTGACGCTGGCCTTCTACGGAACGATGCCGCCGCCGCGTCCGCCGCGCCCGGATCGCAACGGTGCGACCTGGGCCGCCGCCTTGGTGTTCGGTGGCATCTGCATCGCCATGGTGGGGCCGATGGTCACCATCTGGAGCTTCCACCGGCCCTACGCCGAGGCCAAGGCGCGCTGCATTCGGTCCGGCGGCCGCGTCCTGTACGCGGCCCTCGATGGCAGCGGCCCCTATCGCTGCGAGAGGCCGGTCGAAGCCGACGTGGCGCATCCGGTCACGAATGCGGATTAATCCGCGACCCCGCGTCACCTTCGGGTATATCCGGCGCCGTCATCAGAGCGCTCTTCGCCGAAGTGGACCCCGGTTCGGCGCAAGAGAGCGCGCTACAATGACGGCTCTTGCGAACCGGATGCCGAGACCTTGGAAAACGCGCTCCTCCGATGGCTTCACTCCACCGCCCTCATGCGGTCGGATGTCGAGGCCGTCATCGGCTTCGTCTTGGCGATCGGTGTCACCCTGCACGCGCTGCTGCGCAAGCGGCGGGTCAGCGTGGCGGTGGGCTGGATCGGGCTCGCGTGGCTGTCGCCGATCTTCGGCACCGCGCTGTACCTGACCTTCGGCATCAACCGCGTCTCGCGCCGGGCCCGGCGGCTGCGGACGAAACCCTCCGACGCCCTGCACCTGCCCGATACCGACGACGCGGTGGTGCCGGAGGCGCTCTGGCCCCTCGACCGGGCGATCCGGCGGATCACCGGCCTGCCGGCCTTCGCGGGCAACACCGTGCAGATGTTCCGCAACGGCGACGTGGGTTATCCGGCCATGCTGGCGACCATACGGGAGGCCAAGGTCAGCATCGGCCTGTCGAGCTACATCTTCCGCGACGATCCCACCGGCCGGGAGTTCTGCGACGCCCTGGCCGAGGCGAAGGCGCGGGGCGTGGAGGTTCGCGTCATCATCGACGGGATCGGCGGCGGCTACTTCCGGGCGCCGGTCTACCACCGCCTGACCGCCGCCGGAGTGCCGGCGGCCCTGTTCATGCACTCGGCCCTGCCCTGGCGGATGCCGTTCCTCAATCTGCGCTCGCACAAGAAGCTGCTGATCGTCGACGGGCGCGTCGCCTTCACGGGTGGGCTGAACATCTGGCACGCGAACCGCGTCGCCCTGAAGCCCGAGCATCCGATCCGCGACACCCATTACCGGCTCACCGGGCCCGTGGTCGAACAGCTGGCCGCCGCCTTCGCGGCCGATTGGGCCTTCGCGGCCGGCGAGAACCTCGACGGCGCGCCGTGGTTCGTCGACCTTCAGCCCACCGGGACCAGCGTCGCCCGGGCGGTGACCTCCGGCCCGGATGCCGACGTGGAGAAGATCGAGCAGGTCATCCTCCAGGCGCTGGCCTGCGCGCGTCGGACCGTCCGGTTCGTGACGCCCTACTTCCTGCCGGACGAGCTCGTCACCGGCGCCCTCGCCCAGGCCGCTACGCGGGGCATCACCGTCGACGTGATCATCCCGCGGGTCAGCGACCACCACTTCATTGACTGGGCGACCCGGGCGCATCTCGACCCGCTGCTCCGGGCCGGTGTCCGGGTCTGGCTCGACGAACCGCCCTTCGACCATTCCAAGGTGATGGTGGTGGACGACATCTGGTGCTTCGTCGGCAGCGCCAACTGGGACATGCGCAGCTTCCGGCTCAACTTCGAGCTGAACGTCGAGATCGTCGACGCGGATCTCGCGGCCCAGCTCGACCAGTTCATGCGCGCCAAGATGGAGGCCCGGCTCAGCCGGGAGGATCTCGCCGCACGCGCGCTGCCGATCCGTCTCCGCGACGCAGGCGTGCGACTGCTGCTGCCATACCTTTGAAACGGCCGGGCACGTGTGCTTCGGGTGCCGGCCCGAGATGGACCACGATCGGGCGGTGATCGGAGCGGCCCCGGGGCAGCACCGCGTGGTCGTGGCAGATGAGGCCGCGGGCGAGGCAGCGGTCGAGCCGCAGCGGCAGCACCTCCACCATCGCGTGGGTCGGCCGGCGGGGGCCGACATCGCGGAATCCCGGGATCATCGCGGGCCCGACGATGTTGTAATCGCCGAGCACGGCGGCGCGGGGCGGCAGCTCGGAGACGATCCGGCGGAGCTGGCGCCGGTTCAGCATCTGCCCGTGCGACAGGTGGACGTTGGCGATCCCGAACGCGCCGAGGTCGAGGATCTGGCAGACCCGATGCACCAGGGCCCCGGAGGGCAGCGTGATCACCCGCGGGGGCGCGGGCCAGGGGGTCGGGCTCCACATGGCGAGGCCGTGGATCCGCCCCGGCAGGGGCGCCCACGCATAGTGGCCGCCGATCCGGTCGAGCAGGAAACCGATGGCGCGGGTCGCCTCCTGCATCAGCAGCAGATCGGGTTTCTCCTGGGCGACCAGGGCGGCGACGTCGTCGACCGCCGCGCCGGTGCGGCGCAGCAGGTTCCAGCTCACGATCTTGAACGGCGGGTGGGCGTTGTCCGCCGGCCGGAGCGGCGGGGTTTGAACCGGGGCGAGGCCAGAGCGGGCCGGGCGTGCAGCGATGGTCATCGGGCCGGACTCGTACTTCATCGGGTGGCCCCGTCGCCACCGCCGCGCTTCAACGCGCGCGAGGGCCGGACGTTCGATAGGATCCGCGGCGACGACAGTTCCACGACTGCGAGGCTTGCGCCGGATCGTGTGCATCCCGGGGCTGGCCGGATAGGAATCGGGGACCGAACGCATCGACTGGAAGCGGTATCAGTCGACACGTCGGACTTCCCACCGATCGAGCGACGCGGGACCGACGGCAGGACATATCGATTTCATCAATTCCCCATATCGATCCAATCTGTTTGGATCATGTTGCTGTGCAGCGTAGATATCGCTCGACGCCGGGCCAGACCCGGATATCGAGAGGATTGATCATGACCCTGCGTTCCTTTGTTCTCGCCGCCCTCATCGCCGCCCCCATGGCCGCCGCGACCACCGGCGCCCTGGCCGACGAGGCTCTGACCCTGACGCCGCCGCTCTACCGTGACCAGGCTCGGACCACGGCCACCGCGCGTCCGGCCTCCGAACTCGCCACGACCCCGCGCCTCGTCCCAGCGACGCCGGCCGCCACGCGCGTCGTCGCGGCTGCGATGCCGACGCGCTGACATCCGACGCCGTGATCCGGCTTCACGGTTGTCGTCAGCGCACCTCTCCGCTCGACACGCATCGTTGCCATGCCCTGCGGGCGGACGCTTCTCCGCCCGCAGGGTGTATGCTCGGTGAAAATGGAGGGCGCGATGGCGTACAGGATCTCATTCTGGAAGGGGAAGCGCGTCAGCTTCACCAAGCTGTGGCCCTGCGATCTGGAGGCGGCCGTCGCCCACGCCAAGACGCAGCTCCCGGTTCAGCGAGCGCAGACCGGCGCGACATCCGTGAGCGTGCTCTGCGAGCGGACCGGCGAGGTCGTGTTCACCTTCACGGAGGAGCCGGAATCCGCCGAGTCGTGATCGGCCGTCAGGCCGTGCCCGAATAGTGCACCGTCCAGGGCTCCGCGAAGACGTGTTCCTCCAGGTTCACGCCCGATCCGCCGCGATCGACCACCACGAAATCCTGCCGCGCCCCGAACGGCGTCAGCACGCCGTGCCACGTGCCGCGTGCGTAGCAGATCCCCTGGAACGGCCGGGTGGTGACGAAGGCCCGCGGTCGACCGGGCTGGCCGTCTTCGTCCAGGCAGACCACGATCAGGAACGGCGCAGCACTCAGCGGAACGAAGGCCTGGCTCCCGAGCGGATGGCGCTCGACCAGGCTCAGGCGCAGGGGCAGCGGATAAGGCTCCGCCTCCACGAGGCCGATCACCGCGCGGGCGCCCTCCCCCGCCAGCTCGATCGCCGCGAGATCGTGGAAGCGGCGCGCCATGCCGCCGTTCATCGGACGCGCCACAACGGTCGCCGTATCGATCACCGATCCGAACGGCGCGAAGGCCGCGTCCGTCAGGGGCTCGGCCGTGATCGAGCGGGCCTCGGACTTCCCCGTCATCGTCCCGTCCCGCGCAGAGCCCCCAGGGCGGGATGCCGGTTGACGTCCTTGTAGAGCAGGTAGCGGAACCGGCCGGGGCCGCCCGCGTAGCAGGCCTGCGGGCAGAAGGCGCGCAGCCACATGAAGTCGCCGGCCTCGACCTCGACCCAGTCGCGGTTGAGCCGGTAGGCGGCCTTGCCTTCCAGCACGAACAGCCCGTGCTCCATCACGTGCGTCTCCTCGAACGGGATGGACCCGCCGGGCTGCATCGTGACGATGGTGACGTGCATATCGTGGCGTAGGTCGTCGGACGCGACGAAGCGGGTCGTGGCCCAGGCGCCGTCGGTCCCGGGCATGGCGGCCGGTTCGATCGCACCCTCATGCGTAACGATGGCTTCCGGCACGCCGAGGCCCGGCGCTGGCTCGTAGCGCTTGCGGATCCAGTGGAACCGGGCCGGCTCGGCACCCGCGTTGTCCAGGCGCCAGGGCGCGCCCGGCGGCAGGTAGGCATAGCTGCCGGGGCGCAGGCTATGGGTCCGGCCCGCAAGATCCAGGCTCGGGGTGCCTCCGACCACGAACAGCACGCCCTCGGCTTCCGGATCGGGCTCGGGCGCCTCGCTGCCGCCGCCGGGGGCGACCTCCATGAGGTACTGGGCGAAGGTCTCGGCGAAGCCCGACAGGGGCCGCGCCAGGATCCAGGCGCGGGTCCCGTGCCAGCCTGGCAGGAAGCTCGTGACGATGTCGCTCATCACGCCCCGCGGGATCACCGCATAGGCCTCCGTGAAGACCGCGCGGCCGGTCATCAGCGCCGTCTGCGCCGGCAGGCCCCCGCAGGGCGGATTATAGGGTGTCTGGGTCATGGCGGTCTCCGGCGGCGTTCAGGCCGTTTGGGGCACGGCGGCCGGCGTGTCGAGGATCGCCGTCGCGTCGGTGGTCTGCTCGCCGTTCAGGATACGATGCGCCCGCGCGCGGTCGATGTCGCCCGGCCAGACGGCCCCGACGATCGTGGCGAACTTCGTTCCTCCGGTCCCGAGGCGACGAAAGCGAGGGGGCATGATCTCGCGTTGGTTCGAGCAGGCGCGAATCGACCGCGAGCCACGGATTCGCGAAACCGGCGGCATCGCCCGGGACCGTAATTCCCCGGTGGCGCGGTTCCCGGCGGGGATCAACCTGGGCTCTAAACTGTGCTGCGCGACGTCGCACAAAATTCATCATTGCGGTGTTCGCGGCCGCTCGATCATATTGAGCTGTCTATCTTTTCCGATAGTGCAATTGAGATAACAGTATGCCGTCTATCGCTGTATTTCATACAGACGAACTGATTTAATAGTAGAGAAATTTTGATTTATTATCGAGCAGTACGATATCGTCTATGCATCAATCTGAAAAAAAGGCAGACCGTTTATTGATTTGAAACTTGAGGCTTCGTATGACCGCGTCCAAGCAATCGTTCTGTGCGGTTGTCGCTGGCGTGCGGCCCAAACCTGAGATGAGCGGAAAGACGTCATGGCTCTCGTGATAAAAGCCGCCCTGTCGGGCCCGCAAACCTTGGTGCGTAAGAACGAGCAGGCCAGTCCCACCCAGCTCGGGCGGCTGAACGAGGAGAATCGGCGCCGGGCCCGGACCTTCGCCAAGCAGCAGAAGGCGGCCGAGCGCATCGCCGCCGCCACGACGCAGCTGGCCAGCGGCGTAGCCGAGGCGTCCTCCGCGGCGGAGGAGCTGCGCAAGGCGATGGAGCAGATCGCCGCCGGGGCCGAGCAGGCGGCCGGTGCCTCCGAGCAGTCGCAGCGCGCCGTGACCACGGTGTCGGAGGCGATCGCCAGCGCCCGGACCGAGGCCGAGACGTCCCGCCAGAAGACCGAGGCTCTGCAGACTCTGATCGCCGGCGTGAGCCAGCAGATCCGGCTGAGCATCGCCTCGATCAGCACCTCCGCCGACCGTCAGGCCGCCTCGGTGACGATGATCGTCGAGCTGGAGCGGCAGGCCGCCAATATCGGCGACATCGTCCGCGCCGTCGCGCGGATCGCCGACCAGACCAATCTGCTCGCGCTCAACGCCGCCATCGAGGCGGCCCGCGCCGGCCAGCACGGCAAGGGCTTCGCGGTGGTCGCCGACGAGGTGCGCACCCTGGCCGAGACCTCCGAGAAGAGCGCGGAGGAGATCCAGGCGCTGATCGGCCGGATCCAGGAGGACGTGAAGGTCATCGCCGACGGCATCAACCGCTCGGCCGAGGGAGCCCGCCAGCAGGTCGAGAAGGGTGAGGCGATCACGGCGCAGCTGGAGGGCGTACGCGCCGTGATGGTCGAGATCGCCAGCGGGGCCGATGCCATCTCCCGGGTCGCGGTCGAGGCCGAGAACGGGGCCGGCGAGGCGCAGAAGGGCGCCGAGCTGATCGCCGCGGCCGCCGAGGAGCAATCCTCCGCGGTGATCGGCAGGATTATCCTGTCCAATCATAACGTTAGCTTTCGGCGGTTGTTCGCTACCCACATCTAAGCCCGCGCCTGTGAGGCGGCTTTGTAGGTGCGGCTAGGGACTGCTGCGGACTCTGTCGCCCGCACCGGATGAGCGAGCGGCGTTCGTGAGGGCCGGACATCAACCGGCAAAACTGGCGTGCAAAGCTTTTGCTGTCGGTGGATCCACCCGGCCGTCCACGCTCGTCCCGATGCTCCCCTCACACTGCTGAGGGGCGGGCGTGGATGCTGGAGGCTCGGCAAAACGGAAACCGTTTCCGTTTTCGAAAAGCGAAATTGTTTCGCATTTGGCTGCCTAAGGGTATTTCAGCCGGGGTCGGCGCTCGGGATGGGACGTCGACCTCCACGCCCGCCCTTCAATGCCGTCCCAACGTTCATCAGGGGGCGGGCGTGGATGCGGAGATCCGGCTCGGCAAAACGGACATCGTGTCCGTTTTCAAAAGCGACACGGTGTCGTGTTTGACCTCCCCGAATTTGGGGAGGTCAAAACGGAAACGGTTTCCGTTTTCCGAAAGCGAAACCGTTTCGCATTTGCCGCCCGGCTGGCGGATCACCACTGAAGGTGGGGGGCGCGTCCCCCAGCCTGAGCCCTCGCCAGCTTGGCGAACCCCCGGCCGAGTAGAGTCGCCAAGTTGGCGACACTACCCTCACCGCAGCGCTGCCCGCGCAACTAGACCATCGGCCAGCCGCACCCGTTCTCGCGACCGCTCAAAGGCCTCATCACCATCACGGTGGAGGCGTTCCGACCTGTAAAGATCGAACCGGGCGAGCCGGATCATCCGGATGGCAAGGAAGGTGTAGATCAGGCGCATAGCTTGATCACCTCCCTCAGGACGGTGTGCACGATCCGGGTGCCGTCGTCATGATCGTCACCCTCGGTTGCTGTGAAGCGCTCGTAATCCTCCAATGCCAGCGCAGCCTTTGCCGCCAAGTCCTGAAGCGTAACCGAGGGCTCCTCGATTGCTCGGGTGAACACCACGTCCACCTTGCTGATCTCGTGGTCCAGCCGGTCATCGGACCAAGGCTCCCTGGCTGCTGTGTCGTCGATCCATGCTCGGTGCTGGACGGCCCAGAGGCAGGCTTCGGCGAGATCGGACTGCGGTATGGCTGCAGCCGGAGGAAGGGCCATGACGGCCCCACCTGTGAGCGGGGCGGCGAGGATGGCGCCGAGGGCGGCGCGGCGGGTGGAGGCGGTCATCGTCCGTTCTCCCGAGCCGTTTGCTCCTGACGGCGAGCAGCCTCCCACCCTTTTGCCAGGCGCGCAGCGGCGTCTTCGATGGCGCAGCCAAGGGTGTAGAGGCAGTCGGCGGGGGTATCGTCGTGGTGAGCGCCTAGGTGGCGGATCAGCTTCCCGAGCCGCTGGATATCCAACAGCGGCTCCTCGAAGCGCAGCAGCGTGATGCTGAGGTCAGGCTGGGAACTGGGCGCGTTCATGCCACCCTCCCGCTGTTGAAGTAGTGAGCACCCCGACCGGTCCACTCGGCCGCGCAGCCGTCCTGCTCGGCGGGTTCACGATCCACGTCGGGTTCGCGGTCGGTATCGGGCTCCCGGTCCGTGTCGCCGTCCATGGCGTCGAGGAGGTCGATCAGGCCGCCGATCAGATCCTCGACCTCGGTGCGGGACAGGGTGCGGATGCCGTGGGTGAACGCGGGCGCCAAGTTGGCGCTTGCGTCGGCCTGCATTGCGCGAATGGCCTGTGTGACCGGTCCTACCTGGGCTGAAGGCAAGCGTGGGCGTTCACCGCCGCCGAAGGGCGGTGTAGGGTGGTGGATAGCCATGTGACGGTTCCCAAAGCGTTGCAGGGCTAGGCTCGGCGCGGGAGTTCCAGTCCTTCGCTGAGCCGTTTGCTATTGCTAGCAGATTGCTTATAGTTGCTTGCACAAAGGCCGTCAACTAACATCTGCTAGCAATGTCTGAAGAGCGTGAGACGCGATCCGCCCCACTGGGTCTCCGGATCCTGCCATCCGTGAAAAAGGCGCTCGAACAGGCGGCCGCCGAGGACGCGCGGACCATGGCGTCCTACGTCGAGAAGCTTCTCACCGAGCACCTGAAGGCAAAGGGCCATCTGAAATGAGCATGAGGCTCGTCGGTAGCCTCGGGACGACCAAATGCGTGCCATCCTCATTGCCGCGGCAGTCGCGATCGCGGTCGCCGCTGTCGTGGTTCTCGGCGGCCTTGTACGCCGCATGATAAGCTGAGCTTCAGTCGCTGTGGCCTGTGGACCACGCAAATTCTGAATTGACGAACCGATAAAATTTCGCGCTGGCGACTGGCTTCAGTCTATGGGCATCAATGGCCTCGCTACTGCGGGAAGCCGTCTATGCCGATCTCCTTCGATGACCGCTTGCACCGCTACATCATGGTGGCGCTGGTAAGCGGTGGCTTCGCCATGATGGCTGCGGCTTGGCTCTGGGAGGGGCTATGACTAACTGGCTCACCGGACAGGGCTACGTGCGGCACCGCGAGGATCCGGAAGGGGCGAACTGATGCTCCGCACCACTTGGCCGAAGGCGCGGGGCTAGCTGAAGTGAGGACGCCGCTGCTCGCGATGGCGATCCCTGTCCTCGCAGTGTCGGCGGGAGCTGTGAACATTCTCAACGGTCTGGGCTGTGAACACCCCCAGCTCATGGTTTTGGTAGCCGGACTCTTTGCTGCTGGCGTGGTCGCGGTACTAGGCTGAAGCCATCCTCCACCCGGTGGAAGAGCTATTTAAGTCGAAGTCCATTGAGCGGGACTTTAGCTAAGCACTGTTCTCTTTGACCGCTTGAGTGATAGGACTCTGAAGATCCTGTGCAATCTGCTCACCGGCCATTTGGAGAAGGATGCGAGCGACTAACAGCATCTCGCTCGTGCCGTGCTTCTTAACCGCCTCGAAGGCGGCGATGCAGGCATCGACCATAGCCTCCGGCCCCTGATCCTCGGTCATTTGTTTCGCAGTCCGTAATTCTATTGTCCCTCTATCTCAGGACCGAAACTGTTGCACAACCGGTAGTTTTAGATGGGGGACATGCGGTTGAATGCTGCATGGCACGGTTGCGCATGATCATATAGCTCGCAACTCAGGTGCGAATTAAACGTTGCCGGTTGCGAAGCTGAGGAGTGCATGAGCATGCCGAAGGACGTCGAGTCAGCGGCTCATTCGAAAGCAGCTGCGCTGCAGCGCGTCGCCGATGCTCTCGGCGTGCCGGCTGCAAGCTTTACTGCCGACGTGCCGGCCGCCTCCCGCGTAGCTGAGACAGCCGAATTGCTGCGCCTCTGGACAGCGATCCGTGATCGGGATGACCGCAAGGCGCTCCTCGCAACCGCTCGCGACTTAGTCAGCGGATATGACGTTGGGCGTGAGGCTGCGGAGTAGCGCCATCCGCCCTTGAAGTCGCCGGCGTCATCTTCATCGAGGAGAACGGCGAGGGGCCAGGGGTGCGGCTGAGGAAGACCTGAGAGGCGAGACCATGTCCGACTCGATCGTGGATCCCAGAGCTGCAGGTCCCGCGCGCTCGGCCGACGAACTCGATCGGATGCTGAAGGCGAACGAGCGCCGGAAGGCCCGCCACGCGCCGGTCACCGTCTCGCTGCGGCGGACAGGCGCCGGCACGCTCGACCTCGACAGCCCGCACGATGATCCGCAGGGCTGGCTGATCCGCCTCGGCGACGCTTTCGGCACGCGCTCGGAAGCGTTCGCCGTCGGGCAGCTCAACCATCTGCTCGGCATGGTGCGCCCGGACGAACGGACGCCAGAAATCGAGGCGAACACGATGCTGGCCGCGGTCGAGGCTGTGCGGCCCGAGAACGAGCTCGAAGGTATGCTGGCCGTGCAGATGGCGGCGACGCATCGGCTCGCGATGGAATGCCTGCAGCGTTCAGCGGTCGCTGCGACGCCGGAGGAAATGAAGGCGAACGGCAATCTCGCGAGCAAGCTGCTGCGCACCTACACGGCGCAGATCGAGGCCCTGGCGAAGGTGCGGCGCGGAGGGGCCCAAAAGGTCACCGTGAAGCACGTCCACGTGCACGAAGGCGGGCAAGCGATCGTCGGCAACGTCGATGCGAACGGCAGGCTGGGACCCGGGGCACGGGAGGGGGGTAAGAGTGAAAATGGACCACGACCCCATACACCCGGAAATGGGCGAGCCCTCGCGGCTGCGGAGGGCGCCCCGCTGCGGAGCACGGACACGGAGCGGGAAGCCGTGCCAGTCACCGGCCGTGACGGGGAAGAAGCGATGTCGGATGCACGGCGGCGCGGCCGGAAGCGGGGCTCCGAGCGGTAACCGGAACGGCAACTATCGGAACGGGCAGCGGACCAGGGCTGCGGCCGCGATCCGGCAGGAATGCCAGGAGGTGGTGGCAGCCTCGCTAGAGCTGCTAGCGCAGCTCTCGTAAGGAGGTCTATTCGCTTTCGGTGTTATCGATTTCCCGCTCAGCAGGAGGTATCTTGAAAACTGCGTACACTATCGCGGCAACAACGGCACCAAGCTGAATAATTGTGGCCCCAATGATGGCCATCAGGACATGCTCAGTAACAAGTCGGTCAGCCGGAGCCATCAATTTATATGCAATGAAATAGTAGTCAACCGCCGCGAGGGCGGCGGTCAACAACACCGTAAACAGCACCGATAACCGGAAGAGCTTTAGAAGCTCGTGCGCTATTTGCTCGCTGAGAAGTTGCTTCCTGAGAGGGATCGTCCCAGCCAAGCGGCTAAGCGGTATCGGATCGTTCATCGTCGGCAGGGCTGCCTTAAGCCCTCAGCGCCACTGCGATTTCTTCGCCGACGGGCTGCCCCTTCCCGCGCACTGTGACAATGCCATCAGACTGACGTGCCTGATCGGCCGCCACTTTGGCGAGCGCAAGGGCTTTGCGGAAGACGGCAGCCGTAGTCGGCGCTTTGAGTTCGGTCTTCAGGGCTCCGATTAGGGCAAGCGTCTCCTCATCGGCCACGAAGGACAACTGCTTGGTTCTATCGGTCATAACGAGGGGTCTCCGAAAGGCGTTCGGGCCATTACCATAGTGGAAAAACCGCGCAACAGTCAATCATTAACCGCGCGCTCACCACTTGGTTTCCGCGTGGTTTTCATATAAGTGAGCACTGTGCGGTGACAGCGCAAGGGATTTTGTTCTGATGGGCGAGATCGTGGAATGGTCGTGTGACCCGGCCGTCGAGTTTGACGGCCAGGCCCTTGCGATCCTCACCAAGATGGCAGCTGCCCTTTTGGGGACAGCGCAAATCATGCGTGCAACTGATTCCTTCGAGACTCGCCAGCGAGGAATAGAAATAGTCGAAGATTTGGCGCCCCATGGTGAAATGCTGAACGAGCACATCGAGCATCTCGAAAAATACGCGGAAGACATCCTTGATGCACTAATGGAAGATGAGGAGGGATATTTCTCAAATGAGAGCAATTTGAAAAAATTCACTGTTACGAGCATTATCAAAAAGAAAAAGAGAACCATAAGAATTCAACGTTTCCTCGTTACCAAGGGCAACCTCGCTGTGGCGCCTGACAACGACATGTTAGCTTTGGAATGTCGCGACGGGGCGCTTTCTTGCAGCCTGAAAGAGCCAGGGATTGTTCCGGAACGGGTGCGCAAACGAGCACTGGGGTAACGCGCCCGAAACACCTGACCATCAACTCGACACGCACGGCCGTGCAGCTATCCTGCCCCCATGCGCACTACCCTCGCCGCCCTCGCTCTCGTCGTCGCTGCCGGTGGGGCACAGGCGGTCGAGCCAACGGCGAAGCAGCTGATCAAGGCGTACACCGCAGCGGATGAGGCATGCCGCGGCTTGCCGGGCGAGACCGCTACGGCCGAGTGCGATCGCCGCGGCAGGCTGAACTCGCGGCTCAACCAGATCGGCCGGTGCTACGGCAAGGCGAACCAAGACAAGTCGGAGTTTGCCTGGCACGAGTGTACGTCCCATTCGAACCGCAACAACGATCTGGTGCCAGCGTCGCACTGATGTTCAATCGCCATCACCGCTCGGCCCCGCACTGATCTGCTCACGGGGCGGGGGAGCGCCGCGCCGTCTAGCGCTGCAACCGTTGGTCGGTACACTGGAGGGCGATGCATAAGCTCGCCCCCGGCAGCCTCCCCCGCCTGCAAACCCTCTCGACGCTGGGGCCGCGCTTCTACCGAGCCTCAGTCTACATGCGACGGTTGGAAAAACTCGGACTGGTCGCGACCACTGGCCGATTGGATCCAGCCTTTAACGGCGTCGAGTACCAAATCACTGACGCTGGCTGTGCCGAACTCGAGAAGCGGTATGGACCTTCCTCGACGACGCCAATCGAAGGCTGACGTCACCAGCGTGTGAGCCGATACGCGACGGGGCCTCGAAGGAGGCCCGGCACGCTAGTCTATCGACGCCGCGTTGAAGCGGATGGCAAAGCGGAGGAAGGCCGATAGCTAGATCGCGTGTCTTTGGTTGTAGCGCTGATCGGCTATGACAGGCGATTCGGTCGTCACGAAGTCTAGGCGGAACAGGGGCACCTGATGCTCGTCCGTGACCTCGATGTGCCAATCTTGACCTAAAGCGATCTGCTGCGCGTTGTCACGGATAACTTCGCCCGCGAACTGAACAGCCTCGCGCCGAGCCTCATGCCAATTTGCTAGCTCGGTTCCAGTGTCATCGGGCGAACTGCGTCCGTCCCGGACATGGAAGAAATAAAGAGGCATGGGCGATCCGCGATAGGGGGCGGAAGCTCACGCATCTCCCAGCCGCAAGCGCCCGGATCAGTTTGCCTGCGATGGCTTATCTTAGGCCAAGCGTCATCGCGCCGCCTTCAAGTGGATTAGAATAACGCCTTCCGCGCAGGTCAGTCATCATCGACTTCCGGGGCCTCGTAACAGAGGCACGCGAACTCGACGAGGCCGGCGAGAATTCCCAGGACGCAGACGGCTTCGACGTGCATCGATCGCTCCGACGTAAGTCCCAATTCCCAGATGAGGGAGATGCGGAGCAACAAAGCAGCTTGTGTCTCACTGTTCCATCTCGGCCATAGAAATACCCGCCGCGGCAGGGCCGGGCGGGTTCAGTTGCCATTGGGGTTTCGAAGGCCCTGGGATATCCCAGTGCTGAACTGAGTCGCGTCACCCGTTTGAGGGATCTCTCAGCTTCAATCCGCCCTCCGCATCTGCGCGCCGCTACGCTGTACGACGTCCTGACACAGCTTCCCGCCGGTCTAGGTGCGGACGCTGGTCTCAGGTCCCACCTCTTCCCGATAGCGTCGGCTGCGCCATGTCGTTCGCCTCGCAGAGGAGACCCATCGATGGACCGTGAGCGCGATCGCGACGTAGCCGAAGACCTGATCGAGGATGCCCGAAAGGTGACGGGCGACAGCGAGAAGACGGAGCGGCCGGGCCAGGGTACCGACCAGCCCGGCGGCGACGATCCGGTCCCGACACCGAAGGAGTGACGGCTCCCAAGCGTGGGCCCTGCTTAGCCGGGCTCAGGCATGAACTTGGGAGCCGCCGCAGCTCACGCCCCCTTGCCCATTAGGCAGGCCGCCCCGCGGCTTTCGCGGATGTCCCGTCCTCGATCTGAGCATCAAGCTGTGCCTTGAAATCGGCGATCCCGAGGATCTGGGTGGTCTTCCCATTCTCGTCGAGGAACTCGTACAGCGCATCTTCGATATTCCGGTTGCTGAAGAAAACGATCGCGTCCTGATCTCCGCCGCCTTCCTCATGAGGTTCGCCATGAGCAGGGCCTGAGACGAAGCTACCGGTGGGTCGGATCTCTTTCAGTTCGCCATTCGGGCGGTAGAACCGCAACTCGCCCTGCATGACCAGGGTGACGTAGGGGCAATGATGTCGGTGCAGCATCACGCGCTGGTTGGCGGCGAATTTGAAAACGACATCGACGATGCGGTTCTCTTCATCGACCTTGTAGACGAAGAAGGCGATGTGATCGAGCCAGGGGAGAGTGCGCCAGGTAATATTACTCTGGTCGAAGCTGTGCAGGTCCATGCAAATTCCTCCGTTTTGTTTTTTTGGATGCGGCAATAAACGGAGCTTGATCGCCATGAACCCCGCTAATTACCGAGCCTGATCCTTCTGCATCGCTGGGTCAAACTCGGCCTATGCAGGTCTGCTACCCAGGCGGGTACGGGTCGCCAAACGGGTCACCGAACGCCTTTCGCCGAAACAGCGTGCGCCAGCGTCACTTCTTGAGCGTTCGTTGCTCTCCAATCGTTCCTGCCATCCCGCGCATTGGGCTGATCCGACAGCGCGGTGGGTACGCGTCCCCGGCGTCCACTCACCCTTCCGAGCGGAAGTAATTTATACCCTGAGATGTGTCGCTTTCGAAAACACAATCTTTAGTAGAAGTTGAAGGTGCGACCCTTTAACCACCGTGCGAAAAACATCATTTGAGTGTAACCGCGTTAATCCTTCTAGATCATCTTGACGATGCTATCGTGAAGGGCGTTCAATATGAAGCGCATTTTATTTGAGCCCCCTAACGCGCTCAATAATGACCTGCGGCTGTCAGATATCCTCGCAGCGCTGAGCCACGCTCTCGATTTGACCGAAGGGCAACCGGCCGGACATTGCCTGCGTGCGACCTACATCGGCATGCATATCGGCCGCGCGATGGGCCTGCCACAGATCCAGCTGTGGGAGCTGTACTATACGATCATGCTCAAGGACCTCGGCTGCTCCAGCAACGCGGCCCGGATATGTGCGCTCTATCTCGCCGACGATCTCAGAGTGAAGCATGATTTCAAGACCGTCAGCGACAGCCTCCCACAGGTGCTGGGCTTCGTGTTCTCACACACCGGTCTCAAGGTCGGGCTGGCCGAGCGGTTTAAGGCGATCCTGAATATAGCCCGCAACAGCGGTACCTTGGTCGAGGATCTCATCCAGACCCGATGCCAGCGCGGCGCCGAGATCGCCGCCCGAATGCGCTTCCCCGCGGCCGTCTGCGACGCGATCCACGCCTTGGACGAGCACTGGAACGGCAAAGGTCATCCCGACCAGCTAGCCGGTCCAGCGATCCCGCTGTACGCCCGCATCGCGTTGCTGGCGCAAGTGGCTGACGTGTTCCATACGGCGTCGGGCCCGGAAGCGGCGTTGGCCGAGGTACGGTCTCGCGCCGGCACATGGTTCGATCCGTACACTGTGACTTGCTTCGAGCGAGTCGCGGCCGAGCCTGGCTTCTGGCAGGTCCTGCACTCGCACGAGAGTGTCACCGATGCGGTCTCGGCCCTGGAGCCTGCCCAAAGTTTGATCGTCGTCGACGAAGACTACCTCGACGACATCGCTCGTGCTTTCGCCCAGGTGATCGACGCCAAGAGCCCATTCACATCCGGACATTCCGAGCGGGTGGCCGTCTACGCCGACATGGTGGCGGCCGAACTCGGGCTCGATCCAGTCCGGCGGCGCTGGCTTCGTCGAGCGGCGCTGCTGCACGACATCGGAAAGCTCGGCGTCTCGAACACGATCCTCGACAAACCCGGCAAACTCGACGAAGCCGAGTGGCGGGACATGCGGGCCCACGCACTCCTGTCCGAGACGATCCTGGCACGGGTAGGGGCCTTCCAAGAGATGGCCCGGATCGGTGGCAGCCACCACGAGCGGCTGGATGGTAAGGGGTACCCCCGAGGTCTGACGGGCGAGGAGCTTGCCCTTGAGACACGTGTCGTCTCGGTCGCCGACGTGTTCGATGCACTTACCGCCGACAGGCCGTACCGAGCTGCTATGCCACTCGAAAAGGCTCTGGAGATCATGCGTGCCGATCTCGGCGCAGCGTTCGATGCAGATTGTTTTGCAGCGCTGGAGCGGGCTCTCGCCGCAATCGAGGGCGATCTGGCGCGGGCGGCATGACATACGCGTAGACATCTGTAGCTTCCGAGATGTCACGATCCGACGCGTACTGCGCATCTTTACGGCAAGTTAACCGCCGCTACCCCACCGTACCCTCAGCGATCGGCTCTGGCCGCGGGCCGGAAGAGCAGCACCGGGGTTGGGCCTCGGTGCTGCCTCGCCGGCGCAGTCGCGGCAGCTCGGCCGGCATCACATTTCTGCTGCGATCACCGCGCCACCTGGGCGCAATGATGGGGGGCGGCTTGTCCGATTGTGCCGCCGGGAGTACCCGCATGCGCAATACCCTGTTGGCCCTGCTGGCCGTGATTTCCGTCATGGTGACGCACGCCGTCTATAGGCTGCTGCGGCTGCCCTTCCGGCTCGTAGGTGGCCTATTCCGGCACAAAGCCCCACCGGCCCGGCTGACGGCCCTCTAACCCACAGCCGGCATGATGCTGTCGAGCCGCGTCGCGTAACGGTCAGGCTCGCCGCCGGTGAGATAGACGACCTCTCCCGCCAGCCCGTGATCAGATCGGGCGGCGGGGCCGGACCGGCGACACCAGCCTCAGCGGTTGCCGGACCCCACCGGCGTAGCTGAGATCCCCCAGGCAACCCTGGGAGGTCCCCATGCTCATGAACATAGATCCACTGATCGCGGTGGGCGTCGTCGGAGCCACCGCTGTCACTGACGCGGCCTACGTTTTCTTCAACGCAGCCGTTACCGCCCGACGGCGCATCCCGGCCGCGAACTGGTCGGCGTGCTGGTACCTGCTCTCCGCGTTTGCCGTGATCAGCTACACGGAGAACGCGGTGTACGTAGCCTTCGCAGCTTTGGGGTCGTGGCTGGGTGCCTTCGCGTCCGTGACGTGGCTCGTGCGCCCTGCTCCACCGCGATAGAGGATCCTTGGCAGCTAGCTGCCTACTTCCCAGAGGCAACGGACTTGGAGGTGGCCGAGTCACGTTGGCCTGGAAGGCTGCCCAGGAACGTGCCTAGCTGATCCGCCCAAAGGTCGGCGTGAAAGATACCCGCATGGCCCCATCCACCCGGCAACAGAACGAAGTGGCCCGAGGGCAGGCTTGCGACAGTCTCCCGGGCCACAGGCAGCTGCGCCGGGTTCACTTGGTCGTCCGCGAAGTTGATGGCGAGCATTGGTGCCTTGATGCGGGCGACGTCAGGGGCCGGGTCGTAGTCGGCCGAACTCTCGTAGTCGTACAGCGCGTCTCCGGCATCGCGCCCCCGGTACTGTGCTGTCAGCTCGTCCTCGTAGGCCAGCGTCTTGGCTCGGTCTGGCCCGGCGGCCTGCAGTCGCTCGGGCGTGCCGACCATGAGGGCGAACATCAGTGCTGCACTGCGCGTCCAGGCGGTCGGCGGGTCCGCACGGTCGTATTCGCCACCGTTCCACTTCGGGTCGCTGCGCACGGCGTCGGCCACGATCTGGCGCCACATCAGGTTCCTGCCGCTGATCTGCATCGGCATGCAGGCGATCGGCATCACCCCATCCATGGCATCCGGGTGCTGCTCGGCCCAGAGCCACGTCTGCATGCCGCCCTGCGAGATACCAGCGACGAGCCGCAGATGGTCGATGCCCATGGCCTGTAGCATGGCATGCTGCGCCTCGACCTGATCGCGGTAGCCGTAGTGCGGGAAGCGCCCGTGCATGCCGTCTGACGGCTTGGTGGAACCACCGAAGCCGATGCCGTCCGGCAGCACGACGTAGTAGCGCTGCACATCTAACGGCTGGCCCGGCCCGAACAGGTGGTTGGCGAGCGTCGGCACGAGGAAGGTCTTACCCGTGCCGGTCGTGGCGTGGAGCAACAGAACCGCGTTAGTGATCTTGCCGCCCGCATCACGCTGCGGTGTGCCGAGCGCGGTGTAGTGCAGGCGCAGTGGGGCCAAGTGCTCTCCATTGCGGAACGCGAACTCGGGCAGTTCCACGTCGCCATCGTGCTGCACGGCCTGAAGGCCGGGCGCAGCGGCCCCTATGGGAGCAGCTGCTGGCGGATCCGCGCGGGCAGGGAGGACCGGCACTGAAAGCAGGAGAGCGGCTGCGAGGAGGGCGCAGCGGTGCCTGTTTCGATCGACCATGCGGCGTCCCCATCCCTGGTTTTGTTGACCGAGCCTCTGTCAGAGGGGGGGAAACTGCAAGCCATGGCGGCGCTGGGAAAGTAACAGGGCGAGCACCTGCTCAACGCGAACCGCGACGGCCTCCTGCCGGCAGCCCATTATGCTCGGCCATCGCCAGGATGAGCGTGCGCTGGTGCGCCTTGAGGCGTTCAAGTAGGGCGTCGAACTTGTCGGACATCGGCCGGCTGTAGTCGCGAGATCGCACCTCGACAATCTGACAGCCTCAACATGCAACCCTTAGACAGTACCTCTGCCGAGAGGCGCCCGCTCTCAAGCTCCTCCTGTTACTCAGGCTCCCCGATAGCCCTTCCCATCATCACGAGGATGCTCATGAGGCAGAGCTTCCTGATCACCCTCAGGCGCGCCCATGTCGCCCGGTTCGGTGGCTCCCGGTGAGCGTGGTCCCTCTACCGTATCTTTGACCGGAAGATCCTCATAGGCACGCTCACCCGGCGGTGTCTCAGCGGGATCGGTCTCAGGACGCTTCGGATCGATCATACTTAGACTCCTTCCGACGCTCACAGAGGCGAACCAGATTTCGATTTCGTCTGCGGCTGCTTATGGGCGGGCAAGCTTGTAGGGCTGCACCACCTTTGGCTGCAGCTGGCTTTGGACAGCCTCGGCTTGATCCGGCGGTAGCTCCTCGATGCTCATCTGGAGGCTCGGTCCGACGACCTTCCCGAAAGCCTCGCGAGCATCGGTCTCATCGTCCGCCAGCACGATCATGAGGTGCGTTTCAGATACGGTGTCGTTCGGCGGGGGCAACGTCATCTGCTGGGCAATAAAGATGGGCATGATGCGATCCGTGCTACTCGGCTACCCCGAGTGTCGATTGAGAGCTTCTTCTCCAGCCGCGCGTGCCTCGTCCTCGCTGGCATAGGTGCCATCCGACATGATGACCGGGTTCAACGGCATGTCATCGGCGTCGAAGAGATGCCACTTGAAGCGTCCGGGCTCCGAAGGATCGGGCAGGACACGGACGACGGCAGGCGGGGCTCTATCCATTGCCTAGCATGCCACGCACGCAAGCCGGTTCCAAGGTGCGGTTCAAGATGGGGCATCGAACACGGGCTGAGCAGGACGACCTCGACAGCCTCGCTCGCTCCGCCCATCTTGCCGGGATGCGCTACGCCCTCGCCGTTGCCGTGATGCTAACCGCCGCGCCGGCCGTCGCCGAGCCATGGGCACGACATCCCGATCTCAGCCGGCCGCAAGTTCCGATGGCGGACAACCCTGACGAAGGTCCTTCCGGCGACCGGTTCACGAAGAGCTACTTTGAACGCCTAGACCGGCTTGGCTTCGCCTGCGATGCTACCGACACAGCAGGCCGCCATGTCGCGGTTGATTGCCGGAACGGGCGCGGCAACACCATTGCCTACCGCGGCCAGTTCGTCGGCGCCGGCTACCTGCAAGTCCAGTCGGCGACAGTGGACGGGCGCCGGCAATCGAAGCCTGCTCTCGTCAATCATCAGACGAGCGTATGGAACGGGGAGCTTCGGTCCGCTCCCCATTAAACCTATGGCTAGCGGTTAGACGGTCGCCGACTGCGCGTTCTGAAGCGCCAGGCTGTGCATGTTGCCGAACGCGCTTTCCATGATCCGAGCGGCCTCCCTTGGCCGATCCGATCCGGTGATGTTCGTGGTGGTGTTGAAGGTCTGATGGACCGCGCGACTGGACTGATTATTGTTGATCGTTGAGAGCGCCGGGTTCGGCGCAGGCTGCATGATCGCGTTCACGTCGAAACCGCCAGGGTCCATGCGCGGTAGGCCCGGCAGATGGATGCGAGGCGCAGCACCTGAGCCGTCCGCCCCTCTTACCTCAATCTTCGGCGCCGTGACCTGAATGCTGGACTGCGCAGCGCGCTCGATCACTCCCGATGCCGGCTGCCGCTCAAGTGGCATTGTTGACGCCTTCGGATCGACCTTCTGCATCAGCTCGACGGCAATGCGATTGTTAGCGCCAACGAGTGAAGCCCACTCGCTGCGAAGCCCAACCGAGTCGGCTCCGCGCTGACGGGCTAGGTTCGCGCCAATGCGGTCCTGCATCTTCTCGTCAAACAAGTCGGTGCCCTTGAGCCCGAGCTTGCGCATCTGGTCGCGCAGAGTGTCGCCGACGATTTGATATCGGCCCATCGCGGACGAGTTGGGATTGCCGGGCTGCCGGCGCATGTGGTTCCCCAACGCCAAGATCTCGTCCAGCGTCTTGGTCGTGAGTGTCTGCTCCTGACCGCCCGGCAGGTAGCGGCCATAGCCAAGGGACGTGTTGTAGCCACCGCCTGGCGCCTTCGCCGTCCCCTCTGACCGGGCGATGTGATCCAGCACGTCCTTGTAGGCGCCAGGATTGGCCGCCACGCCGCCGGACTGGTCGCCGCGCATGGCACGGACGGCACGGGCACGAAGGCCGCCACGGGCGTCCGCAGGCGCATTGGGATCCGGCTTACCGCCTAGGATAGTTGGGGCATTGCGCTCGTACCAAGAGCGGTTGTCCTGCACGGGGCCTTGGCGAGCGCCCGGCGTCGCCACGACGCCGGCCCCCGTGCTTCCGGGCGGTAGCACGCCCATCTTCTCCAGCAGCCATGTCGAGGCCGAGCCGACGCCCGACACCTCCTTGCCCGCGAATTTGTCCAGCAGGTTCGACACCTGGACGGAGGCCTTCGCGATCCGCTCGACCGCAGTGGCGAACCGCTCCACGCGTTCACCAAAGGCGTCCCACTTCTTGAGGAACGCGTCTCCGTTGCTGCCGGTAATGCTCTCAATGAACGCGCCGATCTTCTCAGCCACCCACACTAGGGCCTTGGAGATCCCGTCCATGATGTGCTCGACCTTCTCGGGGTTCGAGCGGATCCAGTCCTGGAAGCGATCCACAATCGCCTTCAGGGCCGGAGCAAGCGACACCATGAGTTTGTCGCCGAGGGCCGAGGCGGTCGCCTGTAGCCGCGTCAGGGACCGCTGGAACGCCATGGAGGCCTCGGCGGCCTGCTCGCTGTTGACGCCCAGCGACTTCGTTGTGGTGTCGTACTCGGCGCGGTAAGCCTTAATCTGCTGAAGCTGCCGCGAGATGAGGTTGTAGTCCTCCTCCGAGATGCCGGCCAACCCGGCCTCGCGGAAGCCCACGTCGTAGGGGTGCTTATTCAGCTTCTCGACGGTCTGCAGGAGCTGTTGTGACGTGTCGGCCGTCATGTCCACGCCGAGGCTCTGGACATAGGACTTGACCCCGCTGTTCTCGCGGATCGCCTTGGCGAAGCTCTCGACCGCGCCGATCGCTTGCTGCGAACTGCCACCCACCTGCTTGAAGGCGTAGCCGAGGCTATTCAAGCTCTGGACGGACGCGCCGGTCCGCTGCGACACGAACCCGAGGTGGTCGAAGGCCTGCGTCACTCGGTTGGTCGCGTAGCTGACAGCCGTCGCCATGGCGGTGGCGGCCAAGGTGAGCCGGCTCATCCCGGCCATGAAGTCCTTGTTGCGCTGCTCGCGCTTCCGAGTGGCCTCTTGCTCGGCCTTCTCCTTCTCCTGAGCGGCGGCAAGGGCTGCCCGCGCCTCCTTCAGGTTGGTCTCCATCGTGAGCTTGGCGATCTCCTGCTCGGTTTTCGCGCCGGCCCACCGGGCATCCTCAATCCGCTTCTCAGCAGACTTCACGGCGGCCTCGTAGTCGGCGATCGACTTCTTGGCGGTGTTGAGAGACGACGTGTCTACGTCGAACCCGAGGGCGACCGCGAATGACTGGATCCAGTTGTCTGCCATGGTCAAGCCTCAGTGTAGCCGTGTCATCACTGCGCGGATCTCGGCAGGCATCATGTCGCCGCCGCCCTCAATCCATCGCTTGACCGTGAACCCGAGCGCGTAGCCTATGATCTGCTGTAGGGCCGCACCGTCGATATCGGCGAAGGCCGGTTCCGCGTTGCCATTCGGCCAGACCGGCACCCATTCGCCGGCATGCTCGCGCGTCAGGCTTCCGCAGCTCGCGCGCTCAATCATGTCGGTGTCGTTGTCCGTCAGGTTGCCCCAGCCTCGGAACACCGTCGCCGCCACCTTCGGCACATCGAGCTTATTCCGCAGCTTGAATTGATTGCCGGGCGCCAGGACCAGCGGGACGGCTTCCGCGATCAGCGGAGCGAACCGGCGCAGGATCCGGGTTTCCGTCTGCGCCGGCATGCGGTCGAACCGATAGCGGTTGCCGGCGATCTCGAATTCGGGCGCCATGTCAGTGCTCCTGACGGGCCGTAGCAGCGCGGACGACGAGATCACGTAGCCGTTCAAGACTTTCAGGCTCAAGCCCGCCTTTGAGTGCGAACCCGGTCAGCACCGTTATTGCGACTTGCGTGCAGATCTCATCGTCAACCTCGATACCGTAGATACTGAGACCGGCGCGGACGCCCTTCATCGCGCCGTCGAAGGCCACGGGGTCGAGGAAGTCTGGATCGTCATTGTCCATTGGTCGGCATTCCAATCCCGCGCTGCGCTTGAGCAAAAGAAACCGAGCCAGCAGATAGCTGAACGCACACAAAGCTCGTGAAAAATGGTTCGCCGCGCGTATCACCATTATGCCCGACGTACATGACTTTGTATCTACCGTCGGCTGCAATACCAAACCGATCCAATAGAGCGTTGTTCGGTGCGCCCGTGATGCTGGGATCGTACTCGGCGGCTTGGATCGACTTTTGATCGATCTGAACGACACGGCCCGGATAGATCTCACCGTTGAGCAACGCCTGCCCTTCGATCCCCTGAATGGTCTGGACTGGCAGCCCGATGAGACCGGTCCGCGAATTCAAAACGATGTCATCGCCCGGAAGCGCCTTGTCGTTGGCGAGGATCTGAAGATTGCCTTTCTGCACGCTCCACGACGTGTGGGTGGCGAAAGCAATCTCTCGAAGGTGGTCTCTGGCATTCCCCCATAGGGCACAGCCACGAGGAAACTTGACCTTTGAGAGCGCATCCTTGTCGATGTAGCCGATGCCGGCGCCCAGAGCTTTCATCGCATCCGCGCAGACCATGGCACGATCATAATAGGTGTGCCCGGCAGACAAAGTTTTGTTGACGATGGCGTAATTTCTCGGCCCACTTTTGTCGGTCGCCAGTAGCGCCAACACCTTGTCGGTCACATCGACACGAAGATTGCGAGCCTGTTGGATCTCGCCCTTGAACAGAACATAAGTTGTTCCGCTGGCGTAGCCCGCGCTTACCGTTACGGTCTTGCCTCGAAAGAACGCCGGTTGCGTGCTGCTATCCTTCAGATTGAATATGCCGATCCGGGCGACGTTCGGCGTCGATGTGTCCGCCATGGTGATGTCGAACGTCATCTTCAGGCCCTGCCCGCCGTTCTCATCGCCGAGATAAGTCCACTTCGCGCCGCCCTCGATCTCAACGGACATATTGCGCAGGTACTGAAGGGTCATCAGCTTGCCCCTACCCGCCTGAATTGCCGCGCGTGATCATGTAGGTGAACGACCTGCGGTAGGAGCCCGTGTCGATCAGGGGTTTCGTGCCGGTGCGCCCACGGCGGATCCGAGCCTTGATCGTGCGCTCGGCCAGCGGGGCAAAGGCGCCGTCCGTGATCTGCTCCTGAACCGCTGCCACGCCGATCAGGCCGATGGCGTTGAGGGCATTCTCAGGGGCTGCCAGGTCGCCTAGGAACGCCGCCTGAGCCGCCTTCTTCAGACGGGCAGCAGCCTGCTCGCGAATGCTCTCAATCCCCGGCACGAGGTGCGGGCGAGCGGGCAGGTTCCTCTCCGGCACACCATGCTCGAACATGTAGCCGAGAGCGGCATTGCCGATCGGCGCCTCGCCCTTCTCGGCTGGGTGCATCGAGTCGCCGGGAATGCCGATGACAACGCGTTTGCTCAGCTCGCGCAGCACCGACTGCGAGAACGGGGAGAGCTTGGCGGGCGTGGCCGTGAACTTGGATCGGATCGGCATGATGCGCCTACGTGTTGCGGTGGCCGGCGCCGACCCTGGAAAACAAGGGCCTCACCGGCATGCGGAGTTGGATTGTCGAGGCACCTGCCGCATGGCCTCGCCCAGCCCGTGGAAAGCCAGGAGCCGCACCCGAGGAGGACTCACCCGAGCGCGGCATCCGCGTTGGTCTGAAGGGCTCTCAGCAGGCCCGACCACCGATCGGCATGACCCTGCCTAGGACCGGACTCGGCGGTCTCGGGGAATGCCGGACCGAGCATGCCGCCCTGCCCAAGACGCTGCATCTCAGGACGGGCGCGGATCGTACGCACACCACCAGAGCCGCCGAGATCGTAGACGACACGTGCAGCCATCCGGGCTCGCTCATAGACCCGCTGCGCTTCGGCCCCTTGGATTGCGACATCCTCGATCATGACCGAGACGACTTCGCCGGCCGCCTGAGTGACGGCACGCTCGGCCTGGTCAGCGACTGAGCGCTTGGCAGTGAGATCCACGTCGAGGGCGCGAGCAGCCTGCCGCGCGGCATCCGCATGAACCCTGGCGCGGTCCTGTTCCCGGCGGGCATCGAGACTGTCGGCATCCGGGCCTAGATCCGGCCGAACGCCGCCTGCCGTAGCCCAATGCAGGATCTTCTCGGCAAGCGTATCGGCGCCACGCATCTCCATGGCGACGCTGACGGCGGCCTTGCTCTCGGCATCCGCCTCAATGGCCTTGGCCTTAGCGACCGCGTCAGTGGCAAGGGTGACTGCCTGCCGGGCAAGATCACGAACCCGGATCGCTTCCGCCAAGCGAGCGCGCGCCTCCATCTCGTCTAGAGGCGGCAGGAAGGGCTTGGGGGGCGGCGGGAGCACCGGAGGCGCCTCGGCGGCGCGACGGGCGTCCTGAGCCGCCTTGAGGGCCGCCAGGGGCAATGCCGCTTCCGCCTGGACAAGGGAGGGCGGAGCAATCGGCGCTGCGGCTGCGACGGCTGTTGCGGCGCTCTCTCTGCTGATCCGTTCGGCGTCCTGGACACGCCGCGCGATCAGAGCTTCCAGCTCAGCATGGTTCTGCGGCATGCGGGTGAGCGGGACCACTGTCGTCGCCGATGCGACCGGCTGAGAGACGATCGCGGCGGGGCGCTGCGGGTGATGCAGGGTTCGGTCCACCGCAGGGATGGCCTCGGCCGGACGGGCGGACGCCGTGGTCGCGGCGCTCGGGGCGAAATGGTGCACGGGTTCTGCGCTCACTTGCCGGCCCTCCCGTAGAACTTGTCGGCGGCTTCCTGCGTCGCCTTGAGCTGCTGACGCTGGCGCTCGTTGCGATCCGCATAGGCCTGATCAAAAGCTGCGCGGTCGCGCATGGCCTGAGCTTCGGGGGACTGAAGGGCGTTGTGTGCCCTCATGATTGATCGAGACTGCGTGATGCGGTCGACCTGCTCAGTGATGCCCTTGATCGTGTCGCAGATCTTGCGCGTACTGTCGGCGAGCTTCTGCGTGCCGCTAACCCGACGACGCGGGGTCACGACATCTCGCATCGGCACGTCGATGACTACATTCTGGCCCATGATTGACCTCCATAGGTGTTGAGACTTGTGGGGATGCGCTCGCCGGCCGGGAGCAGCGCGGCGGGCGAACACCGCGCGCTCGACCTGCCGGCTCGCACCGGACGCAGGGACAGGAAGGAACCCGCATCCGATTCGGTGATGATGTTGGCCTCAGCTCGGCCGATGGTGAGCGTCACCTCAGTCATCCAGCAGCCTCGCCCACATGTCTGGGTCGTAGTCGCCGGGCTGCTTTTGCAGGCTCACCAGCACGCCCGCTGCGGCATTCGCCACGTCGTCGTGCGCGCCCTTCATCTGCGGGTGATCGATGATGTCCTTGCCGCTGCCGCGGGTCGTGCGCCGCTCCAGCGAGACCAGTTGCTGCTGAAGGTTCGGCACGTCGAGTAGCCGGCACCGCATGCTGTTCAGTAGCGGTAGGAACTCGCGGTAGATGTCGGACTTCGATCGCTCCGAGACCTCGTAGGTGATCCCGCGCGTCTGGAAGCGCTCCCGCGGCCACTCGCCGGCATAGCGGTCGCCTACGACCCGGCTGACACCGTAGGCTTTGCAGAGGGCCGAGAACTCCTCCACGATGGCGTCGGGCGAGACCGAGCGGATCTCCCGCACCGCGTCGAGGATCGCGAGATCTCCTTCGCCATGCCCGATGGCCAGTGTCATCGCGTCGGCGCCACCGCCGGCTAG